>CAZOTV010000106.1:2118-8486 GCA_964582795.1 uncultured bacterium
GTCGGGACGCTCGGCGCGTCCCTCGTCGCCTGCGCGCCCGCGCCGTCCCTCGCCGTGGCCATTGACACCGCCACCGTGGACGTCGTGCGCGGCGCCGCTGGCGAGGTGATGGTGACACTGACGCGCGGCGGCGGAGCGTCCGGCGACGTGCAGCTGACCATCGCTGGGCTGCCCGAGCACGTCGACGCTACCTTCACGCCTGACACCCTGACCGGGGCAGCGCTCACGAGTTCGTTGAGCGTGAGCGTCGACGCCGCGGCCGTCGATGGCACGCACCAGGTGACGGTCTTCGCGGTCGGCGCCGGGCTTGCAGCAGATACGACCTTCGAGCTCACCATCTCGAGTCTCGACGTCAGTGGGACCGTGGTGCTGGCCAACGGCGAACCTTGGGGTGGGATCGAGGTGGTGGGGCCGACCGGCTCGACCACCACCGCGAACGACGGCACCTTCTCTTTCGACGGCTTGGCCGTACCTTACGACCTGACACTCCATGGCGACCAAGGCACCGACTGGGTGCACGTCTTCGAGGGGCTCACCGCGAGCGATCCGTTACTGGAACCCGTTACCGGCTTCTCGGGCGTGTTCCTGGCAGACGTCGCGAACCTGTCCGGAACGCTGACGGGTACGGCGGTTCCCCTGCCCGCCAACCACGCCGCCCGCGTCTGCCTCGAAGGCATCGACAGGGTCGTCTACGCCTGCCAAGCACTCGCCGCCGGGGAGGACGGCTACGACATGCAGGTGATCTGGCCCTCCTTGGGCACGCTCACGGCGCGCCTTCACGTCCTGGCGTTCGCCTGGAACGGCGCGGGCGACCAGCCCGCGGCGTACACCGGCTACGCCAGCGCCGACGTCGTGTTGTCGGACGGCGACGCTGCCGTGGTCGACCTCGCGCTGGCGGACGTTCCCTCCGTTACGCTCCAGGGCGACGTGGTGGTGGAGGGCGGCGGATCGCCGGACCGGATCTACGCCGGTCTCCGGTTCGGCCCGTACCTCACCGTGCCGCTGTTCCAAGACGGCAGCGGCGCCGACACCTTCGCCATGCCGATGCCCATGATCCCGGGCGTCTCGTACGACGTTGCGGCCGTGGTCGGGATCCCTCGCCGGTGGGCATGGAAGGCCGGCACCGGCGCCGACGCCGGCACCTTGACGGTTCCTGCGTCGCCCACCCCGGTCACCCCCGACGACGCCGCCGTGGGCATCGACACCAGCACCGCGTTCACGCTGACGTCGCCCGCGCCGAGCGTCCTGACGTACGTCTGGGACGGAGTCGGCGGCGCGCCGACGTTCGCCAGGACCACGGCGGCAACGAGCGTCACGATGCCGGACGGCGCAGCGTACGGCATCCCGTTGCCGGGCGCGACGGCCTACGAGTGGTACGCACTGCGCGTGCCGGCGACGGGCGTGGAAGACGCCACCCGAACCGGCTACCCGACCTCCATCCTCGCCCTGGACATGATGGCGACCGACCTAGGTGGACGCGGGTTCGGCCCGGACGGCGCCATCGCGTCCACCGAACTGCGTGACTTCACGACGGCGCCCTGACGCCGCGCGCGGTTCGACTACAGCCGCAGCAGCGCCCACGCCTTCTCGATCGCCTGGCGCAGGTTGCCCATGTGTGCTCGCAGCGCGCGTTCGGCGGCGTCGGGGTCACCTGCTTCCATCGCGGCCAAGATCGCTTCGTGCTCGGCCAGCGACCGTTCGCCCCGGCCTGGGATGAGGATGGTGCGAAGTTGCAGGCGGGCCAAGCGTAGCTTCGTCTGTTCGATCAGGTCGGGGAGCGTCTCGTTCTCGCTGGCGCGGTAGATGGTGCGGTGGAACGCCTGGTTGGTGGCCGAGTACTTGTCGTACTCGCCGCCTTCGAGCGCATGGCGCATGGTGGCCACGAGGCCCTGCAGCGTGCGCAGATCGTCAGCGGAGATGCGCTCGGCGGCGAGCCGCGCGACGCCGACTTCCAGCGCCTCCCGCGCCTGCAGTACGTCGAGCGCCTGTGCGAGCGTGAGTGTCGCGACGGACGCGCCGCGGTTGGGTTCCAGCACCACCAGACCGTCGGATTGCAGGCGGTCGAGCGCCACGCGCACGTTGTGGCGGCTGACCCCCAGTGCGTCCGCGAGCTTCGACTCCACCAGGCGTTGCGACGGCAGGTACTCGCCGTCGAGGATGCCGCGCTTGAGGCGGTCGTACGCTTGGTCGGCCGAGCTTCGGTTGGGCGGTGCCGTGTGCGTTCCGCCGGACGCGTCGGCGGCCCGTTCGGTCGTCGTATCGGTGGCACTCTTGGCGGACGTCGACATCGGCGTTTCGTGCTCCTAGTTGCGAACGGTCGGATCGGCGGTCCCTGGTCCTGGCTCGGCCCCCGGGACCACCGTGGCGCCAGCGTTCCGAGCCATGCCTTCGTTCCCTGAGCGCTCGCCGGCCCCACCCTCGGTTGCGGGCGCGGCACCGCCCACGCTCGGACGCTTGCCCCACCGCGGAGCCAGGACGATCGCCCCCAGCGCCAGTCCGGCGAGGTCCGTGGCCCAGCCGCCGACCATCAGAAGCACCGATCCCGCGAGCAGTACGAGCCTACCCCACCACGGCATCCGACCGTTGAAGGTGCCCATGACGGCGATGCTGAAGAGCCAGATACCGATCGCGGCCGTGAAACCCGAGTGCAGGATCTCGAAGAACGACCCCTGCATCAGCAGCGCCGGGTTGAGCGCGAAGAAGAACGGCACCACGAACGACGGCAGCGCCATGCGGAACGCCGTCCAACCGGTCTTGTCCGGCGGGCTGCCTGCCAACGACGCCGCGGCGTACGACGCCAGCGCCACCGGGGGCGTGATGGCCGCCAGCACCCCGAAGTAGAAGAAGAAGAAATGCGCTCCGATCGGCTCGATGCCCATGCCGACGAGCGCCGGCGCCACCAGCGCCGCCAGCAGGATGTACACGACGGTGGTGGGCATGCCCATGCCGAGGATGATCGACGCGACCATCACCAGGAGCAGCAGCACGACCACGCGCCCCATCGACAAGTCCACCAGCACGCTCGCGAGTTGCGCGCCGAGACCCGTGAGTTGCACCACGCCGACGACGATGCCGGCGCCTGCGGTGACGGCGCACAGGATGGCGGCCGACTCCGCGGTCGACTTGAGGGTCTTCCACGTTTCGCCCCACGCAGGACGCACGATCAGCACCAAGAGCGCGGCCGCGATCACGCCCGCGAAGGCCGTGCGGGTCGGTGAGAAGCCGTAGATGAGCAACCCGTAGACGAAAGCGATCAGGAGGATGAAGTGCCACCCCTGCCGCAACGTCGGGATCAGCCGCGGGATGGCGGACGGCGGCAGTCCTAATAGCCCCTTGTCGCGGGCGTAGAGGTCGATGGCGATGCCGGCGCTGAGGAAGTAGAACGCCGCGGGGATGATGGCAGCGGTGGCCACCTGGATGTAGGGGATGCCGAGGTAGTCGGCCATCAGGAAGGCCGCGGCGCCCATGATCGGCGGCATGATCTGACCGCCGGTGGACGCGACCGCCTCGATGGAGGCAGCGAAGTGCGGCGCGTAGCCGCCCTTCTTCATGGCGGGGATGGTCACGCTGCCGGTGGTGGCCACGTTGCCTGCCGCGCTGCCGGAGATGCTGCCCACCAGCGCGCTGGCCACCACGGCGACTTTGCCCAATCCGCCGCTGAAGCGGCCGGCGACGACTTGCGAGAAGCGCACGAGGAAGTCCGCGGCCCCGCTGACCTGCAACAGCGCGCCGAAGACCATGAACAGGATCACGTAGCGCACCATGATCTGCAGCGGGATCCCGTAGATGCCTGAATACGACAGCACCAGTTGGTTCGCGGTGCGCTCGTACGGGTACCCGCGGTGCATCAGCAAGCCCGGCAGGCTCCGGCCGAAGATGGCGTACGCGATGAACACCATGCTTACGATCGTGAGCGGCCAACCCACCGACCGACGCACCGCTTCCAGCACCAGCGGGACGGCGATGGACGCCACCAGCATGTCGGTCGGGGTGAACGCTCCCTGCCGGAAGATGATGCCCTGGTAGTTCGCCGCCACGTACGCGCCCGTCACGACGGCGGCGGCCGCCAGCAGGACGTCGATGACGTCGCCGGCGGCCACCCAAGCCTTCGCCCTTCTCTCGGGCTCGCGTACGAGTGGTTTCCTTAGGAACAGGCCGAGCATGACGAGCAGCAAGACGATGGGGAGAAGCTGCTCGATCGGTAGCAGGTAGAGCGGCTGCACGATCGTCACCGACAGCACCGCCGCCAACCACGCAGCGTTCCCGAGCCAGGCCCGGATGTGGGTCACGCTACCAGGCACCCACTTCCGTGGCGTAGCGGATCACGCCGGGGTGCATGGTGATGCCGAGCTGTTCGGCGTACGCGCGACTGAAGAGTTCGGCTTCGTCACCAGACGGGTGCGCAGACTCGAGTACGGGGATGTTCTCGAACACCGTCTTGACCATCTGGTAGACGAGGTCTTCGTCGAGGTCGGGAGCGATGTAGATGTTCGAGCGGATGACGAGCTGCGTGCCTTGCTCGGTCGTCCCGTAGATGCCTTCCTGCGTCGGAGCGCCGCTCAGCGGGAAGCCCTCGATGTTCGTGAGCAGGCTGGCGTCGAACGAGAGCAGACGAACCGGCGTGCGCACCGCCAACGACTCGATAGCCGGGAACGGCGCACCGCCCACCATCATGGCGGCGTCGATGAACCCGTCGGCGATGGCGTCGGCGGACTCCTGCCAGCCCATGTACACCACCGAGTAGTCGCCCTCTTCCAGACCTTGGCTTCGCAGCACGGCGGCGCCCATCAGGTTCGCCGAGGAACCCGGCGCTCCGAGCGCCACCTTCTTGCCGGCCAGGTCCGCGAGGCTGTCGATGTTCGACGAGGCCGCGGCCACGAACACGCCGTAGCTCTTGTTCAGCACCCAGCCACCCACTAGGTCGATGGGCGCCGTGAACGGCGCGTTGGCTTGCTGTGCGTCCCAGGCGATGTTCTCGTTGGCGATGCCGAGCTCGATCTCGCCCCCGGCGATCATGTTCATGTTGGCGACGCTGCCGCCGCTCTCTTGCGCGCTGAAGCGAGTGCCGGGGATGGCGCGGTTCCACAGATCCGCCATCGCGACACCGAGCGGGTAGTAGGCGCCCGATGCGGATGCCGTTCCGATGGAGACGAACGCCGGGGCCTGGGCGAAGGCGGCGCCGGTGACGCACGATGCGAGTGCCGCCAACACGGCGACGACGATGCGCAGGGGCGCGCGGTTGCGGTGCGGCTTGCGGTGCGCGAGCATACGAGCCTCCTAGGTTGTAGGTGGTCCGACCTTAGCGCCAAGCGAACACGATTGTCAACAATCGGTGTACACAGAAGGTGCTTCACATTTCGTTGACAATCGTGAGCGACCGCCATAGACTCGCCACACGAATCCGTCACACGCGCCACGCCGAACGGCGCCGCCGCGTCCGCCGGAACCGCTTCCCGCGCCGCCGCCGTGACGTCCGGCGCACCCGGGCCAAGGCGAAGAACGTCCGCGGCGCGCATCGCGAGTCATCCGCCGAGAGGAGTAAGGCCCATGCCCACCCCCATGCCCGCCACGTACCCACCGCCGAGCGAGCGCGCCAGACGCTTGCTCGAAGGTGCCTACGACCTACACGTCCACAGCGGCCCCGACACCATGCGCCGCATCGCCAGCGACCTGGAGATCGCGGCTGCGTTCCAGCGCCACAAGATGGCCGGCTACCTGATCAAATCGCACTACACCTCCACTACCGGGAAGGCGGCGCTGGCCCGTGAGGCCGTGCCGGGCGTCGACGTGCTCGGCTCCATCACGCTCAACTCGGCAGTCGGCGGCATGAACGCCATGGCCATCGAGATCGCCGCGCGCGAAGGAGCCCGACTGGTGTGGTTCCCGACCGTCGACGCCGTCAACGAACCCGCCGGCCGCGAAGATCCCAAGCCCGGGGCCAAACTGCCGTTCTGGGCGAAGCTGCAGCAAGAGCTCCGCGCCGAGGGCGTGACCAGCCGGCCGGTGGCGGTCGTCGACGCCGCCGGAGCGGTGCTTCCCGAGGTCCGCACGGTGTTGCGCAGCATCGCCAAGCACGACCTCATCCTGGCCACGGGCCACCTCGGCCGCGACGAGATCTTCGCCGTGGTGCACGCCGCCGCCGAGGAGGGCGTGAAGCGGATCGTGGTGACGCACCCGGAGTTCCCGTCGCAGAACCTCGCGGCCGACGACCAGATCGCCCTCGCGAACGCGGGAGCGTACCTCGAACGCTGCTTCACGACGCCGCACTCCGGCAAGGTGGACTGGGAGCGCATGTTCGAGAACGTCCGCGCCGCCGGCCCCGAGCGCTCCCTGCTGACCACGGACTTAGGGCAGCCCGACAACCCGCG
>CAZOTV010000107.1:0-3515 GCA_964582795.1 uncultured bacterium
TCGTTGACGCGGCTCTTCGGGCGGGGCACACCGTCGACGTGCTCACCAGAGGGAAGTCGCCCGCTCCGTCCGGCGCCCACCAGCTCGTCGGGGACCGCGATGGTGACCTCACGGCTCTCGACACGGCCCTCGATGCGGCCCCAGGCTCGGCCGGACGCGACGGGTGGGACGCGGTGATCGACGTCAGCGGTTACCTGCCGCGCCAGGTTCGCGCGGCCGCGCAGCGAGTCTCTGGGCGAGCGAGCCGCTATCTGTTCATCTCCAGCGGATCGGTCTACCTCGACTGGGACACCGCGAACACGGAGGAGCACGCGCCGCTTCACGAACTCGAAGACCCGGCCACCGAGACGATCACGGCGGAAACGTACGGCGCGCTGAAGGCCGCGTGCGAGCGCGCAGCGAACGAGACGTTCGATGGCCCCGTGCTGTCGATCCGGCCGACGTTCGTCGTCGGTCCGCACGACTACACCGACCGGTTCACCTCGTGGTTACGGCGTGTGCGCCACAACGAGCGCGTGGTCGTGCCGGTCGCTCCCGAGGTCCCGCTCGCGTTCATCGATGGGCGCGATCTCGGCGCCTTCGTGGTGCGTCTCGCGTCGTCGGACGCAACCGGCGCCGTGAACGCCAGCGGCCCGGCGGAGCCGGCCACGTGGGGATCGGTGCTCGCGTCGGCGCGTGAAGTGACCGGCTCGAGCGCCGAGTTCGTGTGGGTGCCACCGACCTTCGTCGAGGAGCGTCAGCTGCAAGGTGACCCGTTCCCGATGGCGGTACCGTTCTCGTTCCGCGCGTCGCCGGTGTTCTCGCTCGAGCGGTCGTGGGAGCTCGGACTAGCGCACCGGTCCGTTGCCGACACCATCCGTGACACGTTGGCGTGGGACGACGCCGCCGGTGTGCCGCGGGCGGGGCTCACGGCGGCAGAGGAAGGGGAACTGCTGCGGGCCTGGGACGAACGCGCCCGGCAGGGCTGAGCGAAGCGAACCTCGCGGCGCCTTCGTGGTCGTGCTACGTAGCGCCTTCGTCGCCGTTCACCTCGTGAGTCGTGGCAGGCTCGGCGGGCCGGTACAACGGTCCGTGCCGAAGGTGATCGGTGTACAGCGCCTTCAAGAACGCGATCAGCGGCACTGCCACGATCGACCCGACGAATCCGGCCACCGCGAAGCCCGCGATCACGCCCAGCACCACCGTGACGGGATGCAGCGTGGTGGACTTCGCCAGGATCAACGGTGTGAGGACGTGGTTGTCGATCTGGTTGGCGATGACGAACACGGCGATCACCAAGGCCACCTGCCACCAACCGCCCGCGAGCGCGATGATCACCGCCGGGATGGCCGGCGCTACCGAGCCGAGGAACGGCACGATGTTCAGCAGCCCGGCGAGCAGTCCGATGAAACCTGCCAGCGGCAACCCGACGATGGTCAAACCGACCCCAACCAGCACGCCGACCATGGCGGCTACCAGGAGCTGACCCCGAACGTACGCGCCGATCGTCTCGTCTAGGGTGGTCGCAACGGCGAGCGCGCGATCCCTGTAGCGCCAAGGGACCGCAGCGAACAGGGTCTGATTGACTCGGTGATAGTCGTGCAGTAGGTAGATCGTGAGCATCAGCACCACGCCTGCCTGGAACACGCTCGACACCGTGCCGGTGACGACGCCGAGCATGGTCGTGGTGATGGACTCCATCTGCGGCTCGAGGAGGCTCCCGAGGCGCTCTAGGAGATCGTTGAGCGTCCCGAACGGCCCCGCAAGGGCACGGAACAACGTGGGGGAGAGCAGGCGCTCGAGGTTCTGCGGGAGTTCCACGAACCACTCGGTGGCGGACTCGGTGAGCGTCACGCCCTCCTCGCCCCTGGTGAAGGTGCTGCTGAGGGCGTTCAGGCTGAGTTGGGACACCGTCCACATCACGCCGACGACGAGGAACGCCGCCAACGCCACGCCGAACGGCCTTCGCGCTCCGCGACGCTCCATGGCGTCCACCAAGGGGTTCGCCAGGTGTGCCAAGGCGTACGCCAGAAGGAAGAGCATTCCGGCCGGCTGCGTCGCGCGGAACACGAGGTAGGCAGCCACCAGCCCGAAGACGGCCACCAGTACTTTCACGTACGGGTTCGCCCAGACGACCTTCAACGCTTGGCGCATGGTTGCTTCGGTAGGTGCGTCGCGTTCGCGTGCGCGCGGCGGCGGCCTACCCCTCCGATCCCGTCGGATCGCCCGGTGACGAGGCCTGTGCTCCGGTGGCCACCGTGCTTCGGGTGCCGAATCGCGGTTCGCCACGGAGCGCCCGCAGGGCGAGGTCGGCCACGAGACCCATCCACGGGGTCACGACTGGCGGCGCGCCGGCCGTGGTCCGCTTCGATGCCGCGCCGAGCGCGACACCGGTGACCATCGCGAGGGCAACTGCCTGCCACGGATGCTGGCGCACCGTGTCGGCCGCGCGCTCCACCAGGCCGGGTGCGGCCTTGGACTCCAGCGCGAGCTCGACGAGACGCGCTTTGGCCTTCAGGACGCGGGTTTCCGCGTTTGGCGCATCTTGCGGAGCGCCAGCCATGTGCCACCCCCGATCACGATCCAGATACTGAGGCCTACCGTCAGTGCCGAGAGCGGCACGCCGAGATGAGGAAGGAGTGCAGCATAGTACGACCAGAGCAGGAACGCGCTGCCCACCATCAAAGCCCCGCCCGCCACCAGGGCACCGATGATGACGACGGCGCCGGTCGCGAGCAGGTTGCGCGCGCCGAGCGCGAGGCGCTGCGACTCGGCCTCGAGCAGCTCCACGAAGGCCAGCAGAACGCGGACCAGGCGCTCGATCACGTGAGGGACTCCTTCCTCAGCTGCGGCGGCTGAGCAGCGAGCCCAACACGAAGCCGGCCCCGAGCGCCACCGCGGCGCTGGCGAGCGGGTGTTCGCGGATGGTCCGCTCGACGCCCGCAACGGCGTCTTCACCGGTCTTCACCGCTCCCTGACCGGCGCTCTTGGCGCTGGCGAAGAGCTGCTTGGCCTCGCCCTCGAGCTTCTCGTACGCGGCCGCCGCCGCTTCCTGCGCGGTGCTGGCCGCTTGCTTGGCGGCGGAACTGCTGTCCTCGGCTAGTTTCCCCATGTCGGACTGGAGCTTGGCGAGTTCCTTCTTGAGGCTGCTCAGCTCGCGTTCCAGGTCGGCTTGTGCCATGGTCTGCTCCTCCTCCGTGTTCGTTCGGGTTCCTCGATGCGGTCCTCGGGTTGCGAGCTCCTTGGCGCCGGCGCTCGTCGGCGGATCGATGGGCTTCGCGTCCGCGATGCGTGGGGCGTCCGCGATGTGTGCTTCCGTGACGCGTAGGTTCGTGACGCGTAGGTCCATGACGCGTAGGTCCATGACGCGTAGGGTCGTCCTCCCGGTGAACCTTCCTCAGGGATACCGGCGAACCCGGAACGAGGCGTGAGGTCTTCATGAAGACGTCGCGGGCCGGGCCGCACGGGTCCCCACGTGGCCGGGCTGCGCCGGGGTCGTTTCGATGAAGGCGCCGCGGCAAGTAGTCGCCCCGGTA
>CAZOTV010000107.1:3615-8464 GCA_964582795.1 uncultured bacterium
AAGTAGTCGCCCCGGTACGGAACGGTGCAGCTGCCGCGCCAGCTCGGGTGGGCCACCGCCGCGAACCGCCAAGACGGCGTCCGAGCAAGGCGGGACGTACCCTGATGGCGGAGGCCTATGGTCCCGTCACCAAGACTGGAAGGGGTGCGTTCCGGCCAACGGGCACACGCGGGCACGCGGGAGCGCGTGCTCACGCGGTCTCGTCTGCACACACTGGCGCACGTGCTCACGCGGTCTCGCGTGCTCACGCGGTCTCGCGTGCTCACGCGGTCTCGTCTGCTCGCGCGGATCAGGTCCTGGCGTGTCGCCGCCATCACCGTTGCCTTCACCGCGGTCGCCTGCGCACCCACCGTTCCTGCCACCACGCCCTCACCTCCGGTTCCGCAGCCGGTGCGCGAACGCTCGCCCGAAGCGGCGGCGCTGGCGCAACCCGGCCCGTTCGCCGTCGACGTCGCCGTTGGCGAGCTTCGCTCCGCGAGCGGTTGCCTCGTTCGGTACGAGGTCGTCACGCCGGCGCTGTGGAGCAACGCCGGCGACGCAACCGCGAACGATCGGGGTTCGGCGGGCGATTCCGACGTGACGGTCGTCTGGGCGCATGGTTTCCTACGCGACCTCACCAGCATGCGTGGATGGGCACGGCAAGTCGCTGGCCATGGCGTGCGCTCGGTGGTGGTGTCGTTCTGCAACTCCTCGGCCTTCGCGGGACGCCACGACCGCAACGCGGCCGACCTACGCAAGGTGGCCGACACCGTGCGAGCCCACCCCGACGATCCGGTGGTGTACGCCGGATTCAGCGCCGGCGGCCTGTCGGCGCTGTTGGCCGCAGCCGCAGACCCGCACGCCGTCGGTTACGTGGGGCTGGATCCGGTCGCGAGCGGCGGCCTCGAGTCCGCTGCGGCAGGTTGGGACGGCCCCGCGTTGCTGGTCGTGGGCGAGCCGTCCGCCTGCAACGCTGACGGCAACGCCCGACTTCTCGCCGCGCTCCTGCCCGACGCCGCCTTCGTGCGCGTTCCGGGCGCCACGCACTGCGCCTTCGAGGACCCGTACGATCCGCGCTGCGAGTGGGTATGCGGTCGGATGGACGACGACGCCGCGTCGATCCCCGCCACGATCCGTGGCACGGTGATGGCGTGGCTCTTGGAACTCATCGAGACCGGCACAGCGCCTCACGCCGCCGGCGACCTGCTCAGTGCACGTTCGTGACGGGCAAGGTCACCTGGAAGCAGGTACCGCCGCCGGGCCGCGCGGTCGCATCGACCGATCCGCCGTGGAGCGCCACGATAGCGGCCACGATGGCCAGGCCGAGGCCGGAGCCGCCAGACGCGCGGGAGCGCGCGGGATCAACGCGGTAGAAGCGCCGGAACAGGTGCGGCAGGTGCTCGTCGGGCACGCCGGGTCCGTCGTCGCAGACGAGCACTCCGGCGCGAGCGACGGCGCCTGGGTCCATGTCGTCGGAGGGCGCTTTGCGGATCACCTCGACGTGAACGTGGCCGCCTGCAGGTACGTGCCGTAGGGCGTTGTCCACCAAAGCGTTGATCACCTGGAGGAGGCGCTCCGCGTCCCCTTGGACGACCACCTCGGGTTCGGCCGACGACGTCAGTTCCACGTCCGTCGATGCCGCCCTCGCCGAGAACACACCGAGCGCGCCGGTCACGAGTGCACCCAAGTCGACCGTTCTTCGCTCCAACGAGAGCTCACCCGCCTCGGCCAGGGTCAAGGTGCGCAGGTCCTGCACCAGCCGCGTGAGCAGGTCGACCTGCTGCAGCAGCTGCCCGACCGTCTCGGCGTCGGCCTGCATCAGGCCGTCCTGTACGGCCTCGAGTTCGCTCTTCAGGATCGTGAGCGGGGTGCGGAGCTCGTGCGCGACGTCGGTGGTGAAGCGTTTTCGCTGCTCTTCGTCGTCACGGATCTGATCGGCGGCGGCGTTGAACACCCTCGCGAGTTCGGCCACCTCGTGGGGCCCGTGGACGTCGGCGCGCAGCCCGCGTTCCCCGGCGCCGTGGCGCCGGGTCACCTCGGCCAACCGGTCGATCGGCCGGCTGGTACGGATGGCCAGCCATCCCCCCGCGGCGGCGGCGGCGGCCATGGCGATGGCGGCGGCCTGGATGGTCGCGCGACGAAGCGTGCCAAGCAGTTCCTGCGACGCGACTTCGGCGCCCATGGGGGGCTGTCGCTCGTCCGCGGCGGCGCCGAAGCGGGCCGTCCACATGCGGCCGAACGCGCGCGGCACGTGTTCGCCCGCCGCGCGGTAACTGAGGTACCCCGTGAGGGTCACGGAGAAGAGGGCCGTCAGCGCCACGGCCACCACGAACCGCATCTTCAGGCTCATGGCCGAAGGCGGTATCCCACGCCGCGCACCGTCTCCAGCAGGGCCCCGCACGGCCCCATCCGTTTCCTGAGGTTCTTCACGTGAGCGTCGACGGTGCGTTCGTCGGCGAACCCGTCGACGCTGCCTTCCAGTAGTTCCTGACGACGGAACGCCTTGCCGGGCTGGGCCGCCATGGTGGCCAGCATGCGCAGTTGGGTGGGGCTCAGGTCGAGGACGGTGTCGCCGCAGCGCGCGCGGAAGGCGTCCATGTCGATGAACAGGTCCGCCACGACGTAGTGTTCCGCGCTCCTCACTTGACCGGCCGCGCGTCTGAGCACCGCCTTGACGCGCGCCACGATCTCACGCGGGCTGAACGGTTTCGTCACGTAGTCATCGGCACCGAGTTCGAGCCCGACCAGGCGGTCGAGCTCCTCGACCTTCGCGGTGACCATGATGATGGGCACCGACGACGTACGCCGCACCTGCTGTGCCACGGACAAGCCGTCGACTTCCGGGATCATCAGGTCCAGCAGGATCAGGTCGGGATTGGCGGCGCGCCACAACTCCAGCGCGCGGCGTCCGTCCCCGGCGGTCTCCACCTGGTACCCGTCGGCTCGAAGGTAGCGTTCCAGCACCTGGGCGATGCGGGGTTCGTCTTCCACGATGAGGATGCTCTCGCCTGCCACGTCGTCTCACTCTACGGCGCGCTCCGCACCGCCCGGGTCGGGCTCATGCGAGCGCGCACGGTCCCCAGTCCGAGCGAACGGTCCCCAGTCCGAGCGCGCCCGAACCGGAGTCCGGGCGCGTCGGGGGTACGTGGGTGCGGTGGTCCGACGAGCCTACCAGCGGGCGTGCCGGCCGCGCATGGCGGGGGCGTTCGGCTGCTGGGCTTGCGGGCCGCGTGGGGCGTCGGTCTGGAACTGATGGAGCGGTTCGCCGCCGACGTTCTGGCCACCAGCGCAACCTTCGCGAGCGATGAGCGCGTCGAACGCTTCGGCGCCACGGGCGGTCATCTGGGCCGCTTGCGTCTCGTTGATCGTGCCGGCTTCAAGCAACTCGGCGATGGCCGCTTCTCGGGCGGCTTCGAAGGCCGCTTCCAGGTCTTCGAGCGTGACGCCCACCGATGCAGCGATCTCTTCGATGGTCTCGCCGGCCGCCTTGCGAGCCATCAGGTCCGCTTGCGTCAGGCCGAGCTCGTCGGCGATCACGTTGTCGAGCATCGCGGCGAGTTCACTCGGGCCCTGTTGATGCTGCATCTGGTAGCCGTACGCGGCTTGGTTCTGCGCGGCGGTTCCTGCGCGGTGGGTGGCGGCGAAGCGGGGGCCTTGGGCCAGGGCGAAGCCAGTGACCAGGAGCGCTGCGCCTGCGGTGAGAACGAGAACCTTGCGTGTCATGTCGTGTCCACCTCTCTTCTCGGCGCTTCAGGTGCTGCCGAGGTTGATGGCAGGATAGGAGCGCTTCCGTGAACGTTGTGCGAACGTTCCAAGAAGGCTCGGTGGGGTGTGCCTGTCCGCCGCCGGAGGGGGCCGGCCTGGGACGGTGGTACATGCGCGGCCTCCGCTACGCTCGCACTGTCCAGGTTCGTGCACCATGAGGCGCGACCGCACCCAACGACGCGCGAGCGCGAAGTCACGCGAGCGACCCCGCGCATACTCGGAAGGAACCACCGCATGACCCCGACCCACTTCGATCACGTCCTCATCGGTACGGGACAGGCCACGGGAACCCTCGTCGCCGGCCTGCCCAAGTCCGAATCCATCGCTGTCGTGGAGGGTGGCCGCGTCGGTGGCACCTGCGTCAACACCGGCTGCACGCCCACCAAAACGCTGGTCGCCAGCGCCAAGGTGGCGCACATGGTGCGGCGTGGGGCCGACTACGGCGTGCTGGTCGATGACGCCGCCGTCGATTTCGGTGCCGTCATGGCGCGCATGAACGAGATGCGGCACGGAAGCAGCAACGGCTTGGAATCGTGGCTACGGAAGCTCGGCCACGTGACGCTGATCGAGGGTTGGGCCAGCTTCGGAGGGCCGAAGACGCTCCGCGTGGGCGAGAGACACATCACCGGTGAGAACGTCTACCTGAACGTCGGCGGGCGCGCGCGCGTCCCCGAGATCCCTGGGCTCATGGACGTGCCGTGGCTCGACAACGCGCGCATCCTAGATCTGGACACGCTTCCCCAGCATCTCGTGATCTTGGGCGGTGGCTACGTCGGCCTCGAGTTCGGACAGATGTTCCGGCGCTTCGGTTCCGCCGTGACGATCCTCGAAGCGGGTGATCGGCTGGTACGTCGCGAAGACCGGGACGTCTCCGAAGCAGTGCGCGACGTGCTCGAGGGCGAAGGCGTCGTCGTGCGTACCAGCGCTCGCGCGGCTCGCGTCGACCGCGGAAGCGGCGCCGATGCGAGCGGGGTGGCGGTGCATCTCGAGACCGGCGAAGTGGTGCGCGGCACGCACCTGTTGGTGGCGGTTGGGCGCGTACCGAACAGCGACCGGCTGAACCTGGACGCCGCCGGGATCGCGACCGACGATGACGGGTTCATCG
>CAZOTV010000108.1:0-8412 GCA_964582795.1 uncultured bacterium
TGACGTTCGAGGTCATCTTCGAAGACGACCAGTGCAACCCGCAGGCCGGCGTCGAAGCCGCCAACCGCCTGGTGGTGGCGGGCGCCATGTACGCAGGCGGCAGCTTCTGCAGCTCGGCGGCGCTGGCGCAGATGCCGGTGTTCGCAGCGCTCGGCGTGCCGCAGATCGTGTACGCCTACGCCGACGACCTCACCGGCGCCGCCCGGGAAGACGCGGGCGCCGACATGTCCGTTCGCCTCGGGCCGCAGGCACGCACCGAGATGGCGCCGCTGGCCAAGTACGCCGTGCAGGAGAACGGGCACACCCGCTTCTTCGCGCTGGCGCAGAACACCGACTTCGGCCGCAGCATGATCGCGCAGTTCCAGGCGACGCTCGAGCAGCTCGGCGGCTCGTTCGTGGCCGAGCCCGAGTACTTCCCGTTCGCCAACGCCGACTACCGCACCATCCTCACCAAGGCGCGCGACTCCGGCGCCGACGCCATCGTGGCCATCGGCTTGGCCCAGGAGATGATCGGCATCGTGCTGCAGCACGACGAGCTGGGGCTGACGCAGCCGATCTACGGCTCCGACCTGATGGCCGACGCCTCGGTGCAGGAAGCCGTGGGCGACCTCGCAATGGGCACGTTCTCGCCCTGGTACTACGACGCCGGTGGCGAGCCCCGAACGTTCGCGCGTCAAGGTACGGAACCTGGCGCGGTCGCTCTACACGAAGCGGCGCAGAGCGTGTTGGGCGCTAAGGCCAGCCGTAACCACGGTCTTGGCTGGGGCACCGTGATGCTGCTCAAGCAAGCGATGGAACGCGCCGGCACGACCGATCCCGAGGCCGTCATGGCCGAGGTGCTGTCGGGCGAGACGTTCGAGCTTCCCTACGGAGACTACGGGTTCCTCCAGTGCGGCCAGGCCGACGTGCGCGCCGGCGTGGCGGCGTTCGACGAGAACGGCCGCGTCCTGGTGGCTGACCGCGACTACGCCGAAACCGATCCGGTGGTGATGACGCGCGACGACCTGTGCCAGTGAGGCGCAGGCACGCGAAGCGCGTGCGCCAGAACGGTATGACGTGCGCAGCGTGACGCACTGGGGTTGACGCACTGGGGTTGACGCACATGGGTTGACGTGCGCTTCCCGGCCCGAGTGGAGCGCAGCGCCACGTCGCCCGCGAGCCGAACCGCCTAACGTAATGCAAGGGGGCGCCCTCCGGGGCGCCCCACCCGTAGCGGCTCATCCTGCGGGCTCGGCCACACCTCGTGCCGAAGCGCGCAATCGAAAGGACCAGTGATGACCGTAGGCACGCGAACCGAAGCGGCAGCGAGCGAAGGCCTGGCGCCGCCCGCCTGGCTGGCCGCGCACCCGGGCGCGCCCGCGCCGGTGCGCATGGCGGTGGAACTGCTCGACGCGCTCGAGAGTCGCGAGCTGTCGGAGGCTGAAGCCCGGTTGGGGCCCGGCTTCACCATGGTGTTCCCGGGGCCGGCTACGTTCACGAGCTTCGGAGCCATGGCCGAAGCCGCCAAGGGTCGCTACCAGCGCGTCGGCAAGTTCGTCGAGGACGCCGAGACGCTCCGGCGCGACGGCGTCGACGTGGTGTACGTGCGCGGCACGCTGCACGGCGTGAATCTCCACGGCGTGCCGTTCGAGGGTGTTCGGTTCGTCGACCGCTTCGAGATCCAGGACGGACGCTTCACGCGCCAGGACGTGTGGAACGACCTGGCCGAGAGCGGCGTGCTGCAGCGCCGCGCGAAGGACGCGTAGCGACGGTGGCGTGCCTGCGGCGCGCACCATGGCATCGGCGATCGGCGCGGAAGCCGGCGACAACGTAGGCGAAGGCGAGGAGCGAAGGCGCGCTTGGACACCGTCCTGCAACTCATCCTCAACGCGCTGCACACCAGCAGCCTCTACGCCCTGGTGGCGCTCGGCCTGACGCTGGTGCTGGGCGTTCTCGATATAGCAGACTTCGCCCAGGGCGCGCTCTACATGGTGGGCGCGTACGTGGCGTTCTTCGCCACCAGTGCCTTCGGCCTGAGCTTCTTCCTGGCCATCCCGTTGGCGATGCTCGTGGCCAGCCTGCTGGCGATGACGAACTACGTGGCGGTGTACCGGCCGCTGCGGCGCTTCAGTGGCGCCACCACCTTCATCGCGGCGCTGGGGCTGCTGCTCATCCTGCAGAACCTGGCGCTCCTGGCGTTCGGGGCGGACTTCCGGTTGGTCAAGAACCCGTTCGCGGGCGTGCGCATCGCGCTCGGAGGCGCCACCTGGACCGGGTACCAGGCGTTCCTGGCGGGCTCGGCGATCGTGCTGGTGCTGCTGGTGTGGGCGTTCCTGAGACGCACGCCGGTGGGCAAGGCGCTCAGGGCGGTGTCGCAGAACCGCAAAGGCGCGCTGGTGGTGGGGCTCGATCCGTTCCGCGTCGAACTGACGGCGTTCGCGCTGGCGGGCGCCCTGGCCGGCGCTGCCGGCACGCTTGCGTCGGTGGTGAACGCCTTCGACCCGAGCATCGCCGCCATCGTCGTCATCAAGGCGTTCGCCATCGTCATCTTCGGCGGCATGGGCAGCGTGCCCGGCGCCATCGTGGGCGCGCTCATCGTCGGCCTGGCCGAGAACCTCACCGGCGGGCTGGTGAACACCCAGTACGCCGAGCTCACCGCGTTCGTGCTCATGGTGCTGGTGCTGTTGGTGCGCCCGCGCGGGCTGTTCGGGGCGCAGGAGGCGAAGCTGTGAGCGTGCCGGGCGAAGGCGCCGGGCGCGCTGTGGCGCAACGCGCCGCGCGGGGCGCGGGGGGCGCGGGCGGCCCGGGTGTGTCGTCCGGCGCGCACGGTGGCGCGGCCGCGCCGGGCACGGCCAGGAGCCTCTGGACCTGGCTGTTCCTCGCCCTCGGCCTGGCCGCGGCGATCGCCGCGCCGCACGTGTTCACCGGCTTGGCCGCTCGGCACCTGCTGGTGATCATCGCCATCAACATCATCCTGGTGGCCAGCCTCGACCTGCTCATCGGCGGCGCCGGGCTGTTGTCGCTGGGGCACGCGGCGTTCATGGGGGTGGGGGCGTACACCTCGGCCATCCTGGTGAAGGGAGGCTGGGCGTACCCGGCCGGGTTGCTGGCGGCCATGCTGGCTGCGGCCATCGCCGGCGTGGTGATCGGCATCCCGGCGCTTCGGCTCAAGGGCCACTACTTCTCGGTGGTGACGTTCATCGTCGGTATCATCGCGACGATCCTGATGACGAACTTAGTGGACCTCACGCGCGGTCCGATGGGCCTGACCGGCATCCCGTTCGTCAAGCTCGAGCTCTTCGGTTGGACGCACACGTTCCGGACGATCGTGCAGAAGGTGGGCTTCTACTACGTCGCGTTGGCGTTCGCGGCGTTGGCGCTGCTGTTGCGTTGGCGCGTGGCCCGTTCGCGCTTCGGTCGCGCGCTGGCGGCCATCAAGGGCGACGAGAACCTAGCCGAGAGCGTCGGAATCCCCACCTACCGCACCAAGGTGGCGGCGTTCACGCTGGCCGCCGCCATGGCCGGCGTGGCAGGGTCGCTCTACGCGCACTACACGGCGTTCATCAGCCCCGACTCGTTCACCTTCGTGCACTCGTTCGACCTGTTCGTGATGAACCTCGTGGGAGGCGCGGGCACGTTCCTCGGCCCCATCGTCGGCCCCACCTTCCTGACGCTGGTGGACAACGGTCTGCGCGGGATGTCGCCGGCGTTGTCCCACATCATCTACGGCGTGCTGCTCATCGTGGTGATCGTGGCGTTGCCCGATGGGATCGTGGGCGGCGCGAAGCGGGCGTTGCGCCGCGGCGGACGGTGGGGGAGACGGCCGGGGGGTGGGGTGTGAGCGAGGGTAGGGAGCCACGCGTGGCGGGCAGGCAGCGAGGAGCCGATGCAGGCGCCGGCGGCGGTAGCGCGGCGACCGGTGCGAGCCGCGGCGGCTCGGTGGGCGGCGCGGCGGCTGGCGCGGCGGCGTCCGAGCTCCTCCGCGTCGACGACCTCAGCCGCTTCTTCGGCGGTTTCGCGGCCGTGGCGGACCTGTCGTTCCACGTCGAAGATGGCGAGATCCTGGGCCTGGTGGGCCCCAACGGCGCCGGCAAGACGACGACGTTCAACGTCGTGACGGGGTTCCTCAAGCCGTCGGCGGGGCGGGTGCACTTTCGCGGGGAGGATGTGACCGGCCTGGCGCCGCACGTGCTGGCGAAGAAGGGCATGGTGCGCACCTTCCAACACACGCGCGTGTTCGCCTCCTTGAGCGTGCGCGAGAACGTGCGCGTGGCGAGCCACATGCAGCAAAGCGGCGGTCCGTTGCGGGTGCTGTTCGGCGCGCCAGGACGCGAGGAAGAAGCGTTACGGGCACACGTCGACGACGTCCTGGCGACGGTCGGGCTGACGGAGCGGCAGCACGATCTGGCCGGCGGCCTGGCGTACGGCGAGCAACGCGTGCTGGAGATCGCGCTGGCGCTGGCGGCCAAGCCGACGCTGCTGATGCTGGACGAGCCGTTCGCCGGCATGAACGAAACCGAGTCCAGCCACACGATGGACTTGATCCACGCCATCCGCGCGCGCGGCATCACCGTGCTGGTGATCGACCACCACATGCAGACGATGGCGAAGGGCTGCGACCGCCTGGTGGTGATGGACCACGGCGTGAAGCTAGCCGAAGGCGCGCCCGGGCCAGTGACCAGCAACCCCGACGTGATCGACGCCTACTTAGGCGCCGGCGAGGACGTTCCCCCGCCCACCACCACGCCGAGCGACGGCGACGACGTGTTGACGTTCGACGGCGTGAGCGTGTCGTACGGCCGTGTGCGCGCCCTCGACGGCTTGGACCTGCGTGTGGGCCGGGGCGAGATCGTGGCGCTGGTGGGCGCGAACGGCGCGGGGAAGACGACGGCGCTGCGGGCGGTGTCGGGCCTGGTGCCGCTTCGGGGCGGCAGCATCCGCCTGCTGGGGCGCGACCTGGCCGCCATGAGCCCCGCCGCGCGCGTGAAGGACGGCCTGGCGCACTGCCCCGAGGGGCGCGAGATCTTCCCGCGCATGAGCGTGCTGGAGAATCTCGAGCTCGGCGCCGGCAGCGGCGCGCGGGTGAACCCGGCGTTGCTCGAGCGCGTGTACGCCCTGTTCCCGCGCCTGCGAGAACGCAGCGGCCAGCAGGCCGGCAGCCTCTCGGGCGGCGAGCAGCAGATGCTGGCCATCGGCCGCGCGCTGATGTCGGCGCCGAAGGTGCTGCTGCTCGACGAGCCGTCGCTGGGCTTGGCTCCACTGCTGGCGCGCGAGGTGGCCGAGGCGCTCTCGAGGCTCAACGAGGAAGGCATGAGCATCCTCCTGGTCGAACAGAACGCCGTGCTGGCGTTGGCTGTGGCGCACCGCGCGTACGTGCTGGAGAACGGCCGGGTGGCGCTCGAGGGGGCGGCGGCGGCGTTGCGGCAGGACGAAGCGGTGAAGCGGGTGTACCTGGGGGCGTAGGGGGCGCACGGGAAGCGGTCGTGAACCGGGCGCGCCGAGGACGCCAGGCTCGGCGGGCTCGGCAAGAGCGGCGGGCTCGGCAAGAACGCCCGGCTCGGCAGGCACGGCGAGGACGTCGGGGCAGCAGGCAAGATCGTAAGGAGGACGACATGGAACGCTTCGTCATCGTCGGCGCCACGGTCGTGGCCGGTCCGGACATGAACGTCCTACGAGACGCCTACGTGCAGGTCGTGGAGGGGCGTGTCGTGGCGGTGGGGCAAGGCGAGCCGCCAGATGGCGCCGCGGGTTCGCCTGGTGACGCGAGCGCCTCCATCCGGGGGTTTCGGCGCGTCGACGGCCGCGGTTGGATCGTTTCGCCGGCGTTCGTGAACGCCCACACCCACATCGGCGACGTCGTCGCGAAGGAGGCAGGCTTCGGCTTGCCGTCGTGGGACGTGGTCATGCCGCCGGACGGCGTCAAGGTGCGCGTGCTGCGCGAAGCCGCCGACGACGCGCTGGTAAGCGCCATCCGCGACGCGACGCGCGTGATGCTGGCATCCGGCACGACGACCTTCGCCGACTTCCGCGAGGGCGGCGCGCACGGGGCCGAGCTCCTGCGGCAAGCGACCGAAGGCAGCGGCGTACGCGCCATCGCCTTCGGGCGCCATGGGAAGCACCCGCCGCACGACGATGCGGACCTCGAGGCGAACCGAGGAGGGTTGAGCCCGGAGTTGGTGGAGGAGTTGCACCGCATGCTCGACACGCTCCCCGGTTGGAGCGTGCCACTGGCGTTCGACGTCACCGACCAGGGGCTGCGCGACACGGCGGAGCACGTGAGGAGCCGCGGCAAGCTCCTGGCAACCCACTGCGTCGAAACGGACCGTTACAGGCAGATCTGCCGCCGACGCTTCGGCGATGGCGACGTCGAACGCGTGGTGAAGCACCTGAAGCCCGATCACATCGTGCACATGACCAGCGGCACCGACGAGGAGTTCGACTTGGTGGCGCAGGCTGGCATCCCGGTGGTGGTGGCGCCGCGGATGCAATCGGTGATGGGCATCGGCTTGGCTCCGGTGGACCGCATGGTGAAGGCGGGCGTGAGCGTGGCGCTCGGCAGCGATAACGGGATGCTGGCCTCGCCGAACCTGCTCAAGGAGATGGAGTTCCTGAGCCGCGCGACGCGGGCCGCGCGGCACGATCCCAGCTTCCCTTCGCCCAAGCTTCTGCTGCAGATGGCGACGATCCACGGCGCCAGGGCGCTCGGGATGGAGGCGGAACTAGGCTCGATCGAGGCGGGAAAGCGCGCGGACCTGGTGGTGTTCGACGGCGCATCGGCCAACCTGCGCGGCTCGCGCGACGTGTTGGCGTCGATCACGCATCGGGCCGAGTCGGGGGACGTTCGCTGCGTGTTGCGAGACGGGGCGGTGGTGCACGGCGCTCTGGTGCATGGCGCGTTGGAGGAGAGCGAGAGCTAGGTCGTACCTGCTGCTGCGACCCGGTGCGCGTGCGCCTGGGAGCGACCGTGTGGCCCGGTGCGGCGGCCGAACACGTAGAGTGAAGCTGCACGGACCCAACCCACCCCCGTGCGTTCGAGACCGAGGGTGCCCGCAGCACCGTCACCGCGCCACCTACGCGGCGGCCCTCACTGCGTAGGAGGTACCCATGGCTCGGAGAGTCGTTCCCCTCGCCTCGCTTGTTGTCGCCGTCTTGCTCGCCCTCGTGTCCTGTGCGGCCCCGCCACCGGGGCCTCCCGGCACGCACGTCATCAGCGAAGGGCGCACGCTGCATCTGGTGCGGATCGAGAGCGGCGCCATCCTCGAAGTGGCCAGCGCCAGCATCCCGGCGGCCGGGCTGTTGGACGGCCACCAGATCTTCAACGTCATCGCCCACCCGAGCCAACCGTGGCTGTACACCGCGTCTATGAACGAGTGCCAAGACGCGGACTTCTGGTGTTGGGGCAACGCCCGCATCGACCGCTTCGTCGTCAGCGCGAACGCCATCACGCATGCCGGCGCGGCGTTCGTGCACGACGCGTCGAAGGTCGACATCCCGTGCACGCAGTACGCCGTAGACCCGGCGTTCGTTGGCCAGGTGGGGTACTGCGCGCCCGTCGGGATGGCGTTCAACGCAGGCGCAAGCCGCTTGTACGTCGACGACGACGAAGACGACGTGCTGCACATCTTCGCCGTCAACGCGGCTGGGAACCTGACGTTCCTGCACGAAGGCGCCAACACGGAAGCACACGGCCTCGCCCTCGACCCAACCGAGACGTACGTCTACAACGGCACGAACGTGATCAGCGTGGCGGGTGACGTGGCCACGGACGTCTTCGATGGCATGGCGGGCAACGCCACGACGCTCGTGAGCCTGGCCGGCGGTCCGGGCCTGGTAACCACCCAGTGGACGGAAGGCGTCGCGGTGTACGACCTGAACGATCCTGAGGTCCCGGCTCTGGTGGACCTCTACGCCTTCGGAAGCGGCAACAACGCCCGCGACCTGGCGTTCGACCCTGGGCTGAACCGCATCCTCACCGTGGGCCGGGACGTGGTGCACACGCTCTCGTTCGACGGCGCCACGCTGTCGCTGGACGACACGTACGCTCCGCCCGGAGCGGAGGTCACTGAGTACCGCGGCGTGGCCAGGGTCGCGGGAGGCATGGCGCTTACTGCGTGGTTCGTGAACGACGCCGGAGCCATCAGTGGCGGTGCGGATCTGTTCTCGGTGGCGACGGACGGGACGTTGGCGTTGCTGGACAGTGTGGATTACGTGAACGAGGCGCGGGTGGTGTTCGCGTTGCCGTAGACGGGTTGCGCCGGCCGGTTCGGTTCTCGAGTGCGGTGGCGGGGTGCAGGGTCGGCCCCGCCACCGTCGTGCGTCACATGGCGCCCGTGAATGCCATGATGTTCGGGTATGTCGCTCGACACCTGGTCCGACACGGAGGCGTTCGGCGAAGAGCACGGACTGGTGAACGCCATCCACGCCACGCCGCAC
>CAZOTV010000109.1:0-8403 GCA_964582795.1 uncultured bacterium
CCAAACGAGGAACCCCGTCTTGGACGGGGTTCCTGCATGGTGGGTCGTATAGGACGCGGACCTATAACCCGCTGATTAAGAGTAGACCCGCGAACCTACCGTGCACTAACGCCACTTCTCGAAGCGTCGTCCAGGACGATGGTCTCGTCGTTCGCGCTCTCGGAACGTCGCCGTGCTTCACGCAGGTGCACGGGCTGGTAGCAGCGCGGTAGCAGCGGGGGTGCTGTGGCCTCGTTCCTGCCGGAAGCGCTCGCCACATGGTGTCTTCACGGACTCCGTCAACTTGCGCCTACGTGACGTTGAACACTACCCAAGAAGTGCCCGTCCATCGGACACCCTGAGCACGTCGGTCGCCTGCCGCGAGCCCCGTCGTGATCCACACTTGGTCAACGACTGATGGCAAGTCAGGTCCATCACTCGGCAGTGCCTCGATCGGGCCCACGAGGTAGTTCCAGGTCGCGAATGGCGCACCCTTGAAGCCGACGTTCACGAAGACATGGCGCTCGCCGGCGCCAGATGCTTCGAGCTTAGCGAGGACGTCGGCCCTCGCGTCGTCTCGGAGGAAGCGGCTGATCCACGGCCCTACCGTGGAGCCGTTGGGATCCGGCGAACCGCCGACGCCGAGCTGGGCGAACCGGACCATGCCCGAACCATCCTTGTTTGTGCAGTACGCCGCAATGACCCCCGCCGCAAGCAGGCTATCCGCGAGCTGGTCGTCGCGGTACGCCATCAGGTCGTCGTGGCCCTCGTGCTCCTGCCAGCCGGCTGACTCCATGCGTTGGACGAGGCCTCCAATCGTCCGGCGCAGCCGTTCCGCCGACGTACCGTCACGCAAGAAGAGGAGCCAGTCGGCATGGGCCGACGTCGACACAGGACCCCGGGCAGCGCCCGCATTCCAGGTGCTCGTGAACTGGGGATTTACTGCGCCGACGACCTCAATCGCGATCTCCGGCCGGTCTGCAACACCGACGCGAAGGTCGTACATGCTGGGGGCAGAACCGTCGTCATGCATGGCGACGTCAAGTCCCAGGGTCTCTGCGATCACGCGTTGGGCGCGGACCTCCCCGGGGCGAACCCTACGCACAGCGTTGCTCATGGTTGACCGGCCCTGCTCAGGAGACATGGCTCAGCCGGCCCCGTTGGCGCTTCGGTCAAGGTTGAGCCTGAGGAGGCGCTCCAAGATCTCGTCGTCGGGCAGCGGCCAGTGCCAGCCGTATGCGGCGGCGACCGCGGCGTCCAGCGCTTCATGAGCGAGCAGTAGCGGGAAGATCCTTGACGTTGCATCGCGGTTCTCGCGCAGCGTGACGACCTCGTTGTAGAGCCGGGTCATCGTCAGCGCCTCGTCGGTCGAGAGGAGATGGTTCCGAACCTCGTCCAGGTGCTTGGCGACGTCTGCGACGCGCTCACGTTGTTCGGGTGTCGGCTCGGGGAAGGGGAACGTCTCGAAGCAGGTGGAGGGGGTGTAGCGGGGATCGTTCCCGACACCTAGCCAGGTACCCTGGGCGAGGGACCAGACCTCGTGGATGCGGGAGTGGAGTATGCCGAAGTCATAGTCCTGGTCGGTGGCGAAGACAATGAGAGCGTGATCCGGGTTCGTGTCTTGCCGGAGCCAAACGAAGACGCGGTGTTTCGCTACTGTGGGGGTCGCTACGAACCGCGCCAACCCAACGAGTGCCGACTGCATCTCTGGTCGAGGACGCAGCATCTGCCACCAGGTGTCCCGCCCTGCGGCGTCGCGACCCGCAATCCGGGCGGGCCGAACAACTTCCGCCACGTAGGCAAAGGGAGCAACGTAGTCGGCGGCTACGTACTCCGGCATGTCGTCGAAGTCAATGATCCACATGTCCCGGCCCCGGCGAGTCAGGTCAAGACCATTCACCCACGGTTTGACTACTTCGCGGTTGCTCTTGCCGCTCGGGTTGGGTAGTTCGAGCCAAGAGCGCGCCAGGTCCCCTGGGATGTCGAACGGCCCGCCCTTCGTCGTCCCCATGAACGAACGTCCGAGGTTGGATGTCAGCGGCCGGCTCAGACTGAGGTCCGGCAAAGCCGAGAGGCTGCTGTTGATGTTCTCGATGGGCACTCCGTCGAGCATCCTCGTGTCTTCGTCCCCGTTGTCGAACCCGACGATGCTCACGCGCACGGCAGCGCCGTCCAGCACCCATGGCTGGTCGCTCCAGGCAAGGAAGATGTCGCCCGTGTTCTTGATGTTGTGGAGTACCTCTCTATTCGCGCCGCCACGAATGCTGTTGGTGGCGATCAGGCCGGCGCGCTTGGCACGGTCGTCGTCGATCATCGCCCGCGCCTTCTCGAACCAGTACGTGACGAGGTCCGCTTCCCGGCGGACGCGACCGTCGTAGCAGCGGAACAACCTCTCAACGTACTCGTCGCCGAGCTCGGTGCGCATGCGCTTCCCACCCAGGAACGGTGGGTTCCCGACGATGAACTCCGCTTCCGGCCACTCGTACTCCGTGCCGTCCTCGTTCATCAGCGCGTCGTGGAGGTGGATGTTCTCGAGCGGTTCGAGGATCGGCTCTTGCCGGCTGGTGATGCCGTTGGCTCGGTTCCACTGGAGGTACCCGATCCACACGACCATGCTGGCGAGCTCCCGGGCGAACGGGTTGATCTCGATGCCGTGGAACTGGCGCGGCCCGAGCAGCCGCAGCCCCGGTGACCCCACCTGTTCGGCGAACGTGACGACCTCGTGCTCTAGATCCTTGAGGGCCTGCAACGCCACGTAAAGGAAGTTGCCGCTACCGCAGGCGGGGTCGAGCACGCGGAATCGGTGGAGATCGTGAAGGAAGGACGCCATGGGTGCATCCACCACCTCCGTGCGCCGCTTGGCTGCAGAACGGCTGTTGCTAGGCGGCTCCGCCAGGTACGCTTCCGCTGCTTCCCGGATGTCGTTCCAGCGTCGCCGAAGGGGCTGCATGACGACGGGTTCAACGATGCGCAGGATGTCGATGCGGCTGGTGTAGTGCGCCCCGAGTTGACTGCGCTTCTCCGGGTCGAGGCTGCGCTCGAACAGCGTGCCGAAGATGGCTGGCTCTACCTCGGCCCAGTCAAGCTGCGCAGCTTCGTAGAGGATGTTGATCTCGTCCTGGGTGAGGGGTAGCGCCTCGGTGCCGTCGAACAGCCCACCGTTGAAGTGCGGAACGTCCTCCAGCAGCACTTCGCCGCCGGTGCTCATGGCGCGGAACAGCTGCGTCAGGTACTCCCGGACGCGCTCGGGGTTCTCGGCTCGTTGCAGGATCTTGGTGACTAGACGGTTTGGCAGCAGTTCCGTGTCTTCGGCGAACAGCGCGAACACGAGCTGCATCATGAAGTGCGCGACGCGCTCAGCATCATGCCCGCGCTCGCGGAGACTGAGGGCTATCCGGCCGATCTCGACGGTGGCGTCCTCGGTGATGCGCTCACGGTGCTCGCGCGGATCGAACCAGTTGGGGTCGGTCCAGACCCGCTTGAGTTCGATGCGCTTGCTCGCGTCCAGCAGGTCACCGAGCGTGTAGGTGTAGACCGCCTTGGTGGTGCCGGTGAAGTTGGTGTGCACCTCGATGCGGTCGATGTCGCTCACGACCAACAGAGGAGGGTTCTCCAGATCGTCGCGGTAGAGCAGGAGCTGTCGGTAGGCGTCACCCAGGTCCTTGCCCTTCGCCTTGTACTCCCAGGCGAACGCTCCGCGTTTCCAGACGTCCGCGAAGCCCTTGCCGCGTGCTGCTTTGCGAACGTGGCGTTCGAAGGCGTACTCCTTGCCTTCCGGGTCGACCTCTATTGGGCTCGCGACTTCCAGCAGCGCAGTGAGATCGTTGAAGTGGGACTGTGCCACGGCGCGCTCGCTGGCCGTGACGGCGCGCCACTTCGACACGAACGCCTCAGGAGTCACCGGTTCCCCCAGTTATACGGTGCATGTGGCTCAGTATGACGCGTGAACCAAGCGACGTCGGCAACCGGCTGATGGCACACTAGCGAAGCAACGGTCAGTCCACTTCATCTGGGAAGATGTCAGGTGATGCCTGGAATCTGTCGATTGCATCGACGAACTCGACCACGTCCTGACGGTAGCTCGCGAACGAGCGTCGGATGCTCTCCCAGTTGGCGCCGCCGACCAGAACCGGGCGTGGGGACTCCGGGCTCGGATCGCCTTCCAACCTGTCGTATGCGGCGACCGCCTCAGCACTATCGCTTGAAGCACGTTCAACGCTCCAGCCTCGGTCACGCGCTTCGATGAGGTAGTAGTCGTCGAGACCGGCGTCAAGGTCATCGGCGCTGTCCCGGCGCCCCGCGGCTCCCCTAAGCACTTCCAGCAGTCCGGTTCGTTGTTCTAGCTCTGCCACCAACCGGCCGAGCTGGCGCGAGTCGGCGGGGAGATCAGACGGGAGAGGGAGCCCCTCCATCCGCGCAAGCACGCCGCTCACTGCAGTTAGCCAACGCCGGTGATCGTCCGGCCCCGCACCGCCCTTGTAGTCCTGGCCAAGAAGCATCCCAAGGCTCTCGATCATGGTCGCCCACGCGTGCTGGAGAGGTGTGCGTATCTGTAGTTCGACCAGCAAGTCGTCGAAGTCGGTACGGCGGCCATCACGACTCTGGTACTCGAGATGCATGTGGATGCTGCGGTAACCGTCCGGCCGGGGAGTCCGGACGAGATCTAGCCGCTTCACGCAGGCCAGCGCCATCGCGCCGCCAGCGAGGGACCCTTCCAGATCATCAACGAATCGCCGCACGTCCGCTTCGGTGGGCAAGATCACCCGTGCGCCGCCGATGTCCACCATCTGGGTCAAGCGCATCGTCTGGCGCTGCAGCTTCTTGTAGATGGCGTTGATCGTCTTCAGGCGCTGTGCAACGAACCCATCAAGACCAAGTCGCGCTACACGCTGGCGCACGCCTACTTGCACGGTGTTGAGCGGGAAGGCGTGAGCACCGCGCCACGTCCGAACGAGCGCCAGATCCTGCTCCTTGCCGGCGTAGAGCAATCCGTTTCGGACCAGCCGAATCGCGGCCTTGTTCACCTGAGTCCGTGAGCTCGGCGGTTGCGTCCACTGGGATGACGTAGCCACTACACCACCATATGGGAGTCGGGTGGCGAAGCTCCACCGCACCTGCGAGTCGCGGTTCGGAGTGGTGGCGGCTCGGCGGTCTGTTAGGGACGCTCACCAGAATTCGGGCGAAGCGAGTTGACCGGCAACTTCCTCCCAGATCACAGGAAAAGCCTTCTCCACGCTACATGCCTGCTGCGCCAAGGTTGTCGGGCGCCGCGTGGCTGCAAGGGTCGCGCTAGGCGACCATCCCCTCCGTCCGGAGCGGGTTGCCCCGTGACATCGCTTGCCGCGGGGTTGTTAGACCCCCCCTCCCGTCAGCTGCAGGTGGAAGTCAGCAGTAGGGAGGGGGCTTCCCGTATGGGAAGCAGACCAATCCCCCCGCCCCATCAGTGCCGGCCCTTGTGGCCGGCGTTGTCGTTTTGGAGGTTCGTGATGTTCGAGTCCCTGCCCGATCCCGCCCGTGTCGCTCTGGTCGCCTTCGGCGCCGCTTACGCGGCCTTCTGGCTCAGCGTGCTGCTACTGGCAGCATGGCATCGGCTCCGGCTGGTGCTCGCCCGGTGACCGCCCAGGAGCGATAGGCGCAAGTCAAGCCTGCCTCGGTGCAGGCGTATTTCAGGTTGGCCCAGGCCGTCGTGGCTTGGGTAGTTCTCGTGGCCCCGTCCCCTTCGTGGGGGCGGGGCCTTTCTCGTTGGAGGAGAGTATGACCACCACCCTTATCCCATCCGCCCTCACTCCGTCCGCGCCCGTCGAGCAGGTGGAGCGTCCCGACTCGAAGAAGGCCGAGGCGTTGGAGATCCTGCAGCGCGGCGTGGCGGACCTCATTACCAGTGCCGGTTGGCGCCGTGCTCTGGAGTTCCGGCAGCGCTTCCACCAGTACTCGTTCTTCAACACCAGCCTGATCCTGGCGCAGCTTCCCGACGCGACGCTGGTGGCTGGGTACCGCACGTGGCAGAAGAACGAGCGCCAGGTGCGCAAGGGCGAGCGCGGCTTGAGCATCCTCGCGCCGCTGCTCGTCACCGACCGCGACGACGGCACCCGCAAGGTGCTCATCGGCTTCCGCTGGGTGAAGGTGTTCGACATCAGCCAGACCGACGGCGAGCCCATCCCGCAACCCGAACCACCCCGCCAACTTCAGGACACGCCCCAGGACCGCGCCTGCGTCCTGGCGTACGACGTGCTGCTGGAGGACTACTGCATGCAGCAGGGTGTGACGGTGCGGCGTGACTTCGAGCACCCGCACGCCCTCGGGGTGTACCGCCCCGCCGTGCGCGAGATCGGTGTCCGCACCGGCCTGAGCGTCACGCACGCGTTCAAGACGCTGGTGCACGAGGCGGCGCACATGCTGCTGCACACCGGCACCGACCAACGCGCCTTCGCGGAACTCGAAGCCGAGACCGCCGCGTTCCTGGTGTGCCACGAGCTCGGCATCGACACCAGCTCGTACTCCTTCGCCTACCTCGCCTCCTGGACCGACACCCTGGAGGACCTCGTTGCCGCCGGTGACCGTGCCAGCCGCGCCGCCGACACCCTCCTCAGCGCCATCCGCGGCGAGCAACGCACCACCACCGCTACGCCAGGCGCGCTAGCCGCTGCCTGAGCCGGACACACCGACCTAACCAAGCCACACCAACCAGCGCCAGGGGCGACACCGCTCCTGGCGCGCCTATCTCCACGCGAAAGGACTGCCACCATGCCGCACGCCGCTTCCGACTGGACCTTCGACACGCTCCTGCCCGCCCCCGACGAGACCACCCACGAACCCCACGAGCCCAGCGAGCACGACGAGCTCGACCCCACCCCCACCGGCCCGACGGAGGAGGAGGCGTGCCCCGTGTGCCTCGGCGAGGGGTACTTGATCCACGTCGGTGGCCCCGGCCGGTTCGACGCCTACCAGGAAGCCTGGATGCCCAGCGAGGACACCGTGCCGTGCGACGCCTGCCACGGCACCGGTTACGCCGACACCGACCCGCAACCCGACCCGCAACCCGACTGGCCCAACACCCACCACGGAGCGCACGCCGACACCGTGCACGCCACCATCGCGCCGAGCATCGCGCCCGACGCGCACCTCGACGACCCCTGGGAGTGGGACACCTACTGACCACCCACCCGACCACACCAGCGACCACGAACGCCACGAGCCCCCACGAGAAGGAGCCACACCCATGTCCACCGCCAGCCGAGTCGCCTACTCCCGCGCCACGAGCACGCCATCTACGAACCCCACGAACCCCCGCAGCAAGGAGGACACCATGACCGTCTCGACCCGAAACGCCCTCCCTACCGTCGACTGGATCGCGCTCCTGGCGGCGCTCTCCGAGCCCTTCCGCCCGAGCGACGTCAGGTACCGCGCCGGCGCCGTGAGCCGCGACAAGACCAAAGCGCAGGCGCTGCCGTACGCCGACCCACGCGCCTACGAGGACCGCCTCAACGCCACCGTGCCCGGCGACTGGAGCGTCGAGTTCGCACCCTGGGGCGAGCACCGCATCATCTGCCGCCTCACCATCCACGGCATCACCCGCAGCAGCACCGGCGAAGCCACCGACAGCCCCGACAACGTCGCCGGCACCAGCGCCGAAGCACAAGCCTTCAAACGCGCCTGCACCAAGTTCGGCCTCGGACGCTACCTCTACGACCTCACACCACAGTGGACCGACTATGACCCCAACAAGCGAACCCTGGCGGCACCCCGCATGCCGGACAACAGCCAGAAGCGCCGGTCCAGCACCAAGCAGGCGGCCACGCCTGGCATCGGTCGGGTTCGTGCCGATGCCATGACCGCTGAGCTTGAACGCGTCGGTCTACCCAAGGCCAACCACCTCGGCTTCGCAGCTCGAACCCTTCACCGGTACGTCCAGGATCTTTCGCATCTCACGAACGACGAGGCGCGGGCGGTGTGGCGGGCCGCCGTCGCTTCGTAAGCCGCCGGTCACCGAACACTCGGGCGCCACCACCATTGCACCACTCCCGGAAGAACCACACGAGTCTTGACCCTGACGGGCTTCCTGAAAAGCGGACGGCGCGGAAGTGCCAATGTGCAAGCTTATAGGTGCCGGGCGAACCAGGCCAGCCAAGCGCAACTCCCAGCAGTTCCGTTGCTCCGAGGACGACGGGCAGGCGTGATTGATCCCATCGTGCTTGCTTCGCGTCCCTGACGGGTCTCGCGAAAAGCGCATGGCGCCGAATGGCCGATATGCAACTCTCTTAGGTGCGACGCGCACCAGGCCAGCCAAGCGCGGCTTCCCACCAGTTCAGCTTCTCCGAGGACACCAGGCGGGCGCGGGCGATCCCAACGTGCTGGCTTTGTGTCCCTGACGGGCCTCGTGAAAAACGGGTGTCGCGGAATAGCCGATGTGCGATCGTTGATGTC
>CAZOTV010000110.1:0-5541 GCA_964582795.1 uncultured bacterium
CCGCCGGACGCCAGGATCGGCTCGACAGTGCCGCGCCACGCCACGCGCATCGCCGCCACCGGGGAAGCGTGCTCGCGCAGCGCCTCGCGGAAACGCGCCACCAGCAGCAGCGAGTAGTCGGTGGCGGCGCCGATCACGAGGATGAAGAGGATGCCCTGCGTCTGGCCGTTGAGGCGGATCCAGCCGGCGTCCGCCATGAGGTACACGGCCACCACGGAAACGGCCAGCGCCCCGACCGCGCCGACGAGCACCAGAAGTGGCAGCACCGGGCTGCGGTAGACGAACAGCAGGATGATCAGCACCGTCACGACCGTGACCAGCAGCAGGATCCCGTCGATCTCGCCGAACGCCTCCACCAGGTCGGCCACGAATCCTGCCGGACCGGTCACGAAGGTGGCCACACCCTCCGGCCGATCGGAAAGGACCTCGCGCACGTCCGCCACCACCTCGGCCGTGTCGCCTTCGACGACGACGAACGCCTGGTAGGCGAGTGGGGCCCCCGCCGCGTCACGCTCCGTCGACGGCAGCGGCGGCGATGCGCCACCGACGCCCTCGAGCGCACCGACTCTGCTCATCAGCGCCCGGATCTCGGCCGTGGCCGCTTCGTCGATGCCGGCGCCGTCACGGCCCTCGAAGACCACGATGGCGGGCGGCGCCGTGGCGTCGTCGAACGCCGACTGCAGTTCCAGCGCCCGCGTCGACTCCGCCGAGCCAGGCAGGAAGTCGGTGTTGTCCTGCGTCTGGACTTCCGACAACTTGCCGAAGAACGGTCCGCCGTACCCGGACGCGCCGAGCCACACCAGCGTCACTATGGCCGGAAGCAACCACCGAACGAGTTTCCGCACGATCTCACGCCACCTCTCGCCGACCCGGGCCACTCCGACGACACGTCGGGGCCGACAGGCACGACGTTCAGGATAGGGTCGGCGTGGGCATGCGACTGTAGGCGTGAACGCACAACCCAGGCACTCGCGTAGCGGTTCCCGCGACGACCTCGCGGCCACCTCGCGGTTACCTGGTGGTGACCGCCTCGACCCGCCCCAACACGAAGTCGGTCAGCAACGCCAGCATCGCCACCGGCACCGCTCCTTCCAGCACGAACGCGGTGTTCCCGACGGCCAGCCCGGCGATGATCGGCACGCCCAAGCCGCCCGCGCCGATGATCGGCGCCACCGTGGCGGTGCCGACGGTGTAGGTGGCGCTGATGCGCACGCCCGCCAGCACGACCGGCAGCGCGAGCGGCGCCTCCACACGCCAGAACAGCTGCGCTGGACTCATCCCCAGGCCGCGAGCGGCTTCCTTCAGGTCGTCCGGCACGCCCTGCAGTCCGGCGATCACGTTGCGCGTCACGGGCAGCAGGCCGTAGGCCACCAGCGCGATCAACGTGGGCCGCAGGCCGAAGCCGAAGAACGGCAGCGCCAACGCCAGCACGGCGACGGGTGGGAACGTCTGCCCGACGGACAGGAGGTTCGACGCCAGACCGAGGAACGGCCGGCCTCCTGGACGCGTGAGCCACACCCCGAGCGGCAACCCGATCGCCAGGATGATGCCCATCGACGCGGCGGTGATCACCACGTGCTGCCACGCCAACGTCACCAGCCGCGTGCGTTCGAACAGCACCCGCGGCTGGTCCGGGAAGAGTGCGCGCAAAGCCGCCTCCCACCAAGCGTCCTGCGTGAACAGAACGAACGCCAGTACCAGCAGCGCCAGCGCCGCCGCAAGGCCCCACCCCACGGCGCGGCGGGAGCGCTTCATCCGCCGTCGTCCTCGCTGGGGGCGGCGAGTTTGACGACGCTCTCGAGAGCGAACTGGCCCGCCAACGCTCCGTCGCCGTCAAGCACGGGCAGGCCCGCGACACCCTGGCCGAGCATCTTCGCTACGGCGTCGCGCACGTCGTCGTCGACCGTCAACGCGTCGCCACGCGGCATCTCGGTCAGCGCCTCGCGCAAGTCGCCGGCCTCGCGCAAGGCGCGCCGCGTGACCCAACCCACCAGACGACCTTCGTCCACCACGTAGCGGAACGCGTCGTTGCGCAGCGCTTCCGCCACGTCCGACGCGGCCGCCCGCACGTCGATCGGCGCCACCGGCTCCATCACGTCACCCACGCGCACGCGACTCAGGCGCTTGAGGGCGCGGTCGCTTCCCACGAACTGCCGCACGAAGCGGTTGCGCGGCGACCCGAGCAGCGCGTCGGGCGTGTCGTACTGCTCGATCCGCCCTTCGTTCATGAGGCATACCCGGTCGGCCATGCGGATGGCCTCGTCGATGTCGTGCGTGACCATCACGACCGTCTTGCGCAGGCGCTTTTGCAGCGCGAGGAACTCTTCTTGCAGCCGCTCGCGAGTGAGCGGGTCGACCGCGCCGAACGGCTCGTCCATCAAGAGCACCGGCGGGTCGACGGCGAGCGCGCGCGCGACGCCGATGCGTTGCTGCTGACCGCCCGAGAGGTCCTTCGGGTAGCGGTGGCGGTACACGGACGGCTCGAGCCCGACGAGCTCCAGCAGCTCGTCGGCCCGCGCGACGCTACGCGCTCTCGGCCACCCCAGCAGGCTGGGCACCACCTGGATGTTCTGCCGCACGCTCAGGTGCGGGAACAGCCCGACCGACTGGATGACGTACCCGATGCCACGCCGCAGCTGCTGCGGGTCCTGCTCGCTCACGTCACGCCCGTTCACGATCACGCGGCCGCCGGTGGGCTCGATGAGGCGGTTGATCATCTTCAGCGTCGTCGTCTTCCCGCATCCAGACGGCCCGATCAGCACGACGGTCTCACCGGCCGGCACGTCGAGCGAGAGGCCGTCGACGGCGACGACGTCGCCGTAGCGCTTGGTGACGTTCTCGAAGCGGATCACGCGCGCTCCCCCCTGAGCCCCCGCGGCGTCAGCAACGTGCGGGCGCCCCGCAGCAGCGCGTCCGCCGCCAGCGCCAGCAAGATGACGGGCACCGCGCCCAGCAGCACCAGGTCCGGCACCACCTGGTCGATGCCGCGTTGGATGAACACGCCAAGGCCGCCCGCCCCGATCAGGTAGGCGACCGTGGTGATGCCGATGATCAGCACCGACGCCGCGCGCATGCCTTCGATCACGAGCGGCATGGCCAGCGGCCACTCGACGCGGCGCAACAGCTGGCCGCGGCTCATCCCCATGCCGGTTCCGGCCTCGATGGCGGCTTCGGGCACGCCCTTGAGTCCGGTGTACGTGTTGCGCACGATCGGCAGCAGCGCGTAGAGCGTCAACGCGATGAGGGCAGGCGCGCTGCCGATGCCGCGCACGCCCAATGCCGCCAACGCCGCCGAGAGGCCGGGCCAGCTCGGCCCGCCGCCGCCGCCGAACGTCGCGGTGAGCACCTCGTTCACGAGCACGGCCGCCACCAAGGCGATCAGCGTCAGCGGCGCGAGCGCGGCCACCGTAGCGAGCGTGGCAAGCGGCCGCGCGAAGGGTCGCGCGAACGACCGGGCGCCGCCGTGAAGGCGCTTCGCGACGAACCATACGGCCACGATCGGCACCAGCAGCAACGCGAAGCGCAGCGCCTCACCGACCGTCACCGCCCGGCCGAGGCGCGCCAGTGGCGCCAACATCAGCCCGAACAGCGCCAGCGAAGGCAGCGTCTGGAAGAACGCCACCGTCGGCAACACCCAGCGCGCCACGGCGTCGTTGCGGGCCGAGGCGATGGCAGCGGGGATCCCGAGGAGCGTAGCGACGAGGAGGCTGGTGAGCGCGAGCGCCAGATGCCTGCCGATCTCGGCCCGGAAGTCGCTGCCTTGACTCACCAGTTCGCGCGCCAAGCCGAGGTCCGTCAGGGTGCCCGCCTGCAGCACCCACCCGACCGCCAGCAGCGTCACGACCGCCACCCCGCCTGCCCACCTTCGCGGAAGGTCGGCGGTGGTGCCGAACGCCGCGACGTACACCGCGAGCACCGTCAGCCACACACCGCCGGACAGCGACACGCGGGCGCTGGGCGGCGCGCCGTCCACCAGAGCCGTTGCGCCTCGCCCCACGGCCAGGAGCGCGATGACGAGGGCAGCGGCAACCAGGAGCGCGCTCGAGGCCGCGAGGAACGTGACGCGCCCCGGGCCGTTCGCTGTGGCCGGACCTTCGGACTGCGGTGCGTCGGCGTGACGGCGCGCGGCGTCGGAGGGGCCGCGTCGACCCCCTTCGGGCCCACGCGCCATGGCGGTGAGCGTACCTACGACGATCAACGCGACCCACGCGCCGAGAAGGACCCAGGCCCAGCCCGGGACGACCGCGAACGCTCCATGCGTCTCGCCGGAGACGAGCCGGTTCGGCTTGAACAGCAGCCAGCCGGGGCGCCACGGGCCCAACGAGACGAGCGCCGCGATCCCGATGGCGCCGCCGAGCGGCGTCACCGGGTCGCGGCGCCACGCCCGCAACAAGGCGTTCACGCCTCGGAGGTTACTGCAGGAACCCGTTGCTGGTCAGGTAGTCCCGCGCGACGTCGGTGGGGTTCTCGCCGTTCACGGCCACGCGGCCGTTGAGGTCGGACAGGGTGGCTTCGTCGAGGCTGGCGAACACCGGGTCGAGGAGTTCGGCCAGGTTGGGGTACGCCGCGACGACCTCGGCGCGCACGATCGGCGCCGGCTGGTAGATCGCAACGGCGCCTTGCGGGTCGGTCAAGGACACCAGTCCAAGCGCGGCGATGGCCCCGTCGGTGCCGTAGGCCATAGCGGCGTTCACGCCGTCGGTACCGTTGGCGGCGGCCGTCTCGGTCTGGGTGGTGTTGCCGCCCGCGAGGATCACGAGCTGGTCGTCGCGCACCTCGAAGTCGTACGTTGCTTCGAACGCAGGCAGCGCATCGGGCCGGTCCACGAACTCCTGGCTGGCAGCGAGCTTGAACGGGTTGCCCTCGTTCACGTATCCCGCTAAGTCGGCGATGGTGGCGAGGCCGAACTCGTCCGCCAGGGTCTGGGGAACGGCGATGGCCCAGGTGTTGTTGGCGGGCGAGCGACCGAGCCACACGATGTCGTTGCGTTCGGCGTCGAGGCGCTTCACGGTGTCGTAGAGCGCGTCTGCGTCGGTGGCCAGGTCTTCGGGCAGACCTTCGTCTGGGAAGAAGGTCAGCGCGGTGCCGGTGTACTCGGGGTAGAGATCGATCTCACCGGCGAGCAGCGCCTCGCGCACCACGGACGTCGTGCCGAAGCCCGAGCGGTCCTCGACCGCGATGCCGGCGTCTTCGAGCACCAGGCGCACGATCTGCGCCAGCACGGAGCCTTCGGTGTCGATCTTCGAGCCGATGGTGACGGGGTCTTGGGCGAAGCCGAGGCCGGTGGCGAGCGCGGCTAGGAGCAGCACGGTCAGTCGTTTCATGGGGGTCTCCTTCGATGCCTCCAAGACGAGTGTGAAGCGAGTGCAGCGGACGAACGTAACCAGGCTACACGAAGGCTCCGAAACCACCGTCGCCTGGAACGCGAACGCGTTCGGGGCGGCCAGCGTGTCTTAGAGCGCCGGGCCGCCGCGGGCCGAGGACTCCCCTCGCACTAGGCGAGAACGCTGCTCGCGACTATGCTGGTCGAGCCGAGGCAAC
>CAZOTV010000110.1:5641-8377 GCA_964582795.1 uncultured bacterium
ACGAGCATGCCGCGTGGCGTCACCGCATGGACCGAGCGGAGCTACACCAACAGCTGGGTGGACGCCCTGCAAGACGCCATCGAGCGTCTACCTTGGGCGCCTTGGCTCACGTACCTCGCTGCGTTCCTGCTCCTGGCTGGGCTCGAGACAGGCCTCAAGTGGAGCACGGGCACGTACCCAGTGGGCACCTTCCACCCGTGGCACGTCGTGGGCGCCGGTACGGGCGTGTACGCCTTCGCCTTGGTGCACTACCTCGACTTGGTCTCCGGCCGGGCGCTCGACACGTTCCGCGGCGTGATGCGCGCGACGGACGCGGAGGCCGAGGCGGTCCGCCGACGCCTCACCACCATGCCCGCTTGGCCCGCAGCCCTGGCGTCCATCGGCGGCATCGGGCTCGGCGTGATCCAGCGCGTCCTGGTCTCGTCGCACAACCTCCCGGGGATCGGCTACGCCACATCCGGTCCCGTCTACGTCTTCGAGTACGGCCTCATGGTGTCGGTCTTCCTGGGGATCGGGATCCTGTTCTATCACTCGATCCGCCAACTTGGTTTGATCGACTACCTGTACCGTGAGTGCGCCTTGGTGCGGCTGTTCGACCCTGCGCCGCTCTACGCGTTCTCGCGCGTGACGGCGCGCACGGCATTGGGAACGGTGTTCGCCGCGTACGCGTGGCTGGTCACCTACCCGCGGTCGACGGCCGGAGAGTCGACCAGCGTGTTCGCCGTCGTCCTGATCGGTCTTGCGCTGCTCGCGATGACGACGTTCGCGCTTCCGCTATGGGGCGCGCATCAACGTCTCGAGGCGGAGAAGCTACGCCGCAAGGCCCAAGCCCACCAACACGTGGACGAGGTGCTGGCGCGCCAGCGGGCGCACTTCGCGGACGACGACCATACCGGCTTGCAAGGCGGCGCGCACGCGATGGCCAGCCTCACGGCGGAGATCGGCCTGTTGGAGAAGGCGTCGACCTGGCCTTGGGAGACGGGGGCGTTCCGCGGGTTCCTGACGGCCATCATGCTCCCGCTCCTGGTGTGGCTCGCCGAGCAGTTGATCGGTCGTTGGTTGCTAGTACCCTGAGGCATGGCACCCACCAAGGATCGCGCCGGCCAAGGCCCGCGCATGGCCATCGCCGGCCTACGCAACGCCTTCGTCGACGCCCGCAACGCGATCTCCGACTTGCTCCCGGGCGAGCGCCCTGCATGGGTCGTCGTGGAACTGGAAGGCTCGTTCCCGGCGCGTTCGAAGCGCCGCAGGCTGCTTCCCTCGCCCACCGAGGTGATGCGGCCCCAGGAGGTGTCGCTCGAGGCCTTCGAACGACGCGTCGCGGCCCTCGCCGCGGCGCCGTGGCTGGAAGGGGTCGTGCTGCGTTTCGGGGCGTTGCAAGTCGACCTGACCACGGCCACGGCCATCCGGAGCCAGCTCGACGTGCTGCGGCGCGCGGGGAAGCGGCTGGTCGCGTTCGCGACGCACCTCGACACCACCACGTACCTGCTGGCGTGCGGTGCGGACGAGATCGTCACGCCCGAGTCGGCCGAGTTCTTCGTGCACGGTCTCGCGCTTCGCACGACGTTCATGGGCGACGCGCTCGAGCGCGTAGGCGTGACGTTCGACAAGCTCGCCATCGCCGAGTTCAAGAACGCCGGGGACCCGTTCGCGCGCAAGGAGATGAGCGACGCGCAGCGCCTGCAGTTGAGCGCTCTTCTGGACCGCTTCGCGCAGTACTTCGTCGAGACCGTCGCGCGGTCGCGTAACGAGCCGCCCGAGGCCGTGCACGGCTGGCTGGACGAAGGCGTCACCTCGGCCCGCAGGGCGCTCGAACTCGGCATGATCGACCGCGTCGCGTACGAGGACGAGGCGCTCGATCGGCGTAGCCGGTCGTTGACCGAAGCGGCGCGCTTCGTGCACCTGCACCGCGCCGACGCGTCGAGAGGTCGCGTGGCGGTGGTGTCGCTGCGGGGCACGATCGTCACGGGCAAGTCGTCGCGCTCACCCCTCCCCATCCCCATCGTGGGCGAGACGGCGGGCTCGGAGACGCTGCAACGCGCCCTGCGCGCCGCGGACGAAGACCCGGCGACCAAGGCGATCGTGTTCCACGTCGACTCGGGTGGCGGCTCGGCGCTGGCAAGCGACCTGATCTGGCGTGAGGTCGTTCGGATCGGCGCCAAGAAGCCGGTCGTCGCCGTGATGGGCAGCGTGGCGGCGAGCGGCGGTTACTACGTGCTCACCCACGCGCGCCGCGTCATCGCCGCGCCCACCACCATCACCGGCTCGATCGGCGTGCTGGCGGCGAAGTTCGTGACGAGCGGGCTGAACGAGAAGATCGGCCTGAACCCCGAGGTGCTCCAACGCGGCCGCTTCGCCAACGCGTTCGGGACGGACCACGCCTTCGACGACGAGGAGCGCGCGCACCTGCAGCGCTACATCGAAGAGGTGTACGAGCGCTTCACCACGCGCGTCGCGGAAGGGCGCGGTCTGGCGCTCGAGCGGGTCCGCGAGATCGGCAGGGGTCGCATCTGGTCGGGCGTGGACGCGCTCGAGATCGGGCTGGTGGACGAGCTTGGCGACGTGTCGCTGGCAGTGGCGAGAGCCAAGGAGATGGCCGGGCTGCCCGCCGACGCGCCGACCTGGAACGTCGACGTCACCCCGAAGGTGTTGCTGCCGGCGCAGGACGACCCCACCACGCTGGTGCGTACGCTTGCGCCGCTGCTGCAGGAGCGGGCGCTGCTGATGCATCCGGTG
>CAZOTV010000111.1:0-8233 GCA_964582795.1 uncultured bacterium
TTGCGCGTGCGCTACGACGACGCGGTGGTGCTCGACGAGGTGGAGCTGAACGTCCCGCCCGCGGTGATGGGCGCCATCGTCGGACCGAACGGAGCGGGGAAGAGCACCCTCATCAAGGCCGTCCTAGGGCTGGTTCCCTCGCAGGCGGGCGCCGTTCGCATGCTGGGCGAGTCTGCCGTGCGCGGTCGGCGTCGCGTGGGGTACGTGCCGCAGCGCTCCACCGTCGACTGGGACTTCCCCGCCGACGCGCTGGACGTCGTCACCATGGGTCTGTACGGCCGCGTCGGTTGGTTCCGCCGCGTGGGCAAGGCCGAGAGGACCGCAGCGCTCGACGCCTTGGACGAGGTCGGGATGGCCGACTTCGCCCGCCGGCACATCGGCCAACTCTCCGGCGGCCAACAGCAGCGGGTGTTCCTCGCGCGCGCGTTGGTGCAAGACGCCGACCTCTACTTGCTCGACGAGCCGCTGGCCGGCGTCGACATGGTCAGCGAAGCCGCGCTGGTGGCAACGCTCCGCCGGCTGCGGGACCGCGGCAAGACCGTCGTCGCCGTCCACCACGACCTCAACACGCTGCCGCGCTACTTCGAGTGGATGGCCCTCGTGAACGGGCGCGTACACGCCCAGGGCGCGGTACGCGACGTCTTCCAGCCGGACGCGCTGGCGGCCGCGTACGGCGGCCGCGTGCCGGTCCCCGGGTTCGGGAACGCGGCCGGCTCGTTCGACGGCCCGGCGGTCGGAGCGGCGTCGTGAGCCTCTTCGAGCTTCTCTCCGACCCCACCGTCCGCACGGTGGTGCTCGGGGCTGCGTTGCTGGGCCTCGGATCCGGCGCGCTTGGCGTGTTCGCCCTGCTCCGGCGCCAGAGCCTCCTCGGCGACACCATGGCGCACGCGGCCCTTCCAGGCGTGGTGCTCGGCTACCTGGTGGCCGGAGGCAGGAGCCTCGGCGCGATGCTCGCGGGAGCGCTCGTCAGCGGTGTGGTGGCGGCCCTCTTCGCGCTCTACCTCACACGCGTCACGCGCGTGAAGAGCGACGCCGCGCTGGGCGCGTCACTGAGCCTCGGGTTCGCCATCGGCGTGGTCCTGCTGACGGTGGCGCAGCGTCAACCCGGCGCATCCCATGCCGGGCTGGACGCGTTCCTGTTCGGGCAAGCGGCCGCTACCCTTCCGTCCGATCTCTGGGTGCTCGGCGGCGTCGTGACGCTCGCGCTGGGGCTCGTCGCCGCCTTCTGGAAGCACGCGAAGATCACCACCTTCGACGCGGACTTCGCAGCGGCGGCCGGCCTCCGCGTCGGCTGGATCGAGGCGGGCCTCACGGGTCTGTTGGCGCTCGCCATCGTGATCGGTCTTCAGCTCGTTGGCGTCGTGCTGATGTCGGCCATGGTGGTGGCCCCGGCCGCCGCCGCGCGGCAGTGGAGCCGCAACCTGACCACCATGGTCGTCCTCGCCGGCGCGATCGGGCTCTTCAGCGCGGTCACCGGCGCGCTCTTCAGCGCCACCACCTCCGGCCTCGCGACCGGTCCGCTCGTCGTACTGGTGGCGTCGGCCATGGTGGCCATCTCGTTCGTGTTCGCGCCGCGTCGCGCGGCGCCGCAGGAGGCCTGAGCCATGCCGGACGTACTTCCTTCCCTCGCCTCCGCCCTGGCATGGTCGCAGGGCAACCTCCAGGCGCTGTTCGACGGCATCCCCTTCGCCATCATCGCCACCGGCGTGCTCGCGGCCGCTTCGGCTGCGCTCGTCGGCACGTTCCTCGTCGTCAAGGGCCAGGCGATGCTCACCGACGCCATCAGCCACGGCATCGTCCTCGGCATCGCCGTGACCTACCTCGTCGCGCACGTCACCAGCGGCCCGTGGCAACTGCTGGGGGCCGGCGTGATCGGACTGATCACCGTGCTCGCCACGGAGGCGCTCGCCGCCAGCCGCCGCGTGAAGCGCGACGCCGCCACCGGGCTCGTGTTCCCCGCGCTCTTCGCGGCCGGCGTGCTGTTGCTCAGCCTCTACGCGCGCGACGTCCATGTCGATCCTCACACCGTGCTGCTCGGCGAGATCGGCTTCGTCTGGCTCGACCGGGTGGCGGTGGCGGGCATCGAGGTACCGCGCGCGCTGCTCACGCTGGCCATCGTGCTCGTCATCGACACCTTGTACGTGCTGGCGTTCGCGAAGGAGCTGGTGGCGTCGGCCTTCGATCCCGTGCTGGCGCGCAACCTGGGTCTGCGCCCGCGACTGGTCCACGCCGGCCTGCTCGCGCTGACCTCCATGACGGCCGTCGCCGCCTTCGACGCCGTCGGTGTCGTGCTGTTCGTCGCCTTCGCGATCGTCCCGGCAGTGACAGGGCAGATCGTCGCGAACCGGTTCGGTGGCGTGCTCGCGGTGGCGCTCGTCTGCGCGGCCGGCGCGGCCGTGGCCGGGTACCCGACCGCGGTGGCCGCCGACGTATCGATCGGCGGCACGATGGCCGCCCTGACCGGCGTGCCGATGCTGATCGCCTTGGCGTTCACTCGCCGGGCGCGGCGCGGCAGGGGCGCGAAGGAGTCACGGCCTGCTCAGGTCCAACACGGCGAAGGGCCGTTGGGCATCGGAAAAATGTCATAAGGACCGCCGGGGGCCGATGCTAGCGTGCTTCTAGGAAGAGGTCGGGAGAGGAACGACGATCCGGCGAGTCGGGAGCTCGCGATCACGGTCCACGTTCTCTCCAGCACCGCAAGCGCACCTCGCCCTGCCTGACGCCGACCGCAACGCGTCGAACGTCGATGCCGGGCGAGGGCGATGCACCAGCCCCGGTGGCCCTGACGGCACCGCGGCGGGCGGCGCGGACCTCGTCGATCTCGAAGGAGGCGCGTCACCGCCATGCAGTCGCGAACCCCCCGCACGAGCGATCAGCCCACCGCGTCCGAATCCGCGTCCGAATCCGCTTCCGGAGCCGCGTCAGGAACGGCGTTAGGAACCGCGTCCGGAGCCGTGGCCGCAGCCGTGGCCGGTTCCGCGTCGAAGACCGCAGCCGGGACCGCAGCCGGGACCGCAGCCGGGACCGTGTCCGCGAGGGCGTCCGCGAGTGCGTCCGCGAACGCGTCCGACGACGATCTCTCCCGTGGCGATGGCACCACCATCCTCGAGGCCACCCGCAGGCTGTTCAACGGCGAGTGCTTCGCATTGTCGGACCTCACGCAGATCGGGCATCCGGTCATCTACGCCAGCCCCGCGCTGGAAGGCCTGACCGGGTACCCCTCGGAGGAGATCTGCGGACGCAACATCGGGTTCCTGATGCGCAACGACACCGACCAAGATGGCGATCGCGCGCTGCGCCAGGCCCTGGCGGGCGGCCGGCCGGCCACCGTGGTGGTGCGCACGTACCGTGCCGACGGGACACTCTTCTGGAGCGAGCAGCGGCACTACCCGATCGAAGATGGTGAAGGGAACGTCTCGCATCTTCTCAGCGTGTTGCGCGACGTCACCGAGCAGGTGCACGCCGAAGGCGCACAACGCACCGGACTCGAGCTCAGCAGCTCGCTCGAGGGTGACGGGCGCTTCTTCAGCTACGCGTTGCTCCTGCATGACGACGGACGCAACGAGGTCGCGTGGGCATCCGATGCATGGCGCACGCTGACCGGTTACGGCGTCGACGACCTCCTCAAGGAGGGCCCACTGCGGTTCGCGCATCCCGAGGACCGTGACGCGCTCGAGACGCGTCTGCGCGGTCTGCGCGAACAGGAGCGCCGCACCGACCAGTACCGCGTCCTGACGCAAGGTGGGAAGGTGCTCTGGGTCGAAGACTTCGCCGCGCGCCGTTGGCGCAGCGACGAGGCCGGCATCACCGCCGTGTACGGCATGGTCAAGGACATCACCGGCGCCAAACGCGACTCGGCGGACCTGTGGCGGCTCGCCCACGTCGACCCGCTCACGGGCCTGCCGAACCAGCACCTGCTGGAAGACCGCATCCATCAAGCGCTGCAACAAGCGCGGCGCAACCGCACGCACGTGGGCCTCGCGTTGCTCGACCTGGATGACTTCCGCTTCGTCAATCAGACCTTCAGCCGCCGCCAAGGCGACCGCTTGATCACCGAGGTCAGCCGCCGCTTGCGCCGCACCCTGCGGCGAACGGACACGTTGGCGCGATGGGGCGGGGACAGCTTCGCGCTCCTGCTCGTCGACTTGCCCAGCGGCAGGTCGGTCTTGCCGGCGCTGGAGAAGGTGCTCGCGGCGGTGCGCCAGCCGTACGCCGATGGCACGCTCACGTTGCAGATGTCGGCCAGCATGGGCGTGGACCTGCACCCGGACGGCGGCAGGACGCCCAGCGCGATGCTCGAGCGCGCGGGCGTTGCCCTGCGCCGGGCGAAGGAGATGCAGCGCGGCGGCTTCCGTTTCGCCGACGAGCGCTTCGACGACGCCATGCGCACGCGGCTGGCGCTCGAAGCCGAGGTGCGCAAGGCCCTTGCAGACGACGAGCTGGTGCTGCACTACCAGCCGCGCGTCGAACTCGACTCCGGCGCCATCCACAGCGTCGAGGCGCTGGTGCGTTGGGTGCACCCCACCCGCGGGCTTCTGAAGCCGGCCGAGTTCTTGCCGCTGGTGGAAGAAGCGCAGCTCGGCCCCGACCTGTTTGCCTGGGTGCTGGAACGCGCCTGCAGGCAAGCCAAGCGCTGGCAGCGGCAGCGCACACCGCGGCGGGTTGCTGTCAACGTGGGCCCACAGGCACTGGTCCAGGAAGACTTCGCGAACGTGGTGCAGGCGGCGCTCGGACGCTACGACCTACACCCCGGGCTGCTCGAGCTGGAGATCAGCGAGCGCACGGCCTACGACACCCTCGCCGCCAGCGCCAAGCAGCTGGCGGAAGTGAGGGCGATGGGCGTGCATGTGGCGCTCGATGATTTCGGCGTAGAGCACTCGTCGCTCACGCAGTTGCGCGAGCTTCCTCTGGACGGGCTGAAGATCGATCAGAGCTTCGTCACCAAGCTCGGAGAGCACACCTCCGGCGAGGACCTCGACCTGCTTCGCGCCATCATCGCGCTCGGCAAGAGCTTGCGGTTGCGCGTGACGGCCGAGGGCATCGAGACGAAGGAGCAGAACAGCCTGCTGCGCTCGCTGAAATGCGATGACGGCCAAGGGTTCCTGTTCAGCCAGCCGGTTCCCGCCGAGTACGTTCCCGCGTTCGCCTGACGGTCGTCCGACACGGGTCGGGCCGTGAGGCTCCGGTAGACTGGCGGGCGATGCCGCCGCGGCGCCCTCGGGCTCGCCGTGGTGCCCGCTAGGAGCCCCGATGGATGACAACCCGCTACTCTCGACCGCGCATCGCATCCCGTTCGACCGGATCCGGGCGGAGCACGTGGTTCCCGCCACGCGCCACGCCTTGGCCCGAGCCGAACGGCAGCTGAAGGAGCTGATCGACGCTCACCCGGACGACGTCGAAGGAACGTTCGCGTCCACCATCGGAGCGCTCGACGATCTCGCCAAGACCTTCTCGGAGACGTTCGGCCTGGTGCGGCATCTGAACGCGGTGTCGAACTCGCCCGAGCTACGCGCGGCCTACAACGAGGTCCTGCCCGAGGTCACCTCCTTCTTCGCCAGACTCACCACCAACGACGCTCTCTGGCGGGTCGTGAAACGCTACGCCGCCAGCGAGGAGGCCGCCGCGCTCGAAGGCGTGCATGCGCGGCACTTGCAGAAGGTGGTCGACGAGTTCCGTCGCGCGGGCGCCGACTTGCCGGAAGCCGAGCGCGCGCGCGCCGAGACGCTGAAAGTCGACCTTGCGAAGCTCGGGACGCGTTTCGGGGAGAACGTGCTGGACGCGACCAACGCGTACGAGCTGATCGTCGAAGACGAGGGTGCACTGGCGGGGCTGCCGCAAGGGGCGCTTCGGCGGGCGCGCGAATCCGCCGCCGCGCGCGGGCAGGATGGGTACCGCTTCACGCTGCAGGCGCCGTCGTACATGCCGGCGATGAAGTACCTCGAGAACCGGGACTTGCGGCGCGAGCTCTACCAAGCCCTGGCGCTCGTCGGCACCGAAGGCGAGCACGACAACCGCGGGATCGTGCGCGAGATCCTGGCCAAGCGCCGGGAGTTGGCGAACCTGCTGGGCTACCGCGACTACGCCGACCTGGTGCTCGAGGACCGGATGATGAAGTCGGGCGCGCGCGCCGTCTCCTTCGAACGCGAGCTCGCGGAGCGCACGCAACCGTACTTCGAGCACGAGGTGCGCGAACTCCTGCGGTTCGCCGCCGAGACGCTCGGCATCGACGAACTCGAACCGTGGGACCTCGCGTTCGCGCTGGAGAAGCTGCGCCTGGCGCGCCTCGACATCGACGAAGAGGCGCTGCGTCCGTACTTCCCGCTCGAGTCCGTGCTGAACGGCCTGTTCGCGCTCACCGAGCGGCTCTTCGGCGTGCGCGTCGAGCCAGTCGAAGGTGTGCCGACATGGCACGACGAGGTGCAGGTCTACGACCTACGTCACGAAGATGGCACCTACCTCGGGTCGCTCTACGCCGATTGGTTCCCGCGTGAGTCGAAGCGCGCAGGAGCGTGGATGAACGGCATCGTCACCGGCGGTCCGTCGAACACCGGGTTCGACCCGCACGTCGGCACGATCACGGCGAACTTCACCCCGCCCGAAAGCGGCGGCACGCCGCTGTTGACCCACGACGAGGTCCAGACGGTGTTCCACGAGTTCGGGCACCTGCTCCATCACCTCATGTGCCGTGTGGAGCTTCGCGGGCGCAGCAGCATGAACGTCGCCTGGGACTTCGTGGAGCTTCCCAGCCAGATCATGGAGAACTGGACGTGGGAACGCGAAGCGCTCGACCTCTTCGCGCGCCACCACGAGACCGGCGATCCCATCCCCGACGATCTCTACGACAACCTCCGGCGTGGCCGCACGTTCCTCGAGGCCATCGGTCAGATGCGGCAGCTCTCGTACGGTACCGCCGACCTAGCGCTGCATGTGGACTACGACCCGAGCACCGACCAGGATCCGCTGGAAGTCGCGCGGCGCGCCATGGCGCCGATGGAGGTGCGGCCGGAGTTCGCGCAGGGCGAGCGCATGGCACGCTTCTCGCACGTCTTCGCGGGCGGGTACGCGGCCGGCTACTACAGCTACAAGTGGAGTGAGGTGCTCGAGGCCGACGCGTTCGGCCGCTTCGTGCGTGAAGGGATCTTCAACGCCGACACCGGCAGGGCGTTCGCCCGCGAGATCCTCGCCAAGGGCGACGCGGAAGACCCCGAGGTGATGTTCCGCGCCTTCATGGGGCGCGATCCCGACCCCGGCGCGCTCATCCGCCGCAACCTCGGCCCCGCGCCCGTGGCCGCCGGCGTCGGCGCGGCAGCGGACGGACCGGCGCAAGGCTAGTTCGGGCCTCGCATCACGCCGAACGGGTCGCCTCCCCGGAAGAGGGCGTGCACTACCAGCGCCGTGCCGCGGTCGTAGTCGCGCATCCCTTCGCGTGAACCCTGGCTGCGGAGGTAAGCGTCGTAGGCGCGCGCGGCAACGGGCGCAAGGCGCTCGTCGCGCCAGCGTGCGGCGGCTTGCGCGGCGTTCTCGGCGTCCTCGACGGCGCTCTCGGGCCACGTCGCCAGGTACGCTGCGCGCCGCTCGCTCGGCAGCGCGGCGGCGAGGCCGCTCGCGAGACGCAGCGCGGCGGCGTAGCGCACCCGTGGGTCTTCGCAACGTAAGCCCGCTAGGGTCCCGACCGCCTCCGCGTCGGCCTCGGGCGCGAAGCCCGCGGCGTGCGCCAGTTCATGCAGAGCGACCGCGAGCGCAGCCGTAGGCGGCAAGCCGGCGTCGACGTGTGGTTCGAGCAGCCAGGGCGAGATGAACCCTGCGAAGCCGAAACGGAGCAACGTTCCGGCCGGCACGGCCTTCACACGCCGGGGCAGGCGGACGTCCTCGACGGGGTCCGATACGGCGCCGGTCGCCGGCATCCGCACCGCCTCCGCGAACGACGCGACGCACCGCGAGGCCGCCGGGATCGAATCCACACCGCCCGACCGTTCGTACGCCGCGGCGAGACGCGCATCACGTAGCACGTCTACGGCGAACGCTTCTGCGTATGTGCGGGCGGCGACGTCCGGTGCGCCTGCCGGCAGACCGAGGCGACCCGCGAGATCGGTGGCGCGGTAGCCCAGACCGAACGTCAGGGGGAACGCGAGAGCCGTGAGTCCGACGAGGAGACCCAAGGCGCGAAGGGCCGCCACGCGGGAGCGGCGCCCCCAGATCAGAGCTGCGGCGAACAGCGCGAGGCCGAGCAACG
>CAZOTV010000112.1:0-5643 GCA_964582795.1 uncultured bacterium
GGCCGCTCGGTACGCCGGGCTCAGGCCTGGACGGTCGCGTCTCCGAGCGCCTGACGCAGAGCGTCGGCGAAGGCGTGTTCGGGTTGGGCGCCGAGGACGCGTTGCGTCTTGACGGGCTTGCCGTTGGCGCCTTCGACGATGGTGTCCGGCACGCCGCTGATCCGGTAGCCGCTCGACAAGGTCGGGAACTCGTTCGCTTCGATGCCTTCGGCGACGATGCGCGGGTTCACGAGGGCGAAGCGGTACGCCGTAAGGACCGCGCGCGGGCAGTACGGGCAGGTGGGGGTAACGAAGGTCCGAAGACGCAGGTCGGCGTCGAGCGCCTGCACACCCTCCAAGGTGGGGGTCATCTCCAGCTCGTCGGTCCCGAGGAACAGAAGCGTCTCCAGCAGGGTGCTGAACTCGTACCCGGAGGGGATGCCCACGAAGCGGATGTTCGTGCGGTCGGTGCCCTTGCGGCGGAAGATCGTCGTGGGCGCGAGCGTGATGCCCAGGCCCTTGGCCGCTTCGTCCGTGACGAGGTTGCGTTCGAGCACCTCGACCTTGTCGGACACGCTCGCGACTTCCCGCAGCAGTTCCAGGGTGGCCTTCTGCTCCCCCGCGTCGTCGCGGCCGGGAACGACCAACGACCCGCCGGTGTACACGATCATCTCCACGTCGTGCGCCAGGGGCTCCAACGCCTGCTTCACCTGCGCGCGAAGTTCGTCATCGAGAAACGCCATTCGAGGCTCCTTCCGATCGAGCGAGGCGTTCCCGCCTCGCCCGTATCCGCCAGGATGGTAGCACATACCCCACCTGGGTATCTACCGGCGGATGACCTTCCTCGAACGACGCCAAGGAAGCTGAACGCACGGCCGTCCTGAACGGCGGCGGGGCTGTCCTGGGGGTGCGGGCCCGGACCCGGCCGCGCCGCCGAACGACGAGAACCTCATGTGGCGAGCCGGAACCCGGGTGGTAAGCTTCGCGCGTGCCGCACCTCGCTTCCCTGCCTCTCGGCGTCTTCGACTCCGGGGTGGGCGGGTTGACCGTGCTACGGGCGCTCAGGCGCCTGCTGCCGCTCGAGTCGTTCCTCTACCTGGGCGACACGGCGCGCGTGCCGTACGGTTCGAAGCCGATCGACATGGTTCGCGGCTTCGCCGAGGAGATCGCCGAGCTGCTGTTGGAGCGAGGCGTGAAGGGCATCGTCGTGGCCTGCAACACGGCCTCCGCCGCCAGCCTTCCCATGCTGGCCGAGCACCTGCCCGTTCCCGTATGGGGCGTGATCGAACCAGGTGTGGCCGCAGCGATGGAGGGGGCCGACGGGTCGGTCAGACGCCGTGTCGGCGTGCTGGGGACGGTCGCGACCGTCACCGCCCGGGTCTATCAGGACCGCCTCGAAGCCGCGGGTGCCGACACCTGGGCGCGTGCCTGTCCGCTCTTCGTCCCGATCGTCGAGGAAGGCATCTCCGATTCCGCTATCGCCCGCCTGGTGGCCGAGCACTATCTGGCGGACCGTCCTACGCTCGACACCGTCATCCTGGGCTGCACCCATTACCCTGCCTTGAAACCTGTCTTGCGCGAGGTGTTCGGCCCCGAGGTGCGGTTGGTCGACTCGGCGGAGGCCGTCGCCGCTAGGGTACGCGACGACCTGGTTCGCGCGGGGCTCGTGCGCGCAGAGCCCGTCCGCGCGCAACCGCACCAAGCGACTAGTGATCCTGACGGCACCACGGACCCCACGATGGGCTCCAACGTGCACTACCTCGTGACCGGCGACCGCGAAGCGTTCCTGCACACCGCGCGTGTGCTCGACGGCCCTGCCGGCACGGCCGAGCACGTCGAGTTGCACGGCAGGGCGGCGCCCGAGGCCGCTGCCATCCGCGCGGTCGGCGCGAAGGGCAGCGAAGCATGAGCCCCACGACCCGCAAGGAGCGCGGCGCCATGGAGCTCCGGCCGATCACCGTCACGCCCGGCTACAACCCGCACGCGGAGGGATCGGCGCTGGTCGCTTGGGGCGGCACGACCGTGCTGGCGACCGTGACCATCGAGGCGAAGCTACCGCCTCATCTGCGCAACGCCGGTCACAAGGGCGGATGGCTGACCGCCGAGTACGCCCTCTTACCGCGCAGCACGCACGAACGCAAGGCGCGCGAGCGCCTCTACGCCGGTGGACGCACGCAAGAGATCCAGCGTCTGGTGGGGCGGGGTCTGCGCAGCACCGTGAACCTCGACCTGTTCCGGCAGAAGACGATCATCGTCGACGTCGACGTGTTGCTGGCCGACGGGGGAACGCGCTGCGCCGCCATCGTCGCGGGCTACGCGGCGCTTCACCACGCTGCCGACCGCCTGGTCTTCCAGGGCACGATCGACGAGTGGCCGCTACGCCATGAGCTCGCCGCCGTCAGCGTGGGCATCGTCGACGGGGAGACGGTGGTCGACCTCGATTATGCGGAGGACGCCAAGGCGGAGGTCGACCTCAACGTCGTCGCCACAGGCGCCGGCGAGGTCGTGGAGGTCCAGGGCGGCGGCGAGGGCCGCCCGCTCGACGCCGAACGCTACGTGACACTGGTCGCCAACGGCATCACGGCGGCGGCTCGGGTCCTCGACGTGGTCAGGCCGCAACTCAGGTGAGGTACGCCCGATGACCAAACGCCGCATCCAACTCGTCGTCGCGAGCGCCAATCCCGGCAAGGTGCGCGAGTTCCGCGACGCCCTCTCCGGCGTCGCGGTCGAAGTCCACGCCGCAAGCGACATCGGCATCGACTCGTTCCCGGAAGAGTCCGGCACCAGCTACGAGGAGAACGCGCTGCTCAAGGCCGGCTTCGTCGCGTTGCGCAGCGGCATGCCCACCCTGGCGGACGACTCGGGGCTGGAAGTCGACGCCCTCGGTGGCGCTCCCGGCGTGTACAGCGCCCGTTTCGGCGGCGAGGGCCTCACCGACGGCGAGCGCATCGCCCACTTGCTCGAACGGATGCGCAGTGTCCCGAAACAGGGGCGCGGCGCGAGCTTCGTGGCAGTGGTGGTGTTGGCCACGCCGGGTGGCGAGGTGGTGACGTTCAAGGGCGAGTGTCGTGGGGCGATCCTCGACGGTCCCCGCGGCGAAGGTGGGTTCGGGTACGACCCGGTGTTCATGAGCGCGGATCTCGGCAAGACCTTCGCCGAGGCGTCCTTGGCGGAGAAGCGCCGTGTCAGTCATCGTGGCCGTGCCTTGCGCGCGTTCCTGGACTGGGCGCTCACGCCGATCGGGAAGCGCACGATGGAGCACGTGGAGCCGCGCCCCGCCGACGAGGAGTAGGGGTCGGCGGCGAGGCGCTCGACGGCCCTGGTCAGACCTGGATGGTCACGCGCGCGCCGTGGCCCAGCAGGTGCACGGAGTCCGTGAAGCGGATCACGCGCGACTGGTAGCCCATGGTGATGCTGTGCGTGCGCGCGCCGTTCTTGAAGAACTTCACGCCACGCAACAGGTCACCGTCGGTGATTCCGGACGCGCTGAAGACGATGGTCTCCCCCGGCGCAAGATCGTCGGTGCGGTAGACGCGATCGACCGAGGCCCCCATCTCCTCGAGCCGCCTGCGCTCCTCGTCGTTGCGCGGCTTGAATCGACCGTGGATCTCGCCCCCGAGGCACTTCAGGGCCGCCGCGGCCAAGACGCCTTCCGGGGCGCCGCCCGTTCCCATCACCGCGTGGACGTTCGTACCGCGCACGGCGGCGGAGAGCGCCGCGATGACGTCGCCATCGCCGATGAGCTTCACGCGCGCGCCGGCGTCGCGCACCTCGCGGATCAGGTGCTCGTGCCGCGGCCGGTCGAGGATGACGACGGTCAGGTCGTCGACGGCCCGGTCGAGCGACAACGCCACGCCCCGAAGGTTCGCCGCTACCGGCCAGGTGAGGTCGACCTTGCCCTTGGCAGGCGGACCGACGATGAGCTTCTCCATGTAGGTGTCCGGCGCCTGGAACAGGCCGCCGCGTTCGGCGATGGCGATGACGGCCACGGCGTTGTTCACCATGCGCGCCGTGATGCCCGTGCCCTCCACCGGGTCGACGGCGATGTCGACGTCCCACGCGTCGTCGCCACCGAGGCCGACGCGCTCGCCGATGTACAGCATGGGCGCCTCGTCCCGCTCCCCCTCGCCGATGACGATCTCACCGTCGATGTCGAGCTCGTTCAGCACCCGCCGCATGGCGTCGACGCCGGCCTGGTCGACGAGGTCGGAGTCGCCTTTTCCGGCCACGCGGCTAGCGGCGATGGCCGCCTGCTCGGTGATCCGCACCGTGTCCAGCACCAAGGCGCGTTCCAAGTGAAGGCCGGAACCGTTCCGCGCCTTCTTGGTGGCGTTCCCCTCACCGTTGGTCGCCACGTCGCCGCTGCCGGTAGCGCCGGCCGCGTTCCTGCCCGCCCTCGCGTTCTGCTTCGGTTTGGCCATGGCCCCATCATGGACATACGCGAGGCCCCGTCGTCGGTGTTGTACGGCGACGTGCGGAACGCGCCGGCCTCCACGAGACCCGTTCCGAACGGCGTCAGGTATCGCTGAAGACGCGAGATCGTGACGGAGCGCCTCGAACGACCCGCCCGCCGGGCGCGTTGCGCCTCGGCCGCGTCACTCGGCGCCGGGCGCGCTGCGCCTTGGCCACGTCACTCCGCGCCGGGCTCGAGAGGCTCTACGAGCCCGCTGCGGTACCCGAAGTCGCTCGGGGCAGGCGGCAGCACGAAGGTGGACATGGGGTACGCGCCGTGGTCCGGCACACCGAGGGCGGTGATCATCGAGGTGACCCAGGCGATCGACTGGTTGTAGTAGCGCCCGAGGTCGCTGTGTGCCTCGGTCGCGCGGATGCCCCAGACGTTGTCGGTGGTGCCGTTGATACGAACGTTCGGATCGTCGTCCGCCAGCACGTTGGGGTCGAGCGACAGCAACCGGAAGCGCGTGCGGACCTCGATGCCGAACACCACGTTCGCGGGCACGACATCGTTGATGTCCATCCTCCCCGAGCGACCCGGGATCTCGAAGGCGTTGCACGGGTCACCTTGGTCGAGTGGGAACGGGATCGTCCAGGGCCCGCTCACGAACGCCGCGGTGACGAAGTCCTTGTGTCTTCCCCACCATTGCCAACAGATCGCGTCGAGTGATACGAATGTGTCGAAGGTCACGTCGATGTTGTTCATCGCCAGCAGGGTCGACCACACCGTCCCGTGCGAGTGACCGAGCAACACCACCCGGGTCGGGTCGTCGACGCCGTCGATCCACTCGCGTTTCACGTCGTCGAGGTACGCCTGCGCCTGCAGGTAGCCCGGTTCGACGACGTCGCTCGTCTTGGAGTAGTGGGACGTGACGAACGACGAGACACTGAACGTCTCGACGGAGAGCCCCAAGCGCTCGTACGCCAACACCAGCGCGTCGAGCACCGCCACCCCACCCGTCTCCTCGCTCGCCGTGTCCAAGTACGACCAGGTGTCCTCGGTTCGACAAACCAGCCCACAGTGGCCGGAGAAGGCGATGATCACGAGGTCCGGCGCGTCTTCCGGCCGCGGCCGCAGTCCGGAACCCTGGTCAGGAGCAGCCGGTAGGTACCCCTCCCAGCCCTCACCGGCGACACCGGTGGTGGTGCGCTCGGAGCCGGCCTCCGCTAAGCGGGTCGAGCGGGAAGCGCCGGGGGCGCAGGCGGCCGCCA
>CAZOTV010000112.1:5743-8128 GCA_964582795.1 uncultured bacterium
CCGGCCTCCGCTAAGCGGGTCGAGCGGGAAGCGCCGGGGGCGCAGGCGGCCGCCAACAGCGCGACCGCCACGACGAGCGGCACGACGACCGGCACGACGACCGCCAACGCGCTCAGGCGCACCGTCCTGCCTGCGACGCGAAGCGGCGAAGCGGAGCGTTTCACGGTAGACGAGCGTACCGCCGAGGCTCGTGAGGCTGGTGTGCCCTACCGCCTGGCCCGGCATGGCGCGCGCCCGGCCTGCAGGGCGGCGCGTCGAACGGCACCGCCGGTGGCCTCAACGCGCCCCGCCAGCGTGCCGCTCCAGCAACCGGCCCGCGACGTCGCTCCACGCCACGCCGCGCTCGCGCAACAACACCGTGAGGTGAAAGAGCAGGTCGGCCGCCTCGCCGATCAGCTCGTCGTCACGCGACTGGAGTGCCGCCACCACGCTCTCGCCCGCCTCCTCGACGACCTTCTGCGCCACGTACCCGATGCCGCGCTCATGCAGGCGCCGCACGTACGACCCTTCCGGCAGCACGCGCAGGCGTTCGTCGACGACGCGCTCGAGGAGCGCCATCACGGTGTCGATGTCGCCGATCTCGCCCGCGAGCTCGCCCCCCGACTCCGCGGCAGCGACCGGCGCAGCGCCGGACATGGGCGCGCTGCGGTAGAAGCAGCTGCGGGCGCCCGTGTGGCACGCCGGACCGGTCTGTTCGACGCGGTACAAGACGGCGTCCGCGTCGCAGTCGTAACGCACTTCGAGCACGCGCTGCACGTTGCCGCTGGTGGCGCCCTTGCGCCACAACTCGGCGCGCGAGCGGCTGTAGTAGTGCCCTTGGTGCGTAGCCAGCGTGCGCTCCAACGCTTCGCGGTTCGCGTGCGCCACCATGAGCACCGTGCCGTCGCTCGCGTCCTGCGCCACGACCGTCACGAGGCCGCGCTCGTCGAACGCGATCTCGTCCAAGAGTCGGCCGGCCGAGGCGGCATCGACGACCTCGGACGTGTCGGTCTCGCCCCTGGCGCCCTTTCCGGCAGTCGTTTCCGCCTCGCCACTTGCGTCGCCCGCGCGTCCAGCCCGTGGGCCTTGGTTCACGTCGTTCATGCAGCACGTCCTTCCAACGCCTGCCGCAAGTCCGCGATCAGGTCGTCGGGATGCTCCAGCCCCACCGACACGCGCAGCAGGTCGTCGGGGGTGGTGCTGCCTTCGCCCTCGATCGATGCCCGGTGTTCGATCAGGCTCTCGACACCACCAAGGCTCGTCGCCCGGGTGAACAACCTCACGCGCGCAGCCACGGCCATCGCGGCGTCCCGACCACCCCGCACGCGGAACGAGAGCATGCCTCCGAATCCCGTCATCTGCCGCATGGCCACCGCGTGGCCCGGATGCTCGGGCAACCCCGGGTACAGGGTGCTGGCCACGCTCGGATGCCCGCTCAAGAACGTCGCCACCTTGGCAGCGTTCTCCGTGTGGCCGCGCATCCGGTACGGCAACGTCCGCAAGCCGCGCATCACCAGCCAGCATGCGAACGGGTCCGGCACGGCGCCTTCGGTCGTCTGCAGCGCGCGAACCCGCTCGAACGTGGGGCTCTGTGTTCGGGTGATGACGGCGCCCCCGAGCACGTCGGAGTGCCCGCCAAGGTACTTGGTGGTCGAGTGGACCACCAGGTCGGCGCCCAAGGCGAACGGGTCTTGCACGCCCGGCGGCGTCCACGTCGCGTCGACCGCCAGCGTCGCGCCGGCGGATCGCGCGATCTTCGCCACCGCCGCCACATCCGTGATCCCCAACGTCGGGTTGGACGGCGTCTCCACCCAGATCAACCGGGTGTCATCCCGGATCGCGTCCGCGACGTTCGCGGCGTCGGTCGGATCGACGGTGGTGAACTCCAGGCCCCAAGGACCGAGAACGTCGTGCAACAGGCGCCGGATGCCGTGGTAGAGGTCACGCGGCACGATGGCGTGGTCCCCCGGCCGCAAGGCGCGGAAGACGGCCGCCGCCGCAGCCGAGCCGGACGCGAACGCCGCTGCATCCACGCCGCCTTGCAGGGTCGCTAGTGCCCGCTCCAAGGCGGTGCGGGTCGGGTTCCCACCGCGGGTGTAGACGTACCCGCTGGGGAAGCTCCCGTCTGCGGCCCGCTCGAAGGTGGTGGCGAGGTGGATCGGCGGGGTCACCGCTCCCGTGGCCGTGTCCGGCTCGATCCCCGCATGCACGGCGAGCGTCTCCAGATGCGACGTCTCGAACCGCGGGCTCTCGGGCGGCCCGGTCTCGGGCTGCGTCGCCTCGCTCGTCTCGGGCTGCGTGCCCTTCGGACGCGCGCCCCGCGCTCTCGCGTCGTTCGGCATCGTCGATCCTCTCCGTCCTCGGCTCACGTCAGCCGCATCGTCAAGCCCGCGGCCGCGCAGACAC
>CAZOTV010000113.1:0-8120 GCA_964582795.1 uncultured bacterium
TGGCAGGTCCGCATCGCTCGGTCGGCGCTAGAACAGGCCGCGGTTCTTGAGCAGCAGGTAGAGTCCGACCGCCACCACCGCGTACACCACCCACCGGATGATCTTCGCGCCGCTGCCCGCGCCGATGCGCCCCAGGCTCTCGCGCGCCTGCGTGGCTTCCTGGCGCTGCTGCGCGCGTTGGGCCGTGCGCAGCGAGCGCACGCTCTTGTGGAGCTGTCCTTTGCGGCGGTACGCCACGCCCAGGTTGTGGTGCGCGTTCGGGAACGTGTCGTTGAGCTTCAGCGCTCGCTCGTAGCAGGCGATGGCGTCATCGACACGGCCCTCCTCGAGCGCTACGTTGCCGAGGTTGGTCAGGGCGCGGTAGTGATCCGGGTCGAGTTCCAACGCCGCCTCGAAGTGCGCCCGCGCTTCGTCGAGGCGATCGTCGTAGATGCTGGCGGTGCCGAGCTGCGTGTACACCTCGGCCGGGAACCAGGTGCTGCCGAGTTCCTTCAGCTTGGCCACGGCCGCGTCGGGGTCGCGCTGGTCGAGTGATTTCGCGGACGCGCCCAGGCGCTCCAAGTCGGCCACGAGGTCGTCCCACGGCGCGATCGGCGCCGGCGCTTCCAGGCGGCGGATGCGCTCCTGCGCCTTCGCGAAGGAGCGCTCGCGCACGAGCTCTTCGACGTCTGCCAGCGCGTTCAGCGCGATGCGCGTGGCCGAGGCGTCGGCGTCGTCTTGCGTGGCGGGCGCGCCGCGTTTGGCTGCCATCTCGGAAACCACCTCGGCCGCCAAGAACGCCCGACGCGCTGCGCCGAATCGGCGTTGCTCCAGCGCCTCCCGCCAGTCGGCCAGTTCGGCGGGTCGGTCGAGGGAGGGGTCGTGGTCGTCGTTGGTGCTGCCGTGGGCGTCGTCGTGAGTGCTCTCGCGGGCGTCGCGGTGGGTGTCGTCGGGGATGCCCTCGTGAATGTCGTCGTTGGTGCCGTCGTGGGTCTCGTCGGGGGCGCGGGCCGTCATGCCACCGAAGGTAGCATGCTCATGTAGAGCCGTTCGTACCGCTTCGCGGAGCCTCGCCAAGACCAGTCGTGGTGCATGCCGTCACGTTGCATCGCGAGCCAGGAGGGCGATCCGAACGCGCGCATGGCTTCTCCTGCCGCCCAGCACAGACCCTCGGTGGTGGCGTGATCGAACGAGAACCCGGTGCGGCCGTGTTCGACGGTGTCGCGAAGGCCACCGGTGGCGCGGACGATGGGGATGGTGCCGTAGCGCATGGCGATCATCTGCGACAACCCGCACGGCTCGAAGCGGCTGGGAACGGCGAGCGCGTCGGCGCCGCCGTACACCTGGTGGGCCAATCCCTCGTCGAAGCCGACGAAACCGGAAACGCGCCCGCGATGTCTCGCCATGAGCCGCCGCGCGGCGGCCTCCAACGCCCGGTCGCCGGTCCCTAGCAGCGCGATCGACCAGCCTTGCGCCAACAAGCGCTCGGTCGCGTCCAGCACCAGGTCGATGCCCTTCTGCTCGGCGAAGCGCGACACCACCCCGAGGATCGGGTAGCCGACCGCCAGGTCGAGCCTGGCGCGCAACGCCTGCGAGGCGGCGGCTTTCCCCGTGAGGTCGTCCGGGCCGTACGGCTGCGGGAGGAACGGGTCGGCGGCGGGGTCCCATTCGACCGTGTCGATGCCGTTCAGTATGCCGACGAGCTTGCCTGACAGGCTGCGGAACGTTCCGTCGAGGCCGTACCCGAACTCGGGGCGTTGGATCTCTTCGGCGTACGTCGGGCTGACGGTGGTGACGCGCGTCGCGAAACCGACACCGGCCTGCATCGCGTTCGCCCGTTCGAAGTGGTTCATGTACGAGTTGCGCAGGGCCGCGGGCAACCTGAGCCACCACAGCGCCTCCTCGAGGTCCCCGACACCTTGGTGCTGGACGTTGTGCACGGTGAACACGCTGGGCAGACCGGGGAAGCCGGCCGGCAGGTGCCAGCCGTTGGCCAGCACCATGGGAAGGTACGCGGTGTGCCAGTCGTGTCCGTGCACCACGTCGGGCTGGAAGCCGACGCGCTCGGCGACCTGCGGCACCGCGCGAGCGAAGCGCGCGAAGCGACGTACGTCGTCGGGGTACCCGTAGAGGTTCTCGCGCTGGTAGTCCTCGTGGCCGACGAAGGCGTAGCGCACGCCGTTCGCCTCCAGGGTGCCGACGCCGACGGGCTCGAAGCCGCCTGCGAAGGGCGCGTCGACGTCGCCGATCCAGAGTGGCGCCGGATGGGCGCGCAGGCTGCCGTACCACGGCGTCACCACCAGCACTTCATGCCCAAGGTCCGCCAACGCTCGGGGCAACGCCCCTGCCACGTCCCCCAGGCCGCCCGTCTTGCTGTACGGCGCTACCTCGGCGCTGGGGAACAGGATCCTCATCCCCTCCAGCTTAGCGCCGGCGGACCACCGTTCTCACGTACGTACCGGGCCCGTTCGCCGCGCGTTGCCGTAGGCGTTCTTACGGTCCTCATCGCAAGTGGCGCATATACTCCAAGTCGCACGCGAACCGCGTCGGGAGGTTTCATGAAGCGCAGATGGCAGATTCTCGGCCTGTTGGGGCTCGTCGCAGCTTTGACGGTCGCGTACGCCCAGCTCTCGAGGGATTACAGCAGCGAGTTCTTGAATCATCCGTCGGGCCGGGCGTTGATGCAGGCCTTCGGCGCCCTCAAGAGCGGGTACTTGAACGACGTCGACGACGAGACCCTCATCCGAGGCGCCATCAACGGGATGGTCGAGGCGCTGGACGACCCGTACACCGGGTACGTCGAGCCGACCGCCGCGGCGCGCGAGAGCCAGGACCTGACCGGGTCGTTCGAGGGGATCGGCGCCGTGCTCACCCCGCACGACCGCGTGAGCGGCGAAGGCGTCGAGATCCTGACGGTGTACCAGGGCGGTCCCGCCTCCGGCGCCGGCCTGCAACGCGGCGACATCTTCCTCGAGGTCGACGGCGTGGACGTGCGCGAGATGACGACCAGCGAGGTCGCCGACCTGGTGCGCGGCCCCAAGGGCACCGTGGTGCGGCTGCTCATGAGCCGCCCCGGCGAAGCCGAACCGCTCACCTTCGAGATCCAGCGCGCCACCATCCAGATCATCGACGTGAGCAGCACCATGCTGCCCGACGACGTCGGCTACATCAGCCTGTCGTCGTTCAACAACCAGCGCCTGCACGAGCAGTTGCTCGAACACCTCGACCGGCTCATCCAAGACGGCGCGACGTCGTTGATCCTGGACCTGCGCGACAACTCCGGCGGCCTCTTGAACCAGGCCATCCTCATCGCCGACGAGTTCTTGCAGCGCGGCGACATCGTGTTCCAGCGCGCGCGGGGCGTCACGCAGCGCATCGCGTCGGCCGACGCCGCCGCCTACGACCTTCCCATGGTCGTGTTGGTCAACGAGAACTCCGCCTCGGCTTCCGAGATCGTCGCCGGGGCGTTGCAGGAGAACGACCGTGCGCTGGTGGTGGGCGAGCAGACGTTCGGCAAGGGTGTGGCGCAGTCGGTGCTGTCGCTCTCCGACGGCGGCCAGTTGCGCTACGTCTCGTTCGAGTGGCTCACCCCACTGAGGCGTTCGATCGCCGAAGAGGGCATCACGCCGGACGTGCGCGCCGATGACACGCGCTACCCGCGCACCATCCTGGCCGAAGGCCGGGGCCTGCGCGAAGGCCAGACGGTCGAGTTGGTCGTCGACGGCGAGGTCATCGGCAGCGTGATGGCCGAAGCCGACGGAACCTTCGACATCGTGGCGCTCGGCGGCGTGCGCGAGGTCAGCGAGGTCCAGGGCGAGGCGATCGTCCACCTCGACACCGACAGCGCGCTTCAGATCGCCTACGAGACCGTACTGATGGAGCTCGCCTCGCAGGCGAACTGACAACTAGGGGCGGACGGCTCGGTGTCGGTCGGGTGACGCGCGTGCCGTTCGGTGTCTGCCGTACGGCGCACGCGCGCTCCGGCGTCAGCCACAAGACCCACGTTCGGGGGGCCGCCCGGGTGTCTTCCGCATGATCCGCGTTACGGGGCTCGTCAAACGATACGGACCGGTCCGCGCCGTCGACGGCGTGGACCTCCACGTCGCGGCCGGCGAGGTGGTGGCGTTGCTCGGCCCCAACGGCGCGGGCAAGTCCACCACCATCAAGGCCATCACCGGCATGCTGCGTCCGACGCGAGGCGCCATCGAGATCCTCGGGCACGACCTGGCGAAGCGTCCGATCGACGCCAAGCGCGCCTTCGGGTACGTGCCCGACCGGCCGTACCTCTACCCGAAGCTGACCGGGCGGGAGATCCTGCGCTTCCTCGTGCGGCTACGGCGCGTCGAGGACGGAGAGGCACGCGGCGAGGCGTTGCTTGGGACGTTCGGCCTGGCCGACGCCGCCGACGCTCTGATCGAGACGTACTCGCACGGCATGCGACAGCGCCTGACCTTCGTCTGCGCGCTGCTTCACCGCCCGCCGGTGCTGGTGATCGACGAGCCGATGGTCGGCCTCGACCCGCGTGGCGCGCGCGACGTGCGCACCCTCATGCGTCGCCACGCCGACGAGGGCGGCGCGGTGTTGATGACCACCCACTCGATGGAGGTCGCGCAGGCGGTGGCAGACCGGGTGCTTGTGATGGCGAAGGGGCGGGTCGCGGCGCACGGCACCATGGCCGAGCTGCGCGAGCGCGTCGGTAGGGAAGACGCCGACCTCGAAGCGATCTTCCTGCAGATCACCGACGAGGAGCTCGACGCGCGGCGGACCGCGAGCGTGATGGGGGAAGGCGCCGAAGCGCCCTCGGGGCCGCAGCAACATCCGCCGGGGACACCCCGCGGGACACCCGGCGGAACACCTCGCGGGACATCTGACGAAGGCGAGCTGGGAGGGTCGACGCGGCCATGACCCTGGTCGCGATGCGGCTACGCGGCGCGCTCAACGGCATGCTCAGGGCGCCGCTGCGCACCGGCTTCGGGGTGGTGATGCTCGGCCTGGTGTTCCTCGGTGTACACCAAGCGACCGTGCGCGCCGTCCGTTTCCTCGACGGCTACCCGGAGATCGGCACCATCGCCGATGCCGTCGCTCTTCGCAGCCTCGAAGGGCTCTTCACGGTGTTGATGGTGGGGGTGGCGTTCTCGGTGCTGACGGGCGCCATCGGCACGCTGTACGGCTCGGCCGACCTTCCGCTGCTGCTTGCGCTGCCGCTGCCCGGGTGGAAGGTGTTCGGCCTCAAGGCGGCCGAGACGTACGTCTCGAGCGCGGCGTTGCCCGCGCTCTTCACCCTGCCGGTCCTGGTGGGGCTGGGGATGGAGCGCGCCGCGCCGGTCGTCTACTACCCGCTGGCGTTCGGGGCCGTGGCGGCGCTCTACGCCCTGCCGGTGGCGCTCGGAGCGCTGCTCGCCCTCGGTCTCGTGCGCCTGGCGCCGGAGGGCCGCGCGAAGGAGGTGGCCACGGCGGTGAGCGTCCTGGCTGCTGCCGGCCTGGTGTTCGGCCTACGCGCGTTGCGTCCTGAGCAGCTCACGGCCCTGTCGCCGGAGCAGTTCGAGGAGCTCTTGCAGGCGTTCGCCCGCCTCGAGATCGGCTGGTTGCCGAGTACTTGGGCGTCCGACGCGGTATGGCGCGCCTTGTCCGGCGAGGTGGGCGCTTCGGCCGCTGCCCTGGCGGCGTTGGCGCTCGCGCTGCTCGGCGCGATGGCGTTCGTGGCGGCGCGCGCGTACGCGCTCGGCTGGCTGCGCGCTCTGGACGCCGTGGCCCCGGCCGTGGGGCGCAAGGTGGGCCGGCGCGTGGCGGCGTGGTGGGAACGGCCGCTGGCGCCACTGGGAAGCGGGATCGTCGTCAAAGACCTGCGGCTGCTCGCCCGGGACGCCGGGCAGTGGTCGCAGGTGCTGGTGCTGCTGGCGCTGGGTGGGGTGTACTTCATCAGCACCGCCAGCCTGTCCGTGGGCGTGCAGACCTTCCGCGACGCCATCGGCGCGCTCAGCGTCGCGCTGCTGGCGTTCTTGCTGGCGGGCGTAGGGGTGCGGGTGGCGTTCCCGTTGGTGTCGCTCGAGGGCGAAGGCTTCTGGCTGGTGCGTACCGCCCCCGTGCGGGCCCGCCAGGTGGTGCTGTCGAAGTTCCTCGGCGCCCTGCCGCTGCTGCTGGCGCTCGGCGTGGGGCTTGGCGTGGCGGTGTCGGGGCGGCTCGAGCTGTCTCCGGCGCTGGCGTTCGCTGCGCCGTTGGCCGGCGGCGCGGCGGCCTTCGCGGTGGCGGGGCTCGGCGTCGGCCTAGGCGCGGCGTTCCCGCGCTTCGACGCCGCCAACCCCGCCGAGATCCCCATGTCCACGGGCGGCGTGGCCTACATGGTGGCGTCGATGGCGTACGCGGCGGTGTCGACCCTGCTGTTCGCCTACCCGTCGTGGCGCACGCTTCGCGCGGGCGCCAGCGCCTTCCGGTGGGCCTCGGCGGAGGGCGCGCTGGTGCTCGGCCTGGTGGCGCTGGTGGCGGCGGCGTTCACGGTGCTGCCGCTGGTGTTCGGCAGCGCGCGCTTGGCCCGGTGGGAGCCGGGACGGGGGTGAGAAGCTAGCGGTCGAGAACCCAGAGGTCGAGCGGCTAGAGGTCGAGAAGCTACAGGTCGAGAACCTAGAGCTTCGGACCCGCTGCGCGCACCGCGTCCGGCGCCATCTTCTCGAACTTCACGAAGTTGTCGTGGAACATCGTCGCCAGCTTGCGCGCGGTGGCGTCGTAGGCGTCCACGTCGGCCCAGGTGCCACGGGCGTTCAGGAGCGACGAGGGCACGCCGGGAGCGCGGCTGGGAACCGCCAGACCGAAGATCCCGTCGAGCGACATCGGCACGTCGTCGAGTTCGCCTGCAAGCGCGGATCGCACCAGCGCGCGCGTGTACGACAGCTTGATGCGCGAACCGACGCCGTGCGGACCGCCGGTCCAGCCGGTGTTCAACAGCCACGCGCGGCTGCCGTGCTTGCGCAGGCGCTCGCCGAGCATCTCGGCGTACCGCACCGGCGGCAGCGGCATGAACGGGCCTCCGAAGCAGGCGCTGAAGGTCGCCGTGGGTTCGGTGACGCCGCGTTCGGTTCCGGCCACCTTGGCGGTGTAGCCGGACAAGAAGTGGTACATCGCCTGTTCCGGCGTGAGCCGCGAGATCGGCGGCAGGACGCCGAAGGCGTCGGCGGTGAGGAAGACGATGTCCTTCGGATGACCGCCCATCCCGGTGTCCGAGGCGTTCGGTATGAAGTCGATGGGGTAGGCCGAGCGGGTGTTCTCGGTGCGCGAGATGTCGGCGAAGTCGAGCCTGCGCGAGCCGGTGAACACGTGCACGTTCTCGAGCACCGTGCCGAACCGGTGGCTGGCTGCGTAGATCTCCGGCTCGGCCTCCTCGGACAGGTTCACGACCTTGGCGTAGCAGCCGCCCTCGAAGTTGAACACCCCGTCGTCGGACCAGCCGTGCTCGTCGTCGCCGATCAGGCGCCGTTCGGGGTCGGCGGAGAGGGTCGTCTTGCCGGTGCCGGAGAGGCCGAAGAAGAGCGCCACGTTGCCGTGCTCGTCCTCGTTGGCCGAGCAGTGCATGGGGAAGACGCCGCGCGGCGGCAGCGCCATGTTCAATGCCGTGAAGATCGACTTCTTGATCTCGCCCGCGTACTCGGTGTTGCCGATCAAGACGACCTTGCGTTCGAAGTCCATGGCGATGACGGTGCTCGAGCGGCAACCGTGCCGCTCCGGGTCGGCGTGGAACGAGGGCAGGTCGAGCACGACCCACTCCGGGTCGTCGTGCGGTGACGCGGCGTCGACGAACAGGTTGCGGGCGAACAGGCTGTGCCAGGCGTACTCGGTCACCACACGCACCGTCGTGCGGTAGCGCGGGTCGCCGCCGGCGTTCAGGTCTTGCACGTAGAGGTGCTTGCCCGCGAGGTGCGCTTCCATGTCTTCACGTAGGCGCTCGAACGCGGCTTGCTCCATCGGCTGGTTGACCGGGCCCCAGTCGACGAGGTGTTCGCTGGCATCGTTCCTGACGACGAACTTGTCACTCGGTGAACGGCCCGTGAAGTGTCCCGTGTCCACGACCAGCGCGCCGGACCCGGCGATGAGCCCTTCCTTGCGCGCCAGCGCATGTTCGTAGAGAAGCGCAGGAACCGGGTTCAGCCGCA
>CAZOTV010000114.1:0-8074 GCA_964582795.1 uncultured bacterium
AGTACACCTGCTCCCGTTGCCCGAAGCTGAACACGCGCACGTCCTTCACGCGGTCGAGGCCAATGGTCGGGAAGTAGGGCGGAGAAACGCGCGAGTACATGCGCTGGTCGTAGGTGAACGTGCGGCCGTAACCGGTCTGCTGCTGCCCGGTGCGTCCGTTGAACGTGCCGAACGCACCGTAGTTGTTCTCGATGATGCCACCGAGCAGGTTGACACTGCCGCGTGTACCTCCGCGGTCGTAGTCCTCGACGCCGACGATCCCCTCGCTCGACATCAGTACGCCGTGAATGGTGACGTCACGTGGGGCGTTGTCCGCCGAGCTGGAGTTGTTGTGGCCGATGAGGATGTCGGCCGACTGCGTGTATATGCCGAAGACGTTTAGGGTGTCGAGCTCGTCGCAGGTCGCTGGGGTGACGGTTCCATTCGACTCGCGTGTCGGCGCGGAGCTGCAAGGCGGGAACTCGTACGTGATGTCCCGCGTGATCCGCACCTCGTCCTCGGTGGCAAGCGTGAGCTGCAAGAAGCCGGCGATGGCCGGTGCCGCCGTGGTGGGATCGTTCGAGCTGGTGCGGGCCGGCCCGCCGAAGCGCGAAACCGTGCCATCGACGAACACGACGCCGTTGAAGTCGAGGATGGGCGCTCCGTCCACGTTGGTGGCCGTCACCCAAGTGCCGGTCCCGTCGTCCCACTCCTGCAGAACGCGGTCTTCCGCGACTCGGTGCGTTCTGGTGGACGTGCTGTACGAAGTGCAGCGCCCCCACCAGTCCCAGTTCACGCATGTTCGCACGCTCGCCTGGAAGTACTGGTAGGTGGCCTCTGGGGTCCATTCGCCATCGCTGTTCTTGGTCAAGGCGTTCCCATTTGCGTCCGCCGCCCAGATCTGGAGGTCGGAAAGGCTCACGTCGTTGCCGTAGTGAAGGCCCGCCTGCTGTGCCACGACGTCCTGCTCGTAGGAGTTGGACGGGAGCGGGATGTACTCGGACTGCCAGTCCACCCCGCCGGTGAGCTCGGGTTGGTTCACAGGGTTCCAGCCGAACGATGGGTTCGGCCCGAGGTTCGTGCGCAGCGTGTTGGCACGATCGTAGAAGTACGCCCCATAGGAGTGGCTGGTACAGTACTCCTCGACCTGTCCGGTGCTGGGGTTGGTTCGCGTGGCCCGCCGGTACGAGGGACAACCCGCGGTCGTGACCTTGTGCCCGAACCAGGGGTTGCTGAAGAAGCGGAAGTGCTCGTTGGTGTGTACCGGCCCGTCGAAGAGCGTGCGGTCCGTGAACCAGATGTCCGAGCCGCTGTCGGTGGTGTGGTAGTTCGTGAACAAGGCGTATTGGGCGAACGTGACGCGGCCGACGGTGAACCGGTACTCACCTTGCAGTACGACGTTGCGCTTGTACTCGCCGAGGGTCGCTTCCGAGACCATCACGAAGGGGATGGCGTAGTCCTGGTTGGCAGGTCGTGCGTCGCCGGCCACGAACCGGCCCTCCGGCAAGCGCACGCCGGTCGGCAGGCCCTCACCGCAGCTGTTGGGCGTGACGTACACCCGGATCGAGACGTCCGTGTTCTCCCCGAAGTCGTCGAGGGAGGCGTCGCACAACAGGCTGTCGATCTCCGTCTGCAGCAACGTTGCCACCGAGCTCGACCCCGTCAGATCGGCGACGACCGAGCTGGGCGTGGGGCCGTCTTCATCGCAGTCACCAGTACCGAACGACCAACACGTGGTAGTGCTTGAACGCGTGTTGACGATCTCGTTGAGTTCATTGCGGATGTCGCTGGCCAACAACGAACCGCCGAGGTTCGCGCCACCTCGCGCCAACAGAAGCGTCTGCACGATGGCGGCGTCGTCGCGGCTGTGGCGCAGCTCGTTCACCGTCCGCGCGAACAGCAGTGTTCCGATGCCCGCCACCACGACCATGGTGAGGAGCGTGATGATGAGCGCGATGCCGCGCTCGCGGCTCGTCTTCAGTTGCATGTTGCCACCGCCTTGATGGAGAAGCTAGGGTTGGCCGCCAGTTCGACCTGGCTCACGTAGTTGCGGGTCACGTCGCCACCGAGCGCACGTCCTTGGCTGGCGAGGGCCACTTGGAGTCGTACCAGCTCGACGGGTTCGCCGCTGATGCTGGCGTTGCGGGCCGGGTTCCCGTTGTCGCGCAACGGTGCCGTCTGGACATGCAGGGCGCCGCTGTTCACCTCGCGGTACACGAACTCGATGGACACGTCGGAGAGGTCGAACGCGAGTGGGCGCTCGGACGCTCCGCCCTCGGTGAGCATGAGCGTGTCGGCGCCGGCGTCGTAACTGATGCCGAGCGTCTTGACCTTGAACAGCAGCGCGTTGCGGTTGCCGACACCTGCGTAGGCCACCATGCCGTCGAAGCAGTCGCTGCCGCTTGGCGTAACGCGGTAGCGCCCGCTGCCTGCGCTCGTGGGTGTGGACGCGAGGGTGAAGATGGCCGCTTGCCCACCTGCATCGACGAGCATCATCTGCTCGCCGCCGACGGCGAGCTCGGAACCACTTCCCGCCACCGCGGTGAGCGTGTTGCCTGACACGTCGATCGACGTGACCTGGTAGCCCGCGCCGCCGTCCAACAGTGTGAAAGACACGGCCGTGCCGCTGGTGACGTACGGCGTGTCGGACACGGCGCCCAACACGGCACTACGCAACTCCTGCGTGAACACCTCGGTGATCCGGCGAAGTCGCGCCTGGGAACTCGTCGCGGCCTCCTGGGTGCTCTGGATCCGCAGACCCTGGACGATCGCTCCGTAGGCGATGGCGATCATCATGCCCAGGATGGCGATGGCGATGAGGGCTTCGATGAGGGTGAAGCCCGCGGTAGGTTTCGTCACTCGCGAACGTAGATGTATGCGCTTCATGGCGGCCTCAGTTGATCCCAGGCAGGGCCGCGGGGGTTTCCCCTACCGGCCCCGGCGGTGGGCCGGCGGTGTCGCCGGCAACGCAGCGCTCGGTGGCGTCACCGGTGGCGCGAGTGCATACGACGATGGCGTAGTGAACCGTCTCGGCGCTCGCGAGCGTGATCGCACCGACGTTGGTGACAGTGGCGCGGTACAGGTCGGGGTCGGCGATGCCCTCACCCGAGAGCTCCGGGAAGTCGCTCGGGAGCTCACCGTAATCCCACTCGAGCGGCGTCCCTGCCTGAGCCAGCACCGCCGCGTCGGCCCCTGCCACGCGCCTCCCAAGAGCGTTGAGCACCTGTGCGCTCTGCGTGCGACGGCCGGCGTCGGCGTTGTTTCGCATGCTGCTGATATAGGTAGTAGTCACGGCCGCCGTGACGATCCCGAGGATGACCAGAGCAACGAGCACCTCGACGACCGTCAGGCCGGCCTTCGTGCCACCACGAGGTGCGCCAGGGAGTGCGCACGCCGCCCTTCCGAACGTGTTGCGAACCTGCGTCATCATTGCGCCTCCGCTCGAACCTCGCCGATGAGCGAGACGGTTAGGTTGGTGACTCTCGTACTGGTGGTCACCGTTAGGGGATCCGGCAACGCGTCGAGCGTGTCGACGTCGACCTTGCCCGGTGGCGTGAAGTCGAGCGTCTGGCCATCCGGCCAGTTGCTGGCGACGGCCTGGGGAAGCTCGAAACGTTTGAGCACGGCACCGGTTTCGGTGTCGGTGAGGACGAACTCGTCGCCATCGCGCGCCAGCCGCACCACCACGCCGCGCGCAGCGGCGGCAGTGGCGCCCTGCCAGACAGTCTGTTGGATGGAGGTGATGGCGGCACGTTCGTTCTGGCCTTGGAGGATGCGGCGGCCGTTGATGGCAACGAGCCCGGCGATGATGCCGAGGATGGCGATGACGATGAGAAGTTCTAGGACGGTGATGCCCAACGCCGAGCGCAGACCCCTACCGGAGCCGCGCGAGCGCATGCCCACCCCCAGCACTGCTCGGTCCCTGGCGTGCGGTCTCGTTCGTCTCCTGCTGGTCGAGTTCATGATCATCGAACCTTTCCGCTCGGCGCTGCTCGTCGAAGTGCGATGCTCGAGAGACTGTGCCCGCAAGTCGCATCGAAGCTAGAACACTACACCTGACGAGATCATGACGGCTCGTGAAGCGTCCGATGTACCCCCATGCGGGGGAGCCGCCCACGAATATCAGGCACGTGGGCGGTTCCGTGGCTCGTAGCCCTGCTGCGGGGATCTGTTCAAGGTCGTGCCTCGACCTGGGAGGACTACGAAACCAAGTCCTGGCAGGTCGGCGACGTCGGCCCGAAGTTCGACCCCGATGGCGCGGCGCATCGCAAGTACGGCGGTTACCATGTGTCAGTGCAAGTAGGGTGGCGGTACGTGCCTGGCCCGCCAGCCATCGACCGACATGCCGCTGCCGGTGTATGGCGCCCTGCGCGATCAGATGCTCACCAACGCCGAGTAGGACGTCCCGCCCTTCGAAAGGGCCTCTTGCCCGACGGTGTCCAGCACGTACGACGGCCCGAACAACGTCATCCGCGTGGTGCCGGGTCAGGCGCTCACGGTGGCCGGCAACGTGCAGAACTTGGTCGTGATCGGTGACGCCACGACCACCGTGAACATCGACGCCACCACCGGAGACACCACGGACGACCTAGTGAACGGAGTCACCGTGGCAAGCGGCACGGTGAACTTCGGTGGCTCCTCAGCGTTCTACGGCCCCAACTCGATCTTCGCCGTGAACAACATCTCGTTCGGTCAGAACGTCGTGACGCACGACGACACCGCGAGAACGTTCATCGCGACCGAAGGCGACTTCACCCTGAACGGTGCCGGCACCTCCCACATCTATGCTTCGTTCTGGGTTGGCGGCAGGTTCACCGTCAACGGCACGGGCGACGAGTTTCGGGCGACGGTCGTGTCGAACCAGACGATCATCAAGAACGGGGCGGGGAGCTTCTCCACGGTGAGCTCGCCGCGGGCGCTCGACAACGAGTACGTGCCGGCGGATCCGGATCCGGAGTACGCGGGGGTGGGGGTGCGGGTGTTGAGTCGGAGGTAGGGGGTGTTGCGACGGTAGGCTCGGGACCGCACCCGGCGACCGGTTGCGTAAGGCCAGTCTGTGTTGAGACGGTTCGTGAGATGAGAATGGAGGTTCCGATTCCTGCGGTGAAGGGAACCTCCGGTCATGAGCGTACTGGCCTTTTCTGGCGGCTACTACCGTCTGGCGGTGAAGAGGCACGTCGCCTGTCGTCGGTGGTGTGGCAGCGTTTGGCGGTCGTGAACCTGGTCGCGCGCGCCACGCGTTCGGGGCTGAGCGTGCGCGCCGCCTGCGAGCGGGCGGGCGTTTCGAAGGCGACGTTCTCCCGCTGGCGCGCACGCCTAGTGAAGGCGGGTCGGGCCGGCCCGGTCGACGGGCGCGCCGTCCACCGCCGGCAGCGGCACGCGCCGGTCCGCAGCCGCCTGCGGCTGGTGATCTGGGCGTTGGGGCAACACTTCGTCATGGGCAAGGAGAAGCTCCGCATACTGCTCGCCAAGGTCAGCGTGGTGTTGAGCGCTAGCGGCGTCGGGCGCGTCATCCAGGAGCTCACGCGGCGCGGGGTGATCCGCCCGGTGGAGTAGGCGCGGCGCGCGAACCGGGGCTGGCGCAGGGCGGCCGAGCGTGCGCATGCCTGACGCAAACGCGCCGGCATGACCCCAAGGTTGCCGCGCGAGTTGGTGCCGATCCACACGCTGCAGGAACGCTCGCGAGGGTGTCAGGCTGTCTGTGTAATGCTGCGCCGGAAGGAATCTTCCTCTTGTCGACTTCCAACGCTCTTGGCGATGCTGATCCGCCGCCGCTAGCCGGACTCAGGACCTGCACGGAGGCGCCTCGCCGTTCTCTCGTAGGCCGTTCCGTCCGCGGCTAAGCTCGCCGCGAGCAGGGCTCTTGGTACGTTGTTCGCTCGGATCGATGCCAGTGCGGTCCAGTTCTCCGGAAGCGGCCGGTTCGATCCTGAGCTGCACTAGGGCGTGCTGGAGCGCGGCTTGCAGGTCGAGACGTCCGGTCGCGGGGGTGCGAACAGGGCGCGATCTGGACGCCGTCTTGCCCGCGACTTCGCGCAACGGTTCGAGCAGAGAGGCGGTGCGGAACGAGGCCGTGGATGGGCCGCTGGCAGTCCCTCGCGACAGGCTGGGGACGGTGCTCGGACCACGATTGCTGCCCAAGATCCAGCGGCGCTTCGGCGGCCTCGACGAGATGATCGTGAGTTTCTACGCCGGCGGCGTGACGATTAGGGACATCCAGCATCACCTGGCGAGCACCATCAGCACCGAGCCGACTCACGTGACCACCAGCTAGATCATCGACGAGATCATGATCTAGCAGACGCGGCCGCTGGAGGCGCTCTACCCGGAGCTCTACCTCGACGCACTCATCGTGGAGGCAGGAGACGGCGCGCAAGTGAAGAACAAGGCCGCTCACACCAACATGGGTGTCGACACCGAGGGCATCAAGCACGTGCTCAACTTCCAGGTTCAAACCACGGAAGGAGCTACGTTCTGGGGCGGCGTGTGCTCCGAACTCGCCGACGGCGGCATCAAGGACGTGCTCACACGCTACTGTGACGGGCTCGTCCGCCTCCCTGAGGCGACGGCCGCCGCGTCGCCGCTAGCCACGGTGCAGGTGTACGTGGTGCACCCGGTCTAAGCGGCGATGCGCTTCGTCGGGTACCAGGACCGCTAACGCGTGGTTGCCGCCCCATGGCCGACCTCCCCCGCGGTGAGAGCCGACACCGCCCTGGAGGGGCTGGGGCGTCCGAAGGTAGCGAGTTGGCCCCAACTCCACCGCGGCCATTGCGTTCAAGGAGGACTGGGAACGCTTCACTCCGTTCTTGGCGTTCCCCGCCGAACCCAGAAAGGTCATCTACACTACCGACGCCATCGACTTCCTCAGCTACCGGCTCAGGCAGATCATCGCCAACCGCGGGCACCTCCCCTACGACAAGAGCGCCGTGAAGCTGCTGTGGCTCGCCAAATCGAACGTCGTAGGTAACTGAGCCTGGGAGCGAGAAAGGGAAAGGAGGAACCGCAGACCGCGAACCCCGAGCCGATCGGTGGAAGATATGTCGATCCAGAACTCCGCGCCGGCCAACTGCAAGTGAGCACCCGCCCAGCTCTCCGTCGCGTGCCAAGAGGGCATCAACCCCAACCCCTAGGGCAATCTCCCAGCCCCAGTCGCAAACAACCTTGCAAGCCCCAGCGTCACGCCGCTCGCCAGGCCGTTCGGTTGTTTCACGATCACGTCTTGCGCGTAGCCGACTTGCACCGGCGTCGGGCCAGCGGTGGCTCGGCCGCTGCGGTCGGCCCGCACTCGGTTCACCGTGCAGCAGGTTCCTTCGAAGCTAGAGCAGGCATCTCGGCTCACCGTCCCTCCCTCGCCAGTAGCGCCTGGAACGCCACTCTCGATCACAGCGGCAAGAGGCTGCGAGGTCCGCAAAGCATGCAAGGCGATGGGTGGCTTCAATTTGGGGCCATGCGTGCGCACCCTTGCCGCCCGTGCGTATCACCCCGGCACCTGCCGGGTCCGATGAGTCAGGTTGCTGTACTGCAGTGCGGGCCGGAAGCTGGTGCGTAAACGGACGGCAGTGCGCTCTATGCACGCCTCAAAAGACCACACGACGTAGCGGCCGCCCAGGTGGGCGGCCGCTGCTCATGCGTATCGTGCAGACTACTGGATTCCGGCCGGCCCGACAGTATACGGTCCGTGCGCACCAAGGGTGTGTTCGACCGTCCACGCGTTGGCGGTCCAGACGCCCGCCGTTACGGTGATGTTTGCGTCGTTACATCCGGCGGTCATGTTGGCGTCGAGCCCGCCGGGAAAAGCCGCATCCTCGTATGCGCCATTATTGTCAATCGCGTGAATCTCCTGGGCAGTGGCGATTGAACGCGCGCACGACTGCGCGGCCGTGTCGAACGCACGTGTACGGGCAGCGAGCAAGTTCGGAATGAGTACGGCAGCAAGAATGCCGATGATCGCGATCACGATCAGCAGCTCGATCAGGGTGAAGCCCTGGGCCTTACGGTTGCGCATGATGCGCTCCTCTCGATTCGGCTTGCCGGAAAGTATGGATGAATACCGGCTCGCCTCGGGAATGCAGCGCAGGGTCGATCCCTGTGCTGA
>CAZOTV010000115.1:0-7989 GCA_964582795.1 uncultured bacterium
AGACCTTCGTCCTGCAGCTCTTCTCGAACTTCGACTTCTGGGATCTCCAGGTCAGCCGGACGGACACGACCGGTGTTCAGCCCATCGAACACCTGTACGTACAGGCGAACACCTGCTCCGACTTCGGCGCGGGTACGGGCCTCTACGCCCTGGGCAACGGTCAGTTCGTCCACCTGATCCCGAAGACCCTCAACGCGGGCACGACGGGTGAGGAAGCCCTCACGAACACCGCGGCTTGCGGCCTCAACACCAGCTGGCTGGACGTGCTGGGCGTGTTGGCGGTGAAGATCAACGCCGACCACCACGGCGACAGCGTGACCAACCTGCAATACACCTTGATGTCTTCGGACACTCAGTTCTAAGACCCCCGGATGCGGATGCGGGCGGCCCTCAGGGCCGCCCGCCCCCCGCGACTCTCGAATCAGGCGGTCTTCTCCATGATGGGAGTTCGTATCGCGCACGGCGGGCACCATGACCGAAGGCGACGGTTCGCGGTGCCCTTGACGTTCTTCGCGCTCCTGGCTGCCTTCGCGCTCCTGGTTTCCTTCGCGTACGGCCAGGGCGCCGCCATGGTCGACCCGGCGTCCGCGGTACATGTCGCCGCTCCCGGCGAGGCGATCGCCGGGACCGTTCGCGTGACCAACCCGATGGAGGAGGTCCTGCGCTTGCGCGTCTATCTTTCCGACTGGACGCTCGACCCGGTGGGCCAGTTCACCTTCGCCGACGTCGGCACGCTGGCTGCCAGCGCAAGCACATGGATCACCTTCAGCCCGTCGGTACTCGACATCGAGCCGCACGCCACGGTCGAGGTGCGCTACGAGGTCGTGGTGCCGGCCGAGGCTGGTGCCGGCACGCACCAGAGCGTGCTGTTCGTCGAGACGGAACCGAGCGAGGCCGTCCCCGGCCAGATGGCCGCCACCTTCTCGGTGCGCGTCGGGCACGTCGTGTACGTGAACGTGCCGCCGTTGGTGACGGAAGGCGCGATCACCGCCATCTTCGGCGAGCCTCCGACGACCGCCGGCGAGCCCTATCACCTGACGGTGCTGTACGAGAACCGCGGGAACGCCGCGCAAGGCGTGCAAGGCACCCTCCGGGTGAGCGACGACCAAGGCGAGACGGCCATCGAGACCGACATCGAGCGCACGGTGGTACTGCCGGACGGGATGCGGGCGTTCGAGATCAACTTACGCGGGCTCCTCCCCGGCGGTACCTACACCGCCTTGGTGGTGCTGGGGTACGGCGACGCGGAGCGCGAGGTGGCTGGTTCGTACGACTTCATGATGCCGGACATCGCGGCGGACCCCGACGGAGCCTTATGAACGCGCCCGGCGCCACGCGATGGTCCGCTCGCCATAGGGCGACGCGGCGGGGCGCCGGGAGCGTACTGGTGCTGGTCGTGATCGCGGCGTTCGCGTTCCCGACCGTGCCCGCACGAGCACAATCTTCCGGGGGCGTGAGCGCCACCGGCACGCACGTCGCTACGGTCCCGCTGCGCCTCACTGCGGAGCTCGGACCGACACTCGAACTCCGGCTCTCCGTCGATCATCTCTCGTTCGACCTCCGGAACGGCGCGCTCGGCTCGACCGTCGCCACCTGCGTGATCGGCTCGGGCGAAGACGTGCCGGTGTCGAGTTCCTTCGCCGGCACCACGGCGGTCGCGCCCGGCGGCACCTGGTACCGGGTCGCTGCCTGGCCGACGGTGAGCGTCGGCGGCGGCCCGGCGCTCACCGAGTTCCCCGCGCCCCCCGGCTCGGGCAGCGTGGTCTGCTACCAGACCTACCTGCTGGGCGTGTTCGCCAACGCCTCGGATTGGCAGCTATCCGCCGCGGCGCTGCCCGTGCTCGGCGTCACGCCGATCCGGTCCATCTACGTCGGCGCGGCCGGCCCAGGCGACGATGCCGCAGGACTCGTTGCGCTGGCCGGAGAAGCACGCGCGACGCTGCTGCAAGCCACCGACGCGCCGGCGGCTGGCGAAGTGCTCGTCGTGGTCGCGGTCAAGCTCGGCAGTGAGCCCGCGGGTACGTCGGCCACGCTCATCCGCTACACCCTGATGGCCGCCGACGCGGACTTCGGGACGGAGTAGAGGGGTAGAGCCATGTCCAAGTCCTATCTTGCACGGCTTCGTGGGATCGGGGTGATCCTCGCCATCGCCGTCGTCGTTGCCATGAACGCGGCGTCCGCGCAGGCTACCTGGATCGTTCAGAGCCTCATCCCCGAGGTGATCAGTATCCGCGTGCCCGTCACGACCATCGCGTTCGCCATCGACCCGGCGACGTACCCGCCCGAGTCCTTCCCGGCGCGCTACCCAGCGACGACCCCGGAGGGCGGCGTGTTGCCGGTGCAGGTGTTCTCGAACGCCGACGGAGTCTGGAACCTTCTGCTCGAGATCCCCGCCATGCAAGCGATGGATGGCGCGGTGATCGCTCCCGACCACGTGTTGGTGCGCGTCAACGGTGGCATCTGGCTTCGCGGAGACGGCACGCCGCAGATCGTGCACACCCAGAGCGGGCCGACCGCCGACTGGGAGGAACTGCGCCTCGAGTTCGCCCTGGAACTCCTGGGGAACGAACCGGCCGGCAGCTACGCGGTGAACGTGCTGGTCGCCGCCATAAGGGAACCCGGGTACTGACCATGTCCCGCCGCGCCTCCCGCGCGCTCCTTTTGCTCGCCATGTTGGCGGGCTGGGTGGGCTGGGCGGGCTGGGCGGGCTGCGGCGGGTGGGCGTTCGCGCTGACGCCGTCGAACGAACCCCAGGTCATCGGCGTTCCCGGTTCGTACGTAACGCTGCCCTTCCGCCTGCAAGGCGACGGGGAGTATCTCTACGAAGTGCGCGTGGACGAACCTTGGTCGCCGCTGGCCGACCGCGGCAGCGTTCGCTTGGACGGCTCCGGCTACCTGTCGGTGTCCTTCCGGGTGCCGTGGCTGGTCGCGGGCACGACCGCCGACGTGGAGGTCGTGCTGACGAGCCGTGACGACCCGAGCGACGTGGTTCGGGCTCACGGGACGGTCGAGGTCGCGGCGCAGGCCGGCATCGAGGTGCTCGGGGCGGGAGCGTTCGAGGCTGAACTCGGCCGGCCGTATGACGTCGCGTTGGTGGTGGTGAACCGCGGCAACCTCCCCGACCGCATCACGCTGCAGGCGCAGCATCCGATGTGGGACGTGCGCCTATCGGACCTGGAACTGACGTTGGCGCCGGGCGAGTCCCAGCAGGTCGACATCGTGCTCTCCCCCGATGGTGAGGTCTCGTCGGGGTACCGCGTGTTGCTCGAGGTCGAGGCGTTCTCGGGAAACGACCCGGGCCTCAGGAGCGTCTCGTTCGTCGAGATCGTCTTCGTGCACGCCGCGATGCTCGGCAGAGAGACCGAGCCAAGCGCGCCGCCGCGCTTGACGCTCGCTGTTCGGAGCGGCGTGAGCGGCGGCGTGACCATCGACGGGGAAGACGTGGCGCCGAGCCTCGACTTCGACGCCACCCCGCGGATCGCCGGCGAACTCTCCGACTACGTCGACATGCAAGCGAGCTTCGGCGCGCTTGCCGGCACGCTCGAGGACCCGTTCCAAGAGGTGCCGTCGAAGCTGGACGTCGCGCTCATCGGCGAGACGTGGGACGCCTCGGCCAGCATCGCCGAGGGCCGCTACGCCGTGACAGCCGGCAGCCTCATCGGGAACTGGCGCGTCTCCGGCGGCGCGAACGCCACGCCGACGAACACCGGCCGCGCGTTCGGCGTCTCCGTCCTTGCCGCCAGTCAACGGCCCGAACTCGACCTGCAGGTCTCGGCTCGTACCCGTCTCGTCGAGGGCGCCCGACACGACGGTGTGGGGGCCTGGTACCGCACAGCCTTGGGAGAAGGACTGGTGCTCGGCCTCGGAACGGACCTCGTCGGCACTTCCAGCGACGGCGTGTACCGCGTAGACGCCGGCCTCCACGAGAGCCTGACCTGGCAGACGCAAGCGTTCGACGTGACGCAGAGCTACTCGGGCGTGCCGCTCGCGGGCCTGCACAACATCGGCCTCAGTGGTGGGTTGCGCTCGACGGCGCCGTTCGGCGTGCGCGCGTCGACCTCCCTTCAACTGACCCCTGCCACCACCGAGTGGCGGAACTCGGTCACGGTCGACACCGCGTTCGGGCCGGGAGCGCGCGCATCGGTGACAGGTCTGTACCGGACGACCGCCGGCGCCGGCGGGGAAGGGGACGCGGTGTTCGGTGTGCTCCCCGCGATGTCGTTCCGCTTCGGGACCCCGGCGGTTCGCTTCGGTGTGTCGTTGGGGTACCTCTACACGGGCGTCCTGCGCGGCGACGTCGAACCGAGCTCGGCCGTCCATGCGAGCGCCAACATGAGCGCTGCAGGGTTGAGCGTGTCCGCGTCGGCCGCCTACGAGCGCGCGCATCTCACCCCGGACGGTGGCGCGGTGGAACGGGCGGACGACCCGGCTGAGAGCTGGGAACTGGACCTGGACGCGCGCTTCGACCTCGGTCGTTCGGCTTCCTTCCGCTTCGCGGTGGAGTACGACTGGGAGCGTCCGCGCGATCCCGGAGGAGTTCCCGCATGGGCTTCGCAGTGGGAGGCCTCCTGGCTCCATCGGTGGCGCGAGGACGTTGCGAGCCGCCTGGCGTACGAGCGTGAGGTCAGCCTCGGCGCGGGAACGACCCGGCGGGACGAGAGCGTGTCCCTCGCCGTCGAAGTGAGCGACCTCGCCGTCACGGGCTTGAGCCTGACAGGCGGCTACTCCGTATCTTCCCAATCTGGCCTGCTCACCGGCCTCACGCCGCTCAGGCACGCCATCCTGGTGCGCCTGGGCTATACCTTCTCGCTTCCGTTCGACACGCCGGACCCGGTCGTCGGACTGTTCGGCGGCCGACGTGGCGGCGCGGTGTCGGGCACGGCGTACGTCGACCGTGACCTCGACGGCCAATACGACCCGAACGAAGCGATCGTGGCCGGACTCGAGGTGCGCCTTGGCGGAGAAGCAGCCGTCACCGACGACGCCGGGCGCTACGAGATCCGCGTGCCCTCGGGCACGCACCGCTGGTACTTCGTCGGTGGCAAGCCGACCGGGACGGACGCGGCGATGGCGCCGCTGCTGGAGGTGACGGAAGACAGCCGCCAGCAGGTGGACCTGCCGTTCGTGCCGGTGTCGTCCTTGGGCGTCGCCTTGTTCGACGACGTCGATGGCGACGGCCTTCGTTCCGCTAGCGAACCTGGGATCGCGTTCGGCGGCGTCGTGGTCGACGGGCCCGTGCGGCGCACGATCCGCGTCGACGGCCGCGGCAACGCCACGGTCACCGGGCTCGTTCCCGGTGCGTACACGGTCGCGCCCGATCCATCTGCGCTGCCGGCGCGCTACCGCGCCACGACCGAACCGGTGTCGGTGACGGTACGCGAAGGCGAGCGCCCTTCGCCCGTCGTCGTCGGCGCGGGGGCGCCTCCGCCGGAGCGGATCACGACGTTCGCGGGCAACTCGCTCGTGATGCTCGCCCGCGTCGATCCGAGCGCCGCACCCGCCGGCGCCGACGTCACGGTGCAAGCGCTCGTGACGGGCAACGCGACGGACGTCGTGGTCGAGGTACTGGCCAACGGCCGAGCGGATGGACCTGCCGGAGAGCCGACGGGCGTCGTGATGGCGACGGTCCCGATGGTGAACGTCGGGTCTCGGTGGGCGGTGGTCGTCCGCTTGCCGACGACCCTCCAAGCCGGTCCCGCCACCTTGCGCGTGCGCGCGACGGGGCCCGACGGTGAAGCGGCTGCCTCGGCGAGTGAAGGGGCGGCCCGAGACGCGACGCAAGAAGCGGCACGCTCCGTGTCGCAGGACCTGACCCTCGAGATCGTCGACGAGCCCCTGTTCACGTTCGACGCAGCGCGCGTCGTTCCGAGCCGAGACTTCGACGTCCATCTGCGCACGTGGTTCCACGCCGACGGTGTGGTGCTTCTCGTCGGCGACGAACGGGTGACCCTCACGAGCGGTAACGGCTACGACTGGAACGGCTTCTGGCGGCCACATGCCGACGTTTCCGGTACGGTCGAAGCCAGCGTCGTGGTCGATGGCGTCGAGCTTGGGCGCGTAGCGTTCGAGCTGCCCGTCGACGGTGAGTGACGGGCGGCAGTCGCGGTAACGGATGCGTCGTGGTCGGTGCTCACGGCGGTCGCCCGCTACCGTGGCCGACCGAACACCAACGTCCAGTACACCCCTTCGCTGCCGGCTCCGAGTTCCGTGTAGGCGGCGTTCATGATGTTCGCGCAGTGCCCGGGGCTGCCGAGCCACGCTGCCACCACGCTCTCGGGCGAGGGGAACCCGGCCGCGACGTTCTCCGCCAGTGCGGACCAGGTGTAGCCTTGCCGCTCGACGCGGTCGACCACGCTGCTCCCGTCCGAGCCCGTGTGGGACATGAACCCGTGGTCGAACATGTCTTGGCTGTGCGCCTCCGCAGCTGCCGTGAGCCGGCCTTCGAGCGTGAGTGGCGCGGCAGCCGGGAACGCCTGGCTTCCGCACGATCGCCTCGAAGCGCGAGCAGCGTTCACTTCCTGCAGAAGCGTGGCGGAGACGCCGGCGTCACGCGTGCCTGGCGTTACGGCGCTGGTGGAGCAAGCCGCGAGCATCGGGCCGATCGACGCGGCCAGTACGAGCGCGCGAGCCCACCGCCGGAGGGTCGCCTTCGCGTCGCCGTTCATGGTGGAAGCCTACCGTCGAGATGGCGGCCGGTGGGATGACCGAATGCACCCTCGCAGGCCCCGTTCGCCGACACGGCACGCCGACTCCGCTCGTCGGCCATACGAGTCGACACCGCTTGTCGACACCACCCCCGGCCCCGTTCGCCGATCGCACTTGTCGACCACGTGCACCGGTATCGCCGGCGCTGCCGGCAAGCCCGGGGCAACCTGCGCGCCGGCGGTATGGTGGTTCGCATGGCAGACTCGGCCCACTCGCCGGCCCACCCGCTGGCCCATTCACCGGACCACTCGCTGGCCCGCGCGCCCGCCCACACCCGATCTCCGGGCGCCGCTACTGGCCGAGGCGGTACGGGTCGCGTCTCCGAAGGCCAAACGCGCATGACCGTGGCCAGCATCCACGTCTATCCCGTGAAGGGCGCCGCCGGCATCGCGCTCGACGCCGCCGAACTCGACCGCACGGGCTTCCGGCACGACCGCCGCTGGATGGTGATCGATGCTGATGGGCGCTTCGTGTCGCAACGTCAGGTGGCCCGTCTGTGCCTCGTGAGGCCACGCTTCGAGGACGACGCGCTGGTGCTATCCGCCCCCGGCATGCCCGACGTTCCCGTGCCGTTGGCGCCGGAACGGGCCACGCAGCGCGACGTGCGCGTGTGGTCCGATGACGTTCCCGCCCTCGTCCACGGTGGCGAGGTGCAGGCCTGGCTCACGGCGTTCCTCGCCAAGGACGCGGACGGCCCGCTGGACCTGGCGTACTTCCCTGAGGAGTCGGAGCGTCCGGTACGCGAGGGGTACGGCAACCCCGACGACCGGGTGGCGTTCGCCGACGCCTTCCCGTTCCTCCTCATCGGTGAAGGGTCGCTCGCCGACCTGAACCGCAGGCTGCTGGCGCGCGGAGCCGACCCACTTCCGATGAACCGGTTCCGGCCGAACCTGGTGGTTGCCGGCACCACGCCGTACGAAGAGGACGGTTGGCGCCAGGTCCGGATCGACGACGTTTCGTTCCGGGTCGTGAAAGCCGCCGGACGGTGCGTCGTGACCACCACCGACCAGGCCACTGCCGCCGTCGGTACCGAACCGCTCGCGACGCTCGCCGAGTACCGCAAGGAAGGCAAGGCAGTGCTCTTCGGGCAGTACCTGGTGCACGACGGCGGGGGGACGGTGCGGGTGGGGGACGAGGTCGTCGTGCTTGCCTTGAGGTGAGCCTGGACGCAGTGGGACGCGTTTCTCGTCATCACCCTTTGCCACCGTGCATCCCTGATAGGGTTCGACCATGCAGACTCCACCGCTACCGTGGTCCCGCTTGGCCGGGGCGATGGTGCTTCTC
>CAZOTV010000116.1:0-7894 GCA_964582795.1 uncultured bacterium
GGCTTCGAGGTCTACCCGATGCCGATGTTCGCGCGACTCGAATGCGCGGACCTCGAACGCTCGAGGGACTGGTACGTGACCGCACTGGGCTTCGGCGACATGTTCTCGATGCCTGGGCCCGACGGCACACTCGTCATGGTGCACCTACGGCGCCGCAAGTACCAGGACATCATGCTGGTTCCGCGCACGCAGGACTCGGCGGCGACAGCGGACGCAGCCGCAGCCGCGGCCCATCCCAGATCGGCCTTGCAGTTCGATGCCGATGGCGAGGTGACGGCCCTGTTCGAACGCGCCAAGGCCGCTACCAGCTACGGCCTAGCCACGATCACAGAGCCGCGGGTCACGCCTTGGAACACGCGCGAGCTGCAGGTCACCGACCCCGACGGCCACGCGCTGGTGTTCAGCGAGCGCCACGACGACCCGAAGATCCACGAGGAGTGGTCGCGCCGCTTCGACGAGGACCGCCGCGCCGGCTAGATCTCGCTCGGTCGCGTTCGGAGGCGCCCGTCAGCCTTCCGCCGCCCGCTTCCGCGCCGCCCCGGTGGGGTTCGACAGCGCGTGGCGGGCGGCCGCCCACGCCCGCTTGAGCTCGAGCTCCTCGGGGTCGAGGGTGCCGTCGGGCGCGTCGGCGAACCGCGCGACCTCGTCGGCCTTGGCGGCGAGCACCTTGTTCAGGACGGCGTGCAGCGAATCGCGCACGGCCAGGCCCTCGCGTAGCATGTCTTGCAGTTCGAGGACGCGGTTCACCAGGTCCTCTTGGCTCATCGCTTCTAGCTCTGCGCGCGTGCGCTGCATGGGGTCACTCTACCGCGGCCGGGTCGAGCCGGACCACGCGGTAGAGTGCCCCATGGCAGCCGATGCCTCGTCCCCGACGCCCGACAGTCGAAGCGCCCCGAAGAACCTGACCAGCCCGACCACGCTGACGATCATGGAGCTCGCCCGCGCGTACCGCGACGGCTCGCTCGACCCCGTCACCGTCACCGAGACGTACCTAGACGCCGTCGCTACGCATCCGCAAGGGCGCCTGGCGTACCGCGTCGTGACGGCCGAGCGGGCGCGCAAGCAAGCGCATCGCGCGAAGCGCCAGTTCGAGGCCGGCATCGACACCGGTCCGCTGCAAGGCGTGCCGATCGCCGTGAAGGACTTGCTCGACACCGCCGGTGAGGTCAGCGCGGCGGGGTCGCGCGTGTTGGCCGAGCGGCCGCCGGCCGTCGAGGACGCGCCCGTGGCAGCGCGGCTCGACGCCGCCGGCGCGGTCTTCGTGGGGAAGACGAACATGACCGAGTTGGCGTTCTCGGGCATCGGCATCAACCCGCACTTCGGCACGCCGGGCTGCGCCCGCGACCCGGACCGTGTGCCCGGGGGCTCGTCCTCGGGCACCGGCGTGGCGGTCGCGCTGGGCCTGGCCGCGGCCGGCGTCGGGTCGGACACGGGGGGAAGCGTGCGCATCCCCGCATCCGCGAACGGCATCGTGGGGCTCAAGACCACCGACGGCAAGCTTCCGACGGGAGGAGCCGTTCCGCTCTCCACGACCCTCGACACCCTAGGCCCGCTGGCACGCACCTGCGATGACGCCTGGGCGCTTTACCTTGCGATGGCGGCGGAGTCGCACCGGGAGCTGGCGGAGGCGCCCGATCGACTCGTACTGCTGGCGCCCACCACGCTCATGACCGACGACCTGGACCCTGCCGTGCGCAGCGTGTACGACGCGGCGTTGGCGCGCTACGAGGCGATGGGGCACGAGGTGCGCGTTGCCGAGCTTCCGCTGCTGGCCGAGGTTCCCGCCCTGTACCGCAAGTACGGTAGTTTCGCCAGCCACGAAGCGTGGGCTCTGTACGAAGACGAGCTCACCCACCGCGCGGCCGACATGGACCCGCGCGTCACCGCGCGCATCCACGAGTTCGCGAAACGGCCGTCGTCGGACTACATCCGGCTCGGGTACGCTCGCGCTGACCTTCGCAAGCGCTTCTGGCCCGAGTTGGCCGGGGTCGACGCCATCCTCGCTCCGACACTGCCGATCCTGCCGCCGCGCATCGCGGACCTCGCGCAGGACGAGGCGTACTTCCGCGCGAACGCGGCTATCCTCCGCAACACCACGCCGTTCAACGTGCTCGCTTCTCCCGCTGTCAGCGTGCCGGCGGGTGACGATCCGGCCACCGGCTTGTCGGTGGGCTTGATGGTGGTCACGCGGCCGGGCGAGGAGGAGCTGTCGCTGGGGATCGCGCGGTTGCTCGAGCGGACGAGCTAGAGCGCCGGCGCGGCGCCAGACCACCGCCGGTTCGGGCCTGATCCCTGCCGCAGGCGCGCACGAGCGAAGCTTCGGCAGTCGCCCCGGGGCGGGCGTGGGTTCAGTCGCGCACCAGGAGATGAAGCGCGTCGGCCACCAGCACGGGCGTGTCCGAACCTTCGCGTTCGACCTCGCACCTCAGGCCGAGCAACAGGCGGCCCTCGCCTTTCGGCTCGACCCGCTGCAGCGTCGCGCGCAGCCGCACGCGTGAGCCGGACGGCACGGGAGCCGGGAAGCGCAGCTTGTCGAGGCCGTAGTTCACGACCAGGCGCACGTCTTCCGGATACAGATCCAGGTCGCCGATCATGGGGATCAACAACGCCAACGTCAAGTAGCCATGGGCGACGGTGGTCCCGAACGGTCCGTCGGCCGCGCGGGCGGGATCGACGTGAATCCATTGCGGGTCGTCGGTGGCGGCCGCGAAGGCGTCGATGCGCGCCTGGTCGATGGTGCGAAACGGCGACGGCCCGAACGTGCTCCCGACCAGGCCGGGCAGGTCCTCGAACGTAGGGGTGGGCATGATGCTCCTCTCGCGGCGACGCGCCGCGCTCGCGTCAAGGCTCGGACGGACGCCGCCGCCTTGGCCGCGAGCCTACCAGGCGGGCGGCTTCGCGCTTCGTTCGATCAGGCGCGCGTCAGCGCCTCGTGCGTTGCCTCACCGCCGTCCGCGTCCGGACCGCGCGTCGACGCCAGCGAACGCAGCAACGCCAGCATCCCCATCGCCGCCGCCATCCCGGCGGAGTACTTCACCAGCACGTCCGTGACGATCACCTGTGTGAGCCAGGCGGGCGTCGCGAACGGTTCGCCCCAGAACGCCGCCAAGGTGAACACCAGCGTGTCGAGCGGTGCGCTCACGGCGTTCGAGGCCGCCACGCGCGTCAACCAGCGGCGGCGGATCAGCCGCTGGTACACCTCGGTATCGGCGCTCTCCGCCAGCAGGATGGTCACGAAGCTCACGACCACGTAGCGCAACGGGGTAGCGATTGACGCCGAGAGCGCCACGTTCGCCACCGCCGCCGTGACGATCACGCCGTAGACCGCGCGGCGCCCGTACGGATGGATGCGGTCGCGCTGCGTGAACGTGATGCCGAAGAACAGCGTGCCGACGTTCAGCAGCAGGAAGTTACCGATGGGGAGGAACGAATCGAGCGTGAAGTTGGCCAGCAAGGTGCAGGCGACGTAGACGGCGGCCGCGGCCACGAAGCGACGGCGTCCCGCAGGCGCGAACCCCGGAAGCCCGAGCACGGCCGCCCCGACGACGGCCGCGGCCGGCGCCAGCGCGTGACGGGCATCCCCGAACGGCGTGAGCGTCAGTGCCATCAGCGAGCCGATCGCCAGCACCGCGAAGACGGCCAGCAACCCGGGCCGCATACGCGGCGCCGTGCCCCCCAGTAGTTCCACCAGCGGCCCAACGAGCAACACGCCGAACAGCAGCGCCGCGGCGAGCGGCAGCCGGTCCGGTGGCTGTTGGCCGAACTGCGCCAGCCGGAAGAGCACGGCCGGGCCGACGGCCGCGACCAGCGCCAACGTGGCGGCGATGGCGAACGCGCGCGATGGCGCCCACCTACGCGACCGTGAAGACCGGTGCGCCGGCGGGGAGGTGCTAGGAGTGGGGGGACGGTTCGTCATGGTCGACTCGGGTTCCGTTCGCGCCGGTTCCTCCACGCGTCGGCACCAACGTATCCTGCGACATGGCAGGCGCACGGAGCAAGCCCGACGCGAAGACGCCGCACGACGAGCACCGCAGCGCGCATCACGTCCCGGACGATGATCCCGCCTCGTTCCTGGGCACCATGCCGAACACGCTCATGGCCACGCTCGGGATCTCGGTTCAGCAGGCGACCGGGGAACGGGTGGTGGCCACGATGCCGGTCACATCGGCGCATCATCAACCGTACGGCATCCTGCACGGCGGCGCTTCGGTGGCCCTGGCGGAGACGGTGGCGAGCATCGGCGCCGGCGTCGCGGCCGCGGCGGCCGGCGCCCGCGTGGTGGGGCTGGAGATCAACGCCAACCACCTGCGCCCCGTCCGGGAAGGTGTGATCACCGCCGTCGGGACGCCGCTGCATCGGGGCCGGAGAACGCAAGTGTGGTCGGTGGAGATCCGGGACGCATCGCAGCGGTTGGTGTGCGTGTCGCGCTGCACGCTGGCGGTTCTGGAAGGGGCGAGCGACTGACGGTCGGTCGCGTGCGCGCCCGGCAGATGACCGTGCCGGCTGGACGACCTTGCCCGCCAGAGGACCGCGCCCGGCACATGACCGCGCCCGCCAGGCGACCACGCCCTTCAGCACTCGTATACTCGCGGCAAGTCCGGTCACTTCGCTTCGTCGCCACCCCGGAGGGGAGCCAAGCCGTTGCGCGTCGCTCTGTTCGCTACCTGTCTCGTCGATCAGCTGTTCCCCGACGTCGGCGTCGCCACCGTGCGGCTCCTGCGCCACCTCGGGGTGGACGTGGACTTCCCGGCCGAGCAGACCTGCTGCGGCCAGCCGGCCTACAACGCAGGCCATCATGACGCTGCCCGGGCATCGGCGATCCACCATCTGGACGTGTTCGAGGGCGCCGACGCGGTGGTGCTCCCGACCGGTTCGTGCGCTTCGATGGTGGTGGCGCACTACCCCGAACTCCTGGCGGAGGACGCCACGCACTACGCTCGCGCGCGCGACCTGGCGGGCCGCACGCATGACCTGGCGACGTTCCTGATCGACGTGCTCGGGGTGAAGGACGTCGGCGCCGACTTGTCGGGCGAACGCGTGACGTATCACGACGGATGCCACGCACTGCGGTGGCTGGGCGTGAAGGAGTCGCCGCGCGCGCTCTTGCGCGCCAGCGGAGCGGAGTTGATCGAGAGCCCGTCAGCAGAGGTCTGCTGCGGGTTCGGCGGTCTGTTCAGCGTGAAGATGCCCGAGATCAGCGCCGCCATGGCGCGCACCAAGACGAGCGACATCCGCGCTGCGGAAGCGACCGTGCTTACGTCGCTCGACGGCGGGTGCCTGATGCAGCTCGCCGGCACGCTGCGTCGTGAGGGTGGTGGCCCCGAGGTCGTGCACTTGGCCGAACTGCTCTGGCGGGGCGTCGAGCGGCGCCGCGGTAAGGCGGCGCGAGGCGGCGCTACGCACACTGCCGCGACCCGAACCGAACGCGAAACCGAACGCGGCGCCAGGCGCGAGCCGGGAACGACGTCGCCATGAAGGTCACCACCGACCGCTTCGAGTCCAACGCGCGCGCGGCCCTGGACGACGAGCGCCTCGCGCTGGCGATGGGGCGCGCCACGACGCAGTTCATCTCCAAGCGCGCGGCGGCGGTCGCCGAGTACCCCGAGTTCGAGCAGCTGCGGTCGGTGTGCGCGGCCGTCAAAGCGCACACGCTCGAGCACCTCGATGTCTACGTCGAGCGCTTCGCCGACGCGCTCGAGGCCGCCGGTGGCCACGTCCACTTCGCCTCCGACGCAGCCGAGGCGAACGCCATCGTCGTTCGGCTCGCGCAGGAACGGAGCGCGCGCTCGGTGGTGAAAGGCAAGAGCATGGTGTCGGAGGAAACCGGCCTCAACGCCGCCCTCTCCGCCGCCGGCATCACGCCGTACGAGACCGACCTGGGCGAGTACATCCTGCAACTCGAAGACGACGTGCCGAGCCACATCATCGGACCCGCCATCCACAAGACGCGCGAGCAGATCACGGCGCTCTTCCACGAGCGCCTCGGCACGCCACCGGACGCCAGCGTCGAGGCGCTCACGGCGGCCGCGCGGGCTGAGCTACGCAAGCGCTTCCTCGAGGCCGACATGGGCATCACCGGCGCGAACTTCCTGGTGGCCGAGTCCGGTGGCGTGGTGCTGGTGGAGAACGAGGGCAACATCCGCCTCAGCACGAGCGTGCCGCGCGTGCACGTGGCGGTGGTGGGGTTCGAGAAGCTCATCCCGCGCCGCGCCGACCTTCCCGCCTTCCTGGCGCTCTTGCCGCGCAGCGCCACCGGCCAACGCGCGAGCAGCTACGTGTCGATCCTCGAGGGCCCGCGGCGCGAGGGCGAACCGGACGGTCCGGACGAGCTGCATGTCGTGTTGGTCGACAACGGCCGAAGCGCGGTGCTGGCCGACCCGAAGCTGCGCGACGCGCTCCGCTGCATCCGCTGTGGCGCCTGTCTGAACGCTTGTCCGGTCTACCGCCACGTCGGGGGTCATGCCTACGGTTGGGTCTACTCCGGCCCGATCGGGGCGATCCTCGACCCTGGACTGCTGGGGCTCGAGCGCACCAGCAAGCTTCCCCAGGCCAGCAGCCTCTGCGGCGCCTGCGGCGAAGTCTGCCCGGTCAAGATCCCCATCCCCGACCTGCTCGTCGAGCACCGCAAACGCAGCGTCCAGCGCGGCATGTCCTTGCCAGGGGAACGCCCCGCGCTGGCCGGCTTCGGTTACCTCACGGCGCATCCTGCGCTCTACGAGGCGACGACCGCCGGCGCGCGCTGGGCGGCGCAGGCGTTGGCCGATGACGGGTACCTGCGTGGCGCCTGGCTGCCGGTCCTGGGCCGCTGGCTGGCCGAGCGCGACTTCCCGGCGCCGGCGAAGCGGTCGTTCCGGCGCATGTGGCGCGAGGAGTTGGCGGGGGAGACGCCGTCACGTGCGGCGCGAACGGACGTGGGAGGCGTGGGCGCAGGCGCCCACCGAGGGGTCTTCAGCGGGGACGATCATGGATCGTGACGCGTTCCTGGCACGCCTCCGAAGCGCACTCCACCGCGCGCCGACGGACCCGGTCCTGTTGCCGCCCGATCCGCCCGAACTCCGAACGACATGGGACGCTGACGAGCTCCGCGTTCAGTTCGAACTCGCCGCGCGAGCGGCCGGGATGGCCGTGCGCCTGGCGCCCGACGAGGCGGCCGCGCGAGATGAGATCGCTCGGATCGTGACGTCGGCAGAAGACGCGACAGGCGGGGGTGTCGGATCCATCCCGGTCGCGCTCTCCGCCGACGCGGTGGTCGAGCGGGTCGTCGGCGACAACGGCTGGGCCGTCGTCGCCGATGCAGCAGACGCGAAGATCGGCGTCACCGGGGCCGTGACGGCTGCTGCCGATGTCGGCAGCGTCGTGCTCTCGAGCCGAGCGGGCCGGCGCGCAGGGTTGCTGGTGGAGCACCACGTGGTCCTGCTGGCCGCCGAGCGCATCCGTCCCACGTTGGCCGAGGCCCTCGCCCTGGCGCGCTCCGAGTCGGACGTCGCAGCAGTGGGCCAATTCGGTGCGGCGGCCCGGCGCTCGAGGAGCGCGGTGACGGCGGGTCCGAGTGCTCTGACGCTGGTCACCGGTCCTAGCCGGAGCGCCGACATCGAGCTGACGCTCACCACCGGCGTGCACGGACCGGGTGAGGTGACGGTGATCGTCGTCGGATCCTGACGCGAGACGTTTGGGCTGGAAACCCGAGCGCTGGAGCCCGAGTCCTGAACCGCGAGGCGGGATCTCTGGGGGTCGGGGGTCCGGCCTCCCGGCTCCACGGTCACCTGGTCTGAGGCCCAAGTCACCTGGCCAGACCCCCTGGTCACCTGGCCAGCGACCTAGGGCATCATCGCGACACGACGAGAACGGCGGGACCTCCCGGAAGGAGATCCCGCCTGCGTGGTCGGGGCGGGAG
>CAZOTV010000117.1:0-7859 GCA_964582795.1 uncultured bacterium
TCGTTGCCCTCCAGCTCGGCCTCGTAGCGCTCGCGGAACGCTTCGAAGCGCCCCTCGCCGGCGTGGAACCAGCGCCTGAGCGCGTCGCTCGGCGCCACCTCCTTCGCCCACCAGTCGAGCTTCGCGTCCTCCCGCCGCACGCCGCGCGGCCACAGGCGGTCGACCAGGACACGCACGCCGTCGTCGTCTGTCACAGGCTCGTACACCCGCTTGATGCGAATCATGCCCCGAGTCTAGGACCATGCCGCGACCGGCGTGGGCCACGTACGAACCGAGACGCCGCGCCTGCAGCCCGAACGTGAACGGCCCGCGGCGCTGAGCGCCGCGGGCCGACTTCGTCGTTGGATGGCCTCGACGAACGCTAGCTCATCCGCACTTGCTGTAGCCGCAGCTCTCGCACTTCTGGCAGCCTTCCTCGAAGCGCAGGGGGGCGCCGCAGTCGGGGCATGCCTTGCCGCGGTTGAGGACGTTGTCGACGCCGGCGGTCTCGAGCGCCACCGCCAGCAGGTCGGCCTTCGAGGCCACCATGCGGCCGTGGTAGGTGCCGTACATGCCGCCGTTGATGCCGCGCAGGGTCTTCACCAAGGCCTCGGCGGGCACGCCGTACTGCAGCGCGATCGACACCACGCGCCCTAGGGCCTCGCTGTCGGCGTTGGCTTCGTCGCCGCCTTTGCCGGACACGATGAACACCTCGGACGGCAAGCCGTCTTGCTTGTTCACCGTCACGTAGAAGCCGCGCTTCTCGCCGGTCGGCATCATCAGCTTCACCGCGTCGGTGAAGCCCGACAGGCGCACCGGCCGGTCGAACAGCGGTTCACCGGGCAGGCGGTCGTAATCACTGCGTGCGGCCGGAGCGCCGTTCGCCTGGTTCCGGACTCCACCTGAGGCGTTCGCCTGGTTCCCTCCGCCCACCGCACCGTTCGCGTCCGGTCCCGCCGCGCGCGCGGCATGGTCGTGGTGCGCGGCGCCGTTCGCGCCGGAGCCGAGGAAGGCGCCGCCGCCCGTGGAAGCGCCGGCACTGCCTGGGCCCTGCGCCGTGACGCCGCCGCCCGACGCGGCGTCGTTGGCGGCGCCCGCCGCCATGCTCACGGCGACGGCGTCGCTGGCTGCGGCGACGACCGCGGGCTGCTCGACGACCGGCTGCTGGACCGCCTTCTCCGCCTGCTTGCCGCCTTTCTCCGACGACGTGGACAGCACCTGGAACTCGCGCGAGCCGTCCCGGTACACGGTGATGCCTTTACAGCCGGTGGCGAACGCCAGCGCGTAGGCGTCGTAGACGTCGCTGACGGTGGCGTGGTTGGGAAGGTTGATCGTCTTCGAGATCGAGTTCGCGACCTTCTTGCCGCCGTCGAAGGCGCGCTGCACGACGCCCTGCATCCTCACGTGGTCGGCCGGCGCGATGTCGTGCGCGCAGCGCAGCACGTCGCGCACGGCGGCGGGCACGAACTCGAGACCCTGCACCGAGCCGTGGTTCGCCTGTACCTCACCGACGACCTTCTCCCAGTCCCAGGCGCCGTCCTTGTAGTAGTCGGGGTGCGGCTCGTGCCGGTCGAGCAGTTCCTGGAACAACGGGTGGATGAGGGCGTGGTACTCGGTGCCGATCTTGCGGTACACGAACGGCGCGAACACCGGCTCGACGCCCGACGACACGCCCATCAACATCGACGTCGTACCGGTCGGGGCGACGGTCAGCACGGCGATGTTGCGCCGCGGAACGTCCAGGTCGCTGTCGTCGATCATCGGGAAGGCCCCGCGCTCCTGCGCCAGCTCCTCGGACGCTTCGGTGGCGGCGTCACGCAGGGTCGAGATCATGGCGTCGACGGCGGCGCGGCCCTCCTCGCTGTCGTAGCCGTATCCCATGCGGATGAGGGCGTCGGCCATGCCCATCACGCCCAAGCCGAGGCGCCTCAGCTTCATGCTCATCTCGCGGTTGTCTTCCAGCGCGAAACGGTTGACGTCCAGCACGTTGTCGAGGAACCGCACGCAGGTCTTCACGTCGGCGGTGAACGTGTCGAAGTCGAAGCCCTGCAAGCCGCTGCCGGCGTGATGCACGTAGGCGGCCAGGTTCATGGCGCCCAAGTCGCATGGTTCGCCGGGGTACAGCGGGATCTCGCCGCATGGGTTGGTGGACAGGATGTCGCCCATGCCGGCGCGCATGGCGTTGTGTTCGTTGATGCGGTCGATGTAGATCAGGCCCGGCTCGCCGGTGGCCCAGGCATGGCGAGCGATCTCCCACAACACGCCGCCTCGGTCCGTCTGCTGCGAGGCCTGCATGAACGCGTCGGTGACCAACACCGAGATGTTGAACGTGCTGATGTCGCCCTCGGACTGCTCACGCTCCAGGTCCTTCGCGGTGATGAAGTCGTGCACGTCGGGATGCGTGATGCTGAGGGTGGCCATGCCGGCGCCGCGGCGCGTGCCGCCTTGGCGGATGGCGCGCAGCGTCGGGGCGAAGATGTAGCGCAGCGTCGCGATCGGCCCGGCGTGCTCGGCCCCGCCGAGTCCGGCCCAGACCGCGAAGTTGTCGTAGACCTCGACGGCGAAGCTGGACGGGCCGCTGGACGTGCCGCCCGATCCGTTCACCGGCGTGCCTTCTGCGCGCAGGTCGGAGAGGTCGACGAGGACGTCTTCCCCGCTCAGGAGCCCGCGCGCCATGTCGCCGGCGGCGAGCCAGATGTCGTCGACCGAGTCGGCGACACGCCGCACCATGACGCCCGAGGGCGCGTCGCCCTTCTCGACGAACTGCGCCGCGCGGTAACCGCGCGTGACCATCTCGCCTCGCACCAGGTCCAGGAAGGTGCCGGTGCGAACCTTACGGTAATCGGGGTGGTCATCGTCGATGGTCAGGTAGACGCGTCCGACGCGGCCATCGAACGCCCGCTTGGGCGCGATGGGGTCGAGGTTCAGGCCGTTGCCGCCACCGACCTTGGTGACGAGCGCGAGCTTCGTCGCGAGATGCAGCACCCAGTCGTCCGAGCCCGGCGTCTCGGGTCGTCCGTCCTGTACGAAGCAGTTCAGGACGTTGCCGTGGCTGGTCGCGGCGCCGGCGAGCACGCGCCCGCCCGGACAGAAACGCTGCCCCATCATCAGGTCGTAGAAGCGCTGCGCGGCCCCCTCGCGCTGCTCCGGGGCTTCCGGGCCCGCGACCCAGTTCGCGACCCGCCGGAACATGTCTTGAACCGAAGCGTCACCCTCCTGGAAGTACTGCCTGCGGGCGATGGCGACCGCATGATCTTGGAAGGCGCCTGCGCCTTCGGGTCCGGTGGGTGCTGCTGGCTTCGCCACGGTTCTCCTCCCCAATGGTGCGCCGCCCGGGCGCGGTAGGTGGCCGATCTGGGTGCTGCGCGCGTCGTCCGTGCCGCCCGTGACGGTGCGTTGTCCGCCGGGGGCCGTGGTCCTTACTGCCGAGCGCATTCAGGTACCAGATGTTGTGCCGTCGATCTTAGCAGGTACGAGATGCGGGGGATGGGTCGATTCGATCACAACCCGAGCTTCGACGTCTCCAGCCGGGCGAACACCGCCTCCACGCGCCTGCGTTCGGACCGCAGCCTACCACCCGCGTCGGCGCACCTTCAAGCATCGGAACGGCGCTCCGGCACCACCCATGGGGTGACGCCGGAGCGCGAATACCACATCTTGTATGCCGATGTGAAGTGCCGCGTCAGTGGCGGAAGTGACGCTCTCCCGTCATCACCATGGCGAGGCCGAGTTCATCGGCGGCGCCGACGATGGTCTCGTCGGCGATCGAGCCGCCTGGCTGCACCACCACGCTCACGCCGGCCGCCGCGGCAGCGTCCAGCCCGTCGCGGAACGGGAAGAACGCATCCGACGCACACACACCACCCACGGCGCGTCCGTCTGCCTTCTTCGCGGCGATCTCGACGGCGTCCACCCGGCTCTGCTGGCCGGCGCCGACTCCGACGGCCGACCCACCCGCCACCAGCACGATGGCGTTCGAAGACGTCGCTGCGCACACCAACTGCGCGACTTCGACGTCGCGCCACAGCTCGTCCGTAGGTTGCTTCCTCGTCACCACGCGCCAGGCGCTCCGGTCAAGACCGACGCGGTCGGGCTGCTGCACCAGGAACCCACCGTCGACCCGGCGCCACTCCAGGGCCCGCCGTCGTGGCGCCGGGACCTCGAGCACGCGCATGTTCTTGCGCTTCCGAGCGAACAGGGCGAGCGCCTCCGGCTCGTAGCCGCGCGCCAGCAGCACGTCGGCCTTCGGGTTGGCGACGATGGCCTGCGCCAACGCCTCGTCGACCACGCCTGGCAACGCGACCACCCCTCCGAAGGCGGACTTCGGGTCGGCGTCGAACGCCTTGGCGTACGCGCCGGCCAAGTCCTCGCCCACGGCCGCTCCACAGGGGTTGGCGTGCTTGACGATGACGCACGCCCGACCCTCGCCGAGGTCGTGCGCCAAGCGCCAAGCGGCTTCGGCGTCGAACAGGTTGAGGTACGAGAGCGCCATGCCCGAGTGCTGCACGGCCGCGTCCCAGAAGCCCGATACGCCGACCTCCCGGTAGCGCGCGCCCACCTGGTGGGGGTTCTCACCGTAGCGAAGCTCCTCGACGCGCTCCATGGCGGCGCCAAGGTAGCGCGGCAACGGCTCGTCGCGCTGCATCCAGGCCACGATCGCCGCGTCGTAGGCCGCCGTGTGCGCGAACGCCTTGACGGCCAGCGCGCGCCTGCGCTCGGGCGTCATTCCCGCCTCGAGGTCCGTGAGCACGCTGTCGTAGTCGTCGGGATCGACGACGACCACCACGGCGGGATGGTTCTTGGCGGCGGCCCGGACCATGGTGGGGCCACCGATATCGATCTGCTCGAGCGCCTCGCTCCACGTGACGTCCGGCTTCGCCACCGTCTGGCGGAACGGGTAGAGGTTGACGGCCACCACGTCCACCATCTCGATGTCGTGCGCGGCGGCTTCGGCCAGGTGCGCCTCTTCGCGCTTGGCCAGGATGCCACCGTGCACCGCCGGATGAAGCGTCTTCACGCGCCCGCCCAGGATCTCCGGGAACCCGGTGACGTCGGAAACGGACACCGCCCGGACGCCTTCGTCGGTGAGCGCCTTCAACGTGCCCCCGGTGGACACCACTTCGTACCCGAGCGCCACCAGCCCGCGAGCGAACGCCACGACGCCACGCTTGTCCGACACGCTCAACAGCGCCCGGCGGCAGGGCGCCGCGTCGCCCTTGCGATCGGCGCCTACTTGGTTCGTCATGCTCGCCTCAGTTCCCGGTCTCCGGCTCCGTGTCGTCCTCACCGCTCGTGTCGGGACCGTCCGCGTCGGACCCGGCCGCGTCGCCGGCTGCGTCACTCTCCTCCGCGTCGCCGGCGGCGGCGTCTCCGGCCGCGTCACCGGCCGCGTCACCGCCGTCCTCGGTCGTCGTCTCGCCGTCCTCGCCGTCCGTCGCATCTGGCGCCGCTTCGGACCCGGGGGCCGCTTCGGCAGCAGTCAACTCGACCACCTCGATCGACGCGCGGAGGTCCTCGAGCCACGCCATGCGCGCGTCCTGGCGCTCCTGCGCCAGAACGGCGGCGACCACCTGCGACCGAACGTCCTCGAGCGCGCGCACGCGCTCCGGGGTGCGCTCGGCAACGAGCACGACGTACACGTCGCGCGTCTGCGGGCGCTGGTCCGCGCCCGCCGCGGCATCGTCCGCCGCCGTCTCGTCCGCCGCGGTCTCGTCCGCCGCAGCCTCGTCCGCCGCAGCCTCGTCGGCGTCAGGAGCGCCTTCGGCGTCGGCCGCCGCTTCGTCGCCAGCGTCGGCCGCTGCTTCGTCGCTCGCTTCTTCGTCCGACGCGTCACCGGCGTCGCCCGCTTCGTCCACTGCCGGCAGTTCCTCCTCGACCACGATGACGTCACCGACCTCGAGGTCACCCTCGGGCAGCGCCTCCCAGGCTTCCGTGTCGAACACGGCGGTGTCGTATGCGGTCTCGAGCTCGCCCTCTTGCACCCTCCCGAACGACTCGATGTCGGCATCGCGCGCTTCGGCCTCTACCTGGGCGTCCGCTCCGGTGAGGAGCGCGGCGCGGAACGCCGCGGCGTCCGCCGTGTCCTCGAACCGGTACGCCGTCACTTGCGCTTCGGCCGGGACGACGAACGACTCGCGGTTCTCCTCGTAGTACGTCGCGATCTCGTCTTCGTCCGCAACGGCGTCACGCGCGACGTAGTTGAGCGCGGCCTGCGCGATGCCCGCTCGCGTGCCGACGAGCTCCACGTCGAGGTCCTTCGCGCCTTGGTACGCAAGCTCGGTGTCGATCAACTGGCTCAGGACCGCGGGCTTGAACAGGCCCACGATCAGGTCTGCGGTCTGCGGCGAGAGTGCCTGCTGGATCTGCGGGTTGGTGTACGTCGCACGGTCGAGTTCCGACGCCTTGATCGTCTCGTCTCCCACGGTCGCGACCGTGGGATCGTCGAACGAAAGCACGCTGGTGTCGGGGAACTCGATGACGGCCTCGCTGCGCAGCCGCTCGAGCTCGGCTTCGACTACGCCGGCCTGCTTCGCCTCGACCGCGTCGGTACGCACGCGTTCCTCGACGTCCTCGAACGGCAACGTGTCGGCCGGCAGGTACGCGTCGACTTGCACCAGGTAGTAGCGCTGGTTGGACTCGACGACCTCCGTGAGACCGCGCCCGCGAAGCGCGAAGGCCGCGTTCGCCACCGCGGTCGGGAGCGCCGGTCGGCCGACGGGCCGCGGGGTCGTCTCCCCGGCCGCGCTGCCCAATGCGCCCTGCCGGTCAGCCAGTTCGAGACTGTGCTCGGCGGCCAAGTCGGCGAACGACTCGCCGTCCACCACCCGCTGACGAAGCGACTGGGCCAGTTCGAGGTCGTCGACGACGATCTGGCGCGCCTCGATGCGCTCCTCGGACTGGTACGAGGCCGTATGCGACAGGTAGTAACCCTCGACCTCGGCGTCGCTCACGCTCACGTCACCGGTGAGACGCTCCTCCCACGCCTGAACGCGCAGCTGCTCGCGCAGGTAGTCGCGGAACGTCTGGTCGTTGAAGCCGGCGCTACCGATCAACTGCAGGTACGCCTGGTCGTTGGCGCGGCCCTCGACGCCGCGCGAAGCGCGGAAGTCGTTCACGGCGGCACTCACGTCGCCACCGGAGACGTTCGTACGCGCCGCGGCCTGGTTCAGGACCTTCTGACGCACCAGCTCGTCGACCAGCAAGCGCTCGAGGTCGCTGGCCACGGGGCCCTCGGTCACGATGGTGAACAAGGAGTTCTGGCGCATGCGAAGCACGTCCGCCTCGTAGACGGTCTCGCCGTTGACGGTCATCTGCGGCGTGCCCTGCGCGTTCGCGCCCTGACCACCGAACAGGCCGAGACTCGGCGTGAACGTCAGCACCATGCCGACGAGCAGGCCGATGGAGATGGCCCAGAGAATGATGGTGTTGGTTCGGCGATTCCACTTCATCGAGGTACGTCCTCCCGGCAGTTCTGCACTCGCGCGGCTTCCCCGCGGTGACGCCCGTGCGGGCGGCCGCCCCGGAAGGCGGCTGGCATGGCACGTCAGGATTCCCTCGCGGTCGATGAGCTTCTTGAGAACGACGCGGGTCGACCCGCGCGGGGTCCGAACCGCATCGCTCCGTCATCGCCGCGAAGCACGCCCCGGAGTGTACCAGACGAGGCGCGCTCCGACGTTCGCGGCGTTTGCCTGGCCTCGCGACCGGTGCTATATTGCCCTTCGCCCGATCGTGCGCCGTCGACCCCTCGTGCGCCGCGCGAAAGGGCCCCGCGTGGTCGGGCACGACCCGCCGGGTCTACTTGCGCGCCCGTAGCTCAGCCGGATAGAGCGTTCGCCTCCGGAGCGAAAGGTCACAGGTTCGAATCCTGTCGGGCGCACCAT
>CAZOTV010000118.1:0-7831 GCA_964582795.1 uncultured bacterium
GCGTCGAGCGGCCCAGGCACCGCGGCCGCGGTCCGCACTGGTGACCGGAACGACGCCGGAACGCTCACGGTCTCGCTGCTGGAACTGATGAGGTACACGTGATCGCCGGCTTGGAAGACGGTGCTGCCGCGTGGCGTCACCAACCTGCCGTCACGCAGAACGGCCGCGATCACGACGTCCTCGGGAACGTTCAAGTCGCGGATGCTCACGCCTACGGCGCGGCTCTCCGGCTCCAGGTAGACGTCGAGCACGGCGGCCCCGATGGGGGCGGCGCCGCCGAGCTCGAGCGTGACCGGCGGCGCAGGCGGCTCCCGCACGGCCAGCCCGAGACGCCGCGCGAGGGGTTCGATGGTCCACCCCTGCGCCAAGGTGCCGACGATGACCACGACGAACACGACGTTGAAGAGGAAATCCCCGCCGGGCACCCGCTCCATCAGCGGCACGATCGCCAGGATGATCGGGACGGCGCCTTTCAGGCCGGCCCAAGCGATGAGCATCTGCTCGGGTCCGGTGAAGTGGTAACGGCCGCGCGAGATCAGGCGGGTGAACGCCAACGTGGCGACCACCGCCACGGGCCGCGCCACGAACATCAGCACCACGGTCACCAGCAGCGCGGCGGGCAACGCCGGCCCGAGCTGGTCCGGGAACACCAGCAGACCCAGCACCAGGAACATGACGATCTGCGAACCCCAAGCGGCGCCGTCCATGAACGTCGCGATGCCGTGCCGGTGGGAGAGCGGGCGGTTGCCCAGGACCAGGCCGACCAGGTAGATGGTCAGGAACCCGTTTCCCCCCGCCAAGTTGCTGACGCCGTAGGCGAGGAGTCCGCCGGCAAGCGCCAACACCGGGTACAGGCCGAAACTGGGGATGGCCACGCGGTTGATGAGTTCGGACAGGAGCCGACCGAGCACCACCCCGAGCGCCGCTCCGATGGCCAGCTGAAGGAGGACGCCGCCGATCAGCTCCGGTACGTCGACCCGGCCGCTGGTCACGGCGCCTGCCAGCGCGATGGTGAGGTAGATCGCCATCGGGTCGTTCGTGCCCGACTCGGTTTCCAACACCCCGCGAAGGCGCGCGGGCAGGCCGCGCCCTTTGAGCGCGCTGAAGACGGCAGCGGCGTCGGTGGAGGAGAGCACGGCTCCGAGCAACAAGGAGGTGGCCAGGTCGAGCGGCGTGACGAGGTAGACGGCCGTGCCGACGACGAGTGCCGTCAACATCGTCCCGACGGTGGCGAGGAGCCCCGCGGGCAGGAGCGCCGCGCGGAACAACCGTAGGCGCGTGTCGATGCCGCCCGAGAACAGGATGATCGCCAGCGCCACCAGCCCCAGGTCGAGACTCAGGGCATAGTCGGCGAAGTCGATGCCGAGCGGGCCGCTGCTGCCGGCGAACATGCCGATGCCGACGAAAAGCACCAGCGCCGGCACACCGAATCGAAGTGCGAAACGGGTGCTGAGGATGGCCGCGATGACGAGCCCTGCGGCGATCACGACGGCTTCGTCCATCACGTCATGCTACCAGCGGCCCCGGAGCCCCCTTGCCCCGGCCGGCCGCGGCGAAGCGCCGACCCGGCGCCCGACCCACTACACTTGCGTCATGAAGTCGGTCGCGCTCATCGCTCACGACAAGAAGAAGCTCGACCTGGCGATCTTCGCCAAGGACCACGCCGAGATCCTTCGGCGATTCCCCCTCATCGCCACCGCCACCACCGGCAGCGTGCTCACGGACAAGGCGGGTCTCACCATCGAGCGGCTGAACTCCGGCCCGGAAGGCGGCGACCTCCAGGTCGGCGCGCGCATCGCGGAGGACAAGGTGTTGGCCGTGATCTTCTTCCGCGACCCTCTCACGGCGCAACCGCACGAACCCGACGTCTCTGCGCTCATGCGCATCTGCGACGTGCACAACGTGCCGCTTGCCACCAACCTCGGCGCCGCCGAGGCGATCGTCGCGTGGTTGGAGGAGCTCCTGCAACGGTCCGACGAGACGGTGGCGGGCGCAGGCCCGGCGGGCGGACGAGCGCCATGACCCCCAAAGAGGTCATCGCGACGTTCCTTCGCGAGATGCGCGCGTCGCACCAGGAGCAGATCGACGCCGTCGCGCTGCCCGAAGGCACGCTCGACTACGTCGAGGATCTCATGGCCGCGGGCGACAGCGAGACGATCCTGCTGATGCTGAAACTCGGCTACCTGATGGGACTGCAGACCGGGTTCGCCGCGGCCCTCGCCGGCGAACGCGGTCCGACGCCGCCGCCCGGACGGGGTCCGCTGCAGGCCTGACATCTCGGCGGGTTCGAGAGCCGGCAGCGACGGCTGCCACGACGGCTGCGTCGACGGACGGTCCATGCGCCGCCGCTGGGCGTCGACCGCCGTGTAGCCCACCTACCTGCCGCGTACGGGCGAGGGTGCGTCGCGCCGGCCTACGCCGTGCGGTCCATGCGCCGCTGTTGGGCGTCGACCGGTTCTCGACCCGAGCTGCGACGGGGTCGGCGATAGCAGCCGTCGGCGCCGAGCTCGCGCGCCTTCACGTCGTCCTGGAAGTAGAGGTCGAGCACGCCGAGGACCCGCTCGGCCAAGCGCGGGTCCTCCACCGGGAAGACCGCCTCCACTCGGCGCCGCAGGTTGCGCTGCATCCAGTCGGCCGACCCGAGGTAGACGAGGTCGTCTCCTCCGTTTCGGAAGTGGAAGATGCGCTGGTGCTCGAGGAAGCGGCCGACCACGCTGCGCACGCGGATCGTCGCGCTGACGTCCGGCACTTGGGGCCGCAAGCAGCAGATGCCACGCACCAGGAGATCGATCTGCACGCCTGCTTGCGACGCGCGGTACAGCGCGCGGATCACCTCGGGATCCACCAGGCTGTTCATCTGTGCCCGGATCCCGCTCGGGCGTCCCGCCCGCGCGTGGTCGGCCTCGGCATCGATGGCGCCCAGGAGCTTCTCTCGCAGGTTGGTCGGAGCGACCCAGAGCTTGCGCCACGTCACGCGCTTGCTGTACCCGGTGAGGTAGTGGAACAGGTCGCTCACGTCGGCGGCCAGCGCCTCGTCGCACGAGAAGATGCCCATGTCGGTGTAGCCGATGGCAGTGGCGGGGTTGAAGTTGCCCGTCCCTACGTGCACGTAGCGCCTGACCGTGGGCGCGCCGTCCTCGCCGGTCTCGCGCCGCACGACCAGCAGCGCCTTGCAGTGCGTCTTCATCCCCGGAAGACCGAACGACACGTGCACGCCGGCGCGCTCCAGTTCCCGCGCCCAGCCGACGTTGTGCTCTTCATCGAAGCGCGCCTGAAGCTCGACCGTGGCGCTCACGGCCTTGCCGTTCCCCGCCGCCCGGGCGAGCGCCGCCACCACCGGAGACCGGGCGCCGACGCGGTACAAGGTCATCTTGATCGCCAGAACGTCGGGGTCGTCGGCCGCTTCGTCCACCATCCGCTGTAGCGCGTCGAAGTCGTGGTACGGGAACTCCACCAACACGTCACCGGCCGCGACGGCTGCGAACACGCTGGGTCGGTCCCGCATGCCGGCCGGGAGACGCGGCTGGAAGGCAGGGAACCGCAACGAAGCGATGGGAAGCTGCGCCAGCTCGTGGAAATCGCTGGCGACGAGGTGGTGGGGCACGTCGAAGACGTCGTGGTCCTCGAGTTCGAGATCGGCCTGGAGCCAGGCACGCCAGGCAGGCGGGATCCCCGGTTCCACCTCGAGGCGGACGGCATCGGCCCAGCGCCGGCGACGCACCCCCGCCTCGATCGCTCGGAGCAGGTCCTCCGCCTCGTCTTCGGCGATCTCGATGTCGGCGTCGCGGGTGACGCGGAACGCGTAGCTCGCGCGCACGTGGTTCCCCTCGAACAGGCGATCGGCGAACGCGCGGATCACGTCCTCGAGCAGCACGAAGTCGTGCTCGCCACCGGGAACGCGCACGAAACGCGGCAGCACACCCGGCACCTGCACCACGGCGAAGCGACTCGCGCCGTCGTCGCGGTCCACGACCTCGAGCAGCAAGGCGAAACTCAGGTTGGGAAGGCGCGGGAACGGGTGCCGGGCGTCGATGGCCAGCGGCGTGAGGACCGGGAAGGCCTGCGACTCGAAGAACGCCTCGACCACTCCACGCCCGCTCTCGTCGAGCTCTGCCACGCGCCGGATGCGCACTCCTTCGCGCGCCAACGCGGGCAGCACTTCCTCGGCCAACACCTGCCGATGACGCGTCACGAGCGCCTGGATCATCGCCGACGCTTCCGCGAGTTGCTGTCTTGGGGTTCGCCCGTCCGGCGTCAGCTGGTCCACGTTCGCCTCGGCCTGCTCCTTGAGGCCGGCGTAGCGGATCATCATGAACTCGTCGAGGTTCGAACCGAAGATCGCCAGGAAGCGGAGGCGTTCCAGCAGGGGGTTGGTCGGATCCTCGGCCTCTTCGAGCACGCGCTCGTCGAACCGAAGCCACGACAGCTCCCGGTTGAAGTAGTAGGCAGGATCGGTGAGATCGATGGCTTCGGCGCTCATCCTCCCGATGCTACCCGCACCGCGTCATGCGCTCGTCTGCGCGGGCTCCCGTTCGGGTTCGAGGGGCGCATGCAGCAGTTCCACCTCGACCTCGATCTCCGCCTTGAGGCTCGCCCCGACCGAGCAGTACTTGTGCATCGCCAACTCGGCGAACCGGCGCGCCGTGCGCTCATCGAGGCCGGGCACGTCGAAGACGTGCTTGGCCGTGATCTTCGTGTACGGCGCCGGCGTGCCGTCGGGGCGTTCGCCTTCCATCTCGATGCGGTACGCGTTCACCGTGAGCTTGCGCTTCTCCAGCATCACGATGACGTCCATGGCGGCGCATCCGGCCAAGGCGTTGAGCAGAAGCTCCATCGGTCCCATGCCCGTGCGGGCCTCTTTCTCGTTGTCGATCATGACGCGCTGTCCGCTGGGCGTCACGCCGACGAAGCGCTTCCCGACGAGGTGATGGAGAGTGGAGGACGTGATCCGTGGCATGTAGACAGTATCGACCGTAGGCAGCACGATGCCGCGTCGGCGGGGGCACACGGCGTAGACTCGCGCGAGATGCACGACCCGTTCTCGGAGGCCTCCGACTCCGCTCCACGAGCCATCATCCCGACGCCTCCGACCCCGGACGCCTCGAAGCGCACCTGGCGCGCGTGGGCGAAGGAAGCGCGGCGCGTCCTGCTGACCGAGGACCGCGCGCGCTCGGCCGTTGCCTCCGCGATCGCAGCGATCCGCAGTTACGACGCGTACGAGCGGGCGAGCACGGTCGCGACGTATCTTGCCTTCGGCGACGAGATCGACGTCGGCGCACTGCACCACGACACCAGCAAGCGCTTCGCGATACCACGCACCCACGTCGACGACGGCCGGCGCAGCCTGACGTTCCACCCGCTGGCCGGAGCCCATCTCGAGCGACACCGCTTCGGCCAGGCCGAACCGGCCGCAGGCGACCCCGTGATCGAGCCGGATCGGATCGACCTGGTCCTCGTGCCCGGCCTGGTGTTCGACCGGCGCGGTGTACGGCTCGGACATGGGATGGGCTTCTACGACTCCTTCCTGGCGACCTTGCCGGCCGGCACCGTGGCTATCGGCATCACCTTGGAGGCCTGCGTCGTGCCGCAGCTGCCTTGCGAGGCGCACGACGTGCGCGTGACGCATCTGGCCACCGAGCAAGGGGTGCGAGCCGTCGAGCCCTGAGCGGGCCGTGGCGCCGCGCGCACCGCTACCGCTGGGAATCGCGAACGAGCGCCAGCGCGTCTCCGTACGCCTTCAGGTACATCGGGAAGACGCTGCCCTCGTCGAACGCCGTCTCCGCCCGATTTCGCGCGGCCCGCGCGAAGCTCGCGTGCAGGTCGTCATCCGTGAGAAGGCGCGTGGCCGAGGCCGCCATCGCGTCGACGTCGCCGACCTCGTTCAGGTAGCCGGAGCGTCCGTCCCCGACGACCTCCGGCACGCCTCCCACGCGCGACGCGACGACGGGAACGCCACTCGCCATGGCCTCGAGAGCCGAGAGGCCGAACGACTCCTGACTGCTGGGCAGAAGGAACAGGTCCGCGCTCGCCAACAGCGGCTCGAGGTTCGGGTAGCTGCCGACGAACGAGACGCGGTCGGCGACGCCGAGCTCATGGGCCAACGCCACGGCTCTAGGGTGCTCGGGTCCGTCCCCCACCATCACCAGCCGTGCCGGCACGGCGCCCAAGACCTTCGCGAAGATCCGCACCACGTCGTCGGTGCGTTTCACCTGACGGAAGTTCGACACGTGGACCAGCAGCTTCTCCCCAGGGGCCGCCAACGCAGGGGGCAGGGCGCGACGCGCCGCTGGTGTGAAGCGCTCGACGTCGACGGCGTTCGGAACGACGCGGATGTCGTTCCGGCGAACACCCAAGTCGCGCACGGTGGCCTCGGCCAGGTAGCGGCTGACGGCGGTCACGACGTCGGACGACTCGATGCTCCACTGGGTGACCCGAAGGTAGGCCTGGTCGATGCCCACGAGCGTCACGTCGGTCCCGTGCAGCGTGGTCACGACGGCGGGTGGAGCGACCTCGCGCACCATGGCGCGACCCACCAGCGCGGCCAGCGCGTGCGGCACGGCGTAGTGCGCATGCACGACGTCGATCGCGAACTGCTCGACGACCTCGACGACCTTGCTGGCCTCGGCGAGCGTCGTGAGGGGGGCGTCGAACAACGGGTAGGCCATCGACGCGATCTGGTGGAAGTAGACGCCGTCGAGCCGCGTGTCCGCGAGCCGGAACGGCACCGACGTGGCGACGAAGTGCACCTCGTGGCCCTGGCGCGCCAGCCACATGCCGAGTTCCGTCGCGACGACCCCACTGCCGCCCACGCCGCTGTGCAGGACCATGGCGATCTTCACGCCACCAGCCTAGGACATGCCGGGGCCGAGATCTCGCTCGGGCATCGGAGTGGACGGCGTGGCTGGTGCCCATCCCGAGCCATGACCCACCGCCGGGACGTGGTGCTCCAAGACATCGCGCCAACTGGTACAGGATAGGTATACACTGGGTCCGGTACGACGCAGAGGTCGCGCGCTCCTGTCCGCATCCGGCGGGCGGGCGCAGCGTGGCCCTCGTGGAGGAGGAACCGCATGCCGCGCAGCCTTCGCTCGCTCGCCCTCGTGATCGTCGCCGCCTTCTTGGCGTCGGCGTTCGCGCAGACCAACTTGACGTTCTGGAGTTGGCGCACCGAGGACGTGGCCGCCTACGAGCAGTTCATCGCCGCGTTCCGGGAAGAGAACCCCGACATCGACGTGACGTTCACCCCGTACCTCAATACCGAGTACAACACCATCCTCGCCACCGCGCTGCAGGGCGGCGGCGGCCCGGACATCGTTCACCTGCGCGCGTACGGCGGCATGGAGTCGTTGGCGGGCGCAGGACTGTTGGTGCGGCTCGACGACAAGGTCGACGCGCTTCAAGGGTTCGACCCGAACATCCTGCTCGGCGCCACCAACCGCGCCGACGGCGGCGTGTACGGCGTGCCGTTCGCGCTGCAGACGGTGCAGGTGCTCTACAACGTCGACATGTTCGAACGCCTCGGCCTGGAAGAACCCACGACGTGGGCCGAGTTCCTGGCAGTCGGGGACGCGCTGAAGGCGTCGGGCGTCTACGCCCTCGCCAACGGCGCGAAGGACCCATGGACCTTAGAGACCCTCTTCGGGGCGGTGGCGCCGACGTACTACGGCTGCACGCCCTTCTTCCAGGAGATCACCGCCGGCGAGACCGACTTCACCGACCCGCGCTTCACCGCCGCGCTCGAGCGCATGGTGGAGCTCAAGCCCTACATGGCCGAGAACTACATGGGCGTCGGCTACACCGACATGCAGACGCTGTTCGCCTTCGAGCAGGC
>CAZOTV010000119.1:0-2925 GCA_964582795.1 uncultured bacterium
TCAGGCTCCGCGTTCGCGGATCTCTTCCGGCAGATGCGTCACGGCCCAGCTGCGGATGGCGGTGATGACGCGCTCCAGGCCGCGGCCGGCATCGGTCAGGCTGTACGAGCAGCGCGGTGGCACCTGCGAGTGGACGTCTTTGCGGAGCACCCCGATCGACTCGAGACGGCTGAGGCGCTGCGTGAGGGTCGTCGGGTTGCAGCCGCCGACCACCCGACCGAGCTCGTTGAACCCCATCGGGCCGGCCAGCAACGCATGAACGATGTGCAGGACCCACTTCTCTTGAAGGATCTCGATCGCTTCGCCGGCGGGGCAACGGCGGACACTGCCGTCGAGCGCGGGCGAACGCATCGCCAACGGTCGGGCGCGCGCGGCCGCGGCCGTGCTTCGGCGATCGTCGGGACCCTCGTACTCTGCCACGTGTCCGCACTGTACCACCGGCTACGGAACCGCCGGCGATCCCGGCCTACACGCGATTCGCAAGTGACGAAGCGCCCTCCTGACGGGCCCGGAGCCGGTGGTACACTGGACTCCCGGGCAGAACGCGGCGCAGCCCGGACGACCACCTGCTGGGCGGTTCCCGCCCGAAGGGAGCGACATGAACATCTACAAACTGATCGGTCGTAACCTCGAGGTCACGGACGCGATGCGCCAGTACGCCGAGGACAAGCTCGCCAAGCTCGACCGCTTCTCCGATCAGATCGTCGACGCTCGCGTGGTCATGTCGTACGACAACAACCAGAACGCCGAGAACCCGGCGAAAGTCGAGGTGCAGGTCAACGTGCCCGGCGGCATGATCCGCGCCGAGGAGCGCGGCCAGGACACGTACGCCGCGGTGGACCTGGTCACGGACAAACTCGAACGTCAGCTCAAGCGCTTCAAGGGCAGGCTCATCGCCAAGAGGTCCGAAGGCGCCCCCGCGCCCGCGGCGCCCGAGCAGCCCGAGCGCGCGCCGCGCGTCGCTCGCGTCAAGCGGCACGTCCTTCGGCCCATGGCTCCCGAGGACGCTGCGCTTCAGATGGAAGCGCTCGGACATTCCTTCTACCTCTTCCGCAACGTCGACACCGACCTGATCAGCGTCATCTACCTGCGGAACGACGGAGACTACGGCCTCATCGAGCCGGCCAGCTGACGCCGGACGGCGGTTGCGCCCAGGCGCCGTTCTACCCCGTCACGGACTCGTCTACGAACCCCGTCACACTCGCCTGTTCGCCGGCCTCGCGCGGGCGAACAGGCGCACGGTCACCAGACCGAACAAGAAGCCGCCCACGTGCGCCCACCACGCCACGGCGCCCCCGTCGACGGGTTGGCCCGCGGTGATGCCCGCGCTCGCTTCCCAGAACTGCAGCAGCGCCCAGTAACCGATGAACAACCAGGCGGGCAACCACGGGATGTAGAACCGCGGCACGCGCATGAAGAGCGAGAGCGCGATCCACGGAAGCAGCAAAGGCGGGATGAACGTCATCACGCGCTGAAGCGGGAAGAGCACGATGTACGCCCCAAGCACGGCGCTCACCGCGCCCGACGCTCCGACGAGCGGCGACGTCGGCACGCCGCCGAGCAACGCGTGGGCGTACGTCGCCACGGCGGCGCCCACGAGGTAGAAGATCAGGTAGCCGACCTTCCCCATCCGGTCCTCGACGTTGTCACCGAACACCACCAAGAACACCATGTTGCTCGCAAGATGCAGCAGGCTTCCGTGCATGAACGCCGACGTAAGGAGCGTCGGGGCGGCTGCCACCGGCTCGGCAGAGAACCGGGCTGGGATGAACGCGTACTCGAGGATGAACCGCGCAGCCGCCAGACCGTCTCCCAGGCTCACCTGGTACACGAACACCGCCACGTTGATCGCGACCAAGACCCACGTGACGACCGGGATGCCGTGTCGCGGGTTGGCGTCGCGAAGAGGAAGCATGGGAGGAGGTTACGCCTGTGGCCTGGTGCGGCTCGTGGGGAACGCGTCCAAGGCGACGCTCTCGAGCGATCCGTGCCCGCTCACGGCCGTCGTGGCGTTTCCTCGAGCGCCGAGCGGTGCTTCACGATCACGTCGGCGCTTATGACGCCGCGCACGTCGGCCCCGTCGTACACGATGGTGCGCTGCCCGATCACCGTGCCGGGGGACAGCACGGCGTTGCAGCCGATCGACACCCCGTCGCCCAGCATCGACCCGAGCTTGCGCAACCCCGTCGCCATGCCTGCGACGACGATCTCGCCGCCGAGCGTCTTGGTGTTCGCCAACTTCACGCCGGCACCGAGGTTCACGTCGTGCCCGATGACGCTGTCGCCGACGTAGTTGAAGTGCGGGGCCTTGGCCCCGCCGAGGAACACCGACCGCTTCACCTCGCTGGCATGCATCACCTTGGCGCCAGGACCGAGCGCCACCGGGCCCCGTAACCGCGCCGCATGTCCGACCTGGGCGCCCGCCGCGAGGTAGACCGGCCCCGTCAGGTAGGCGTAGGGGCCGATCTCCGCCCCCTCCTCGATCACCAGAGGGCCCTCCACGATGGCAGTGGGGTGCACGGAGCCGACGCGATCGTCCAGCAAGCTGGCGCCGAACGCGTCGAGCCGTGCCAAGACTTCCCACGGGTGCTCCGTCTCCAGCAGGTCGCGCAGCGGCGACGGTACCCGCTCGAGGGCGAACAGCGTAGCGGTCTTCGGCATGGTTCATCCTACCGCTCCGGTGCTCCCAAGCGGCGCGCGCTCACCGCGGCCATCGACCTTCGCATCGCCCGACACCGGGCGCTCACCGGGGAACCCGAACCTCGCATCGCCCGACACCGCGCGATCGTCCGGTGCGCACGCTGATCGTGTGCCGCACACGGCGACCGTGTGGCGCGCATCGGGGTCGTCGTCCATCGGATAGAATCGCCGCCGAACGTGCTACATCTCGTCTACAACCCCGTAGCGGGGCGCGGCCGCGCAGCG
>CAZOTV010000119.1:3025-7781 GCA_964582795.1 uncultured bacterium
GCCGAACGTGCTACATCTCGTCTACAACCCCGTAGCGGGGCGCGGCCGCGCAGCGCTTGCTCTGGAACGCACCCGCGCGTTCCTGGAGTCGGCGGGCGTTCCGTACGCGCTGGTCGCCACCGACGGCCCCGGACACGCGACCGAGCTCACCCGGGCGTTGCCTCCCGGAGCCACCGTGGTAGCCATGGGCGGCGACGGCACCGTACACGAGGTCGCGCGGGGCATGGTGCTGGGTGGGCCGCCGGACAAGGTGCTTGCGACGCTTCCCGTTGGTTCCGGCGACGACTTCGCCTTCGCCATGGGCATCCCACGCGAAGACCTCGATGCCGCGCTGCAGCGGCTGGTGACCGGAACGGTGACGGCCATCGACCTCGGCGATGTGAACGGCGAACCGTTCGTCAACTCGCTCGGGATCGGTTTCGATGCCGAGGTGGCGCACCGCGTCGCGCATGCCCCGCGCTACTTGAAGGGCCTCGCCGCGTACTTGTACGCCGTCGTCACGACCCTCGGGCGCCTCGACACGAGCCACGTGACCGTGACGATCGACGATGTGGAGGCCTACGCCGGCAAGGCGCTGTTGGTGGCTTGCCAGAACGGGCCCCGTACGGGCGGGAGCTTCCTCTTCGCACCCGATGCACGGAACGACGACGGTCTCCTCGACGTGGTCGTCGCCGGCGACTTCGACAAGCTCGGGACGCTCGGCATCCTTCCCAAGGTGATGCGCGGGCGGCACGTCGGGCACCCGAAGGTCCACCTGTTCCGTGGCAGGGACGTCCAGGTGACCTGGGAGCGCCCGCAGCATGCGCACGCCGAGGGCGAGCACCTGCCGGCGAGCACGTCGTTCCACGTGACGCTCCGACCGGGCGCGCTGAAGGTGCTGCACTGACCCGCGCTCTCTGGCACGAACGCTCGCCAACGAAGAACGGGCCCCGCCGAAGTGGCGGGGCCCGTCGTTCATCTCGGCGCTAGGCGCCGTGGTCGACCTTAGAAGGTGACCGTGTAGGAGATCTGGAAGGCTTGGGCCGACGAGAGGGCGCCGTTGTTGTCGTTGGTGTAGACACCGTAGGCGAACTCGAGGTCGTAGTAGTTCCAGATCACTTCGTAGCCGCTGGTCGACTGGGTGCCGGTACCGTTCACATCGCCGCCGCTGATGTCCGTGGCGCCGTCGCCGGCCCCGCGGGTGTTGGTGGCGTTCTCGATGTTGGTGCCGGTCCAGCTACCGTACTTGGCCGTCAAGGTGCTGTGGTCGAGGATGAACTCGTTCAGCATCAGGCCGACGCTCCACTGGAGCTCGGTGGCCGTGTACGTGTCCGCGTCCGAGTGGCTGGTGCTGCGGTAGTTGACCGCACCGACCAGGCTCGGGGCGAGGAAGATGTCGAGCGGCGTGGTGGACAGGCCAGCGCCGACCTTGAGGGTCGTCGTGTCGTCCGTGCCGACATCGGCATCGTTGACCATGCGGTAGCTGACGTACGGGGTCAGCGACACGATGGAGACGTTGAGCGCGTAGTCCGCGTTCACGTACAGCGTCGTCTTGCTGAAGTCGGCTTCCGTCTGCGAGTAACCAGCGCCGATGTTCAGGCCGCTGATCAGCGCGTTGTCGGCAGCGCCGTCGTGCGCCAGCGTCACACCGAAGCCGGTGTTGTAGTTGCTGTCGCGTTCGACGTCGGCGCCGGCGATGGCGACCGCAGCTTCGCTGCCGTCGATGTACGTGCGCACATCGTCGACCACGGTGCCGTTGACGGACGCCTGGTGGAACCAACCACCGAGGCTGAAGCCGGCGAAGAGGTCGGCCGACGCGTCGACGCCGAAGGCGCTCACGCCGTCACCGGCGCTCGTGCTGTAGCTGTCGAAGTACGCGTCGAGGTCGAGGATGAACAGGCTGAGGCCAGCGTTCACGCCGAAGCCGGTTTGATCCAGCTCGAACGGCGAGTCGGCGTCGGCGCCCAGGTTGAAGCCGAAGTTGCTCCAGTCGGGGCCCATCATCCGGTAGTTGGCGCTCAGGCTCTCGAGGATCGGCAGGCTGCTGGCGTCGACGTCGAGCGTGGCGTACAGGATCGAGTCCGTGTTCGCCGCGCTGTCGGAGCCGTTGGCCCATTCGAAGCCGAGCTCGAAGATGCTGAGGGCGACGCTGCCGTCGACACCGAACACGGTGATGTTGGTGTTGTCGGCGAGGACGTCGTCCTTGTCCGCGGCGTTGTCGGCGCGCTGCACGAAGCTACCGCCGAGGGTCACGCCCGTGAGGGGGCTGACCGTGAGGCGGGCACCGCGCTGGTACGCGTCGAGCGCCGGGGTGGTGTAGACGGCAGTCAGGGTCGGGTCGAGGAACGCCAGGAAGTCCGGCGCGCCGACGTAGGCCACGAAGCCGTCTTCGTCCGTCTCGAGGACGTACGGGGTGAAGCTGGTCTCGACGTTGGTGCCGAACGCGAAGGTCAGCGGGGCGGCGCCGATGGGCTCGAAGGTCGTCATGAACTCGTCGACCTCGAAGCCGCTGAAGACGTCGTCCGCATCGTCCGTGACGTCACTGGCGTCGTAGACGATCTCGATGACGGCGGCGAACGAGTTGAGCGCGTTCGGGCTGCCGACACCGTCGAAGGTGAAGCCGACACTCAGGTCGAGGCTCAGGGACGCCGTGGCGTCGCCGGAGGTCTGCTCGATGTCGTGGCGGTCCTGGGCGACTTCGCCGACTTCCGTCTTGTAGTTGCTGGAGGTCGTGCCGTCGCCGTCGAGTTCCGCAGCGCCGCTGCTGAACACGGACGCGCCCATGTCACGGTCGTTGTTCAGACCGTAGACGCGGTCGACGTCGAACTCTTGCCCGATGATGCGGCCGACGAAGTACGTGACCGAGATCGAGCCGGAGATCCCGAGCGGGTTCTCTTCGAGAGCCGTCACGCGCTCCTCGAGGGAGGCGATGGCGGCGGCCTGTTCGGCATCGGAGGCTTCGAGCGCGGAGACGCGGTCACGCAGGGCGACCTGGTCGCGACGAAGCAGGATGACGAACTCGCGGATGTTGGCGATGTCGCTGCGGTTGCGCTCGATGGCGCCGTTGACGCCCGCGAGGTCGACCGGAGCAGCTTCGCCGCCGCCCATGCCCTTCAGCGCCGTGACGTCGTCACTGAGCAGCTGAATCACACGGTTCATGGCGGCGATCTCCTCGGCGTTCTGACGGCCGAGAGCGTTCGCCTGGCTGGCGAGGCTGTAGGCGTCGTCCGCACGCGCGGCGGCGGCGTCGGCCTGGGCTTGCGCGGTGTCGATGGCGACGCGCTGCGAAGCGATCTGGTTCTGAAGATCGCGCAGCACGGCCGGATCGACGCCTTGGTCGCCCATGGCAGCTTCGAGGGCATCGAGACGCGCGGCGTTACCGGTCACGTCGTCGGAGAGACCGGCGATGGCGCTCTCGGCGGCGCTGAGGCGCACGCCTTGGGCGGCCACGTCGGACGCGATCTCCTGGACGGCGTTCCGCAGCGAGTCGACGTCGGCCTGGGTCATGGCGAGCGCCGCGTTGACGTTATCGTTGATGACGTCGAGTAGGCGGCTCACCACGAGGGCGGCCTGATAACGGGTGAAGGCTTCGTTCCCACGGAAGGTACCGTCGGGGAAGCCGATGACGATGCCCAGGTCGGCGATGCGGGTCACGGCGTCGCCAGCCCAGTGGTTCGCCGGGATGTCCGGGAACGAGGACTGTGCGAAGGCGCCGCTCGCCACCACCGCCACCAGGAGCGTGATGAGGAGTTTCTTCATGTGGTGTACCCCTTGAACGTGAATGGAATCGTAGACGGCGAGTTCCACGAGCGGGGCACGATCCCTGCGAGTTTCCGAGTTTCCTCGTCGGGGTCGTGCGGTTGCTTCGAGGTTCTCACCGAGACGTCTCGTCTTCTCATGGCCGGTTCAAGTGGGTGCACCTCCTTCCGATACGGCCGTGGACGACGAAGAGTCCGACCTAGAGTACACCATGCTGTGCGGTGGGTGTCAACCGGCATGTGTCCGGCATGAGAGCGAGAAGCCTGCGCTGGGAGGGCATTCTCGGACTTTGTGAATCCTCGCACTCATGTCCCCCTCATGAGAGCGGGCGGTCGGCGTCCGTCTGCGTTCGGTGACGGCATCGGGCGTCGATGAGGAGGTCGCGCCTAGGCCCTCCCGCGGGCTGCTGGTAGCATGCCGCCATGGCTCGCATCACGGTCCCCGAGGCAGAAGCGCTGCTCGACCAGAAGATCCCCGTACTGGACCACGGCTTCGTGCGGCTCGTCGACTACCTGGGCGGGGACGCGCGGATCGTGCAGGCCGCCCGGGTCTCCTACGGCGAGGGCACCAAGACCGTGCGCGAAGACCGCGCCCTGATCGACTACCTCCTGCGCAACCGGCACACGAGTCCGTTCGAGCAGGTCATCCTGACGTTCCACGTGAAGATGCCGATCTTCGTGGCGCGCCAGTGGATCCGCCACCGCACCGCGCGGCTCAACGAGATCAGCGGCCGCTACAGCGTCATGCGAGACGAGTTCTACGTGCCGCGCCCGCACGAGGTGCGCTACCAGAGCCGCCAGAACCGTCAAGGCGGTGACGAGCGCGAGGTGCCAGAAGCGCTGCGCCAGAAGGTCATCGACGTCCTGCGGGACGGCCAGCGCGAGACGTATGGCGTGTACGAGGGCCTGCTGGAAGACGACGTGGCGCGCGAACTGGCTCGCGTGAACCTGCCGCTGAGCCTCTACACCGAGATGTACTGGCAGATCGACCTGAACAACCTCTTCCACTTCCTGCGCCT
>CAZOTV010000120.1:0-7661 GCA_964582795.1 uncultured bacterium
CGCTCTACCAGTACCAGAAGTACGTGAGCCTCGACGCCCACGTCTACAGCGTCCACCTCTACCTCATGAGCGGCGCGTTCTGGGACGGCCTGTCCGCCGACGAGCAAGCGCAAGTGCAGACCTGCGCCAACATCGCCGAGGTCATCCACCGCGGTATGACCACGGCCCAGGACATGGCCGCCGAGCAGATCCTCTCGGACGTCGGCATGGAAGTCACCGTGCTGAGCCCCGACGAGATCGCGGCGTTCCGCGAGATCGCCCAACCGGCCGTCGAGTCGTACTTGCGCGAAGCGGTCGGCGACGAGTGGGTCGACAGCCTGCTGGAAGCCGTCGAAGCGGCCCAGTAGGGTCGGGTAGCACGCACCTCCCGGCCGGGGCGCGCCACGTTCGCGTGCGCGCCCCGGCCGAGCCCCGCGTGGAAGGGTTCGACATCTCATGTCCGACACGACCCACGAACCCGCTCGCCGCGCGGTCGTCTGGGGTCCGGGGTACGACGCCTACGACCTCGAGCTCGAGACGCTGCGCCCGCTTGGTGTGGCGCGCATCGAGCACGTGCCGTCGGCCGACGCCGAGCACGCTTCGGTGCTGCGCGACGCCGACGTGGTCTTCGTGCGGGAAGGAAGGCTCGGCGCCGACCTGATCGACGAAATGGAGCGCTGTCGCGTCATCGTGCGCTACGGCATCGGGGTCGACAACATCGACCTGGGGCGCGCCGCCGCACGCCGCATCTTCGTCGCCAACGTGCCTGCCTACGGCACCGACGACGTGGCCACGCAAGCGCTGGCGCTGCTGCTGGCGGTGCTGCGCGACGTTCCGCGACGCGACGCGGCGGTGCGCGCCGGAACCTGGGGCGGCCCCCGACAGCGGCGCTCGCGGCTGCACGATTTCCGACTCGGGCTGGTGGGATACGGCCGCATCGGGCGGCGGCTTCGCGAGTTGCTGCAGCCGTTCGGGGTGCGGGAGACGCTGGTGGTGGATCCGGCCTTCGTGCCGGAAGATGGTGTCCGCGTCGTAGACTTGGCCACGCTCTGCCGCGAGGCGGACGTGATCTCGCTCCACGCCCCGGCCACCTCCGCCACGCACCACCTGATCGACGCCGCCGCCATCGCCCAGATGAAGCCCGGCGCGATCGTGATCAACACCGCCCGCGGATCCTTGATCGACGAGCGGGCGCTGGCGCGCGCGCTGCGCGAAGGCAGGCTCCTCGGTGCAGGACTCGACGTGTTCGAGCAGGAACCGCCCGACCCCACCAACCCCCTTCTGTCCCTCGACAACGTCGTCGTGAGCGACCATCACGGCTGGTACTCGGAAGACTCCATCGCCGAGCTCCAACGCGGCGCGGCCGAGGAGGCGGCGCGCGTGCTGGCAGGCAGGGAGCCGGTGGCCTGGGTGAACCGGTGGACGTCATGAGCGCCCAGCCCCCCACTCGCGCTGCCGAGACCCTCGCGGCGCTCGAGCGCCAAGGGGTCATCCCGGTGCTGCGTCTCGACGACGCCCATGACGCGCGGCGTGCGGTGGGGCTGCTCAGGCGCGCCGGCTACACCGTCTTCGAGATCACCCTCACCATCCCAGGCGCGGTCGAGCTCATCGCGGAGTTGGCGAACGAGCCCGGCGTGCTGGTCGGCGCGGGCACGGTCACCACGCTCGAGGAAGCGCACGCGTGCATCGACGGCGGCGCTCGGTTCGTGGTGTCGCCCTGCCTCGTTGCCGGCCTGCCGGAGGCGTGCCGGGCAGCAGACGTCGCTTGCGTCATGGGCGCGCTCACGCCGACCGAGGTCCAGATCGCTCGGCGGCACGGCGCCGACGCGGTCAAGATCTTCCCGGCGTCGAGCGTCGGAGGACCGCGCCACCTGCGGGCCCTTCGCAGCGTGTTCCCCGACGTACGGCTGATCCCCACCGGCGGGGTGTCCGCCGAGAACGTGACCGACTACCTGGAGGCCGGCGCCCCGTGCGTCGGCGTCGGAAGCGACCTGTTCGACCCGGCCGACCTCGTCGGTGGCCGGGACGCGCAGGTCATCGCCAAGGCCGCGGGGTACCTCGACCTCGTGCGCCGCCATCGCGGGCACGAAGCACGCCCGCGTCGAAACCCGAACGGAAGGCAAGCATGAGCGAACGCTCCAACGTCATCGAAGGATTCCACAAGGTCAGCACGGCCTCGGTGGCCGACGCCGTCGACAGCATCGTCGGTCGCCGCGGGTACATGGACCACGTGATCAAGCCGCGCGTGAACGACAAGAAGATCGTCGGCCCCGCCGTCACCGTGCTCGAAGTTCCGACCGACGAGAAGCTTCCCCCGCAAGACGCCCTCGACCTGATCGACGGCAGCGAGCCCGGCTCGGTGCTGGTGATCGGCATCGGCGGGTACGCCGACGTCGCGATCTTCGGTGGCCTCATGGCGGCCGGGGCGAGCGTGAACGGCTTCGTCGGCGCCATCCTCGACGGCGGCGTGCGCGACGTCGGCGAGATCCGCCGCGATTACGACCTGCCGGTCTACTCGCGCAGCGTCTCGCCCGGCACCACCGTGGGTCGGTTCAAGACCGCGGGCAAGAACATCCCGGTCGAAGTCGGCGGCGTCACCGTTCACCCCGGCGACATCATGGTGGCCGACCCCGACGGCGTCGTCGTCGTGCCGAAGGATCACGCCGAGGCCGTCTTGGCCATGGCGCTCGACATCGAGCAGAAGGAAGCCGAGCAGGCGCGCTACATCCGCGACACGAAATCGTTGAAGGAGGGGCTGGCGAAGTTCCAGCGCATCTGATGGGAGCCGGGTCTGTCGTGCGCGTCGACATCCTGACGTTCGGCGAGCCGATGTTCGAGCTGGCGGAGGTGAAGCAGGAAGGCGTCGCCGTGTACGTTCCCGGCTTCGGCGGCGACGCCTCCAACGTGGCCGTGGCGGCTGCCCGCCAAGGCGCGCGCGTGGGCGTGTTCACCCACGTCGGCCGTGACACGTTCGGGAGCCGGTTCCTCGAGCTGTGGGCAGCCGAAGGCATCGACACCAGCACCGTGCGAACGAACGACGCCGCGCCGACCGGCACCTACCTCATCTCGTACGGCCCTGCCGGGCACGAGTTCAGCTACTACCGCACGGGTTCGGCCGCCAGCCTGGTCGGCCCCCCGGACGTGCCCGAACGCGCCATCGCAGACGCGCGCGTGCTGCACCTCTCCGGCATCACGCAAGCGATCAGCGACGCCTCCTGCGACGCGTCGTTCGCCGCCATCGAGATCGCCAAGGCGCACGGGGTGCGCGTGTCGTACGACACGAACCTCCGGCTGAAACTCTGGCCGCTCGCCAGGGCGCGCGCGGTCATCATGGCCACCGCCGGCATGAGCGACGTCTGCCTACCGAGTCTCGAGGACGGCCGGCAGCTCACCGGCCTGGAGGACCCGGACGCCATCGCCGACGCGTTCTTGACCGCGGGCGCGAAGCTGGTGGTGCTCAAGCTGGGCGCAGGCGGCGCGTTGGTGGCCGACGCTCACACGCGCGAGCGCGTGGCGGCGTTCCCGGTCGAACCGGTCGACGCGACCGGGGCAGGAGACACCTTCGACGGGGCGTACCTGGCGAAGACGGTCGAAGGCGCCACACCCGTGGACGCCGCGACGTACGCCAACGCGGCGGCGGCGCTTTCGACGCTGGGCCATGGGGCGGTGGTGCCGATCCCGCGGGCCGAGGTGGTGGCGAAGTTCCTTCGGGAGCGCGGGCGAAGCTAGCTCGCGAGACGCCGGAGCTTCGGAGCGACCCGGCTGGGTCGTGGCTGGGTCGTGGCTGGGTCGTGCCTGGGTCGCGCCGGGGTCGCGCCGGGGCCGCGCGACCTACTCTCGTTGGGCAGTTGCCGACGTCGTGTGTGTCGGCCGGTCTTCGATGGTCTACCTTCTCACTACAGGAGGTGTAAGGTGGACATCGGAGGGGTCATGGCGCTCAACCTGAAGAACCCCGAGACGCACGAGCTCGCCCGCAAGCTCGCCGAACGCCTGGACACGACGATGGCGGAGGCGGTCCACCGCGCGCTCGAAGATGCGCTCCGTAGTATCCAGGTACCCGCGGGTGCAAGGGCGGATCGGTTGCGCGAGATCGCGGATCACTGCGCCGCTCTTCCGGTGCGCGATGCACGCTCACCCGAGAAGATTCTCGGATACGACGAGCGCGGACTGCCGACGTGATGGTGCTGGACACGAGTGCGCTCGTCGCTGTGCTCTCGGGAGAAGCCGACGGCGAGCGATGCACCGAGCGCATCGCGGGCGAAGCGCGGCCGCTGCTCTCCGCTGCCTCGTACGTCGAAACCGCCATCGTGATCGACAGCCGCTTCGGCGAAGACGGCGTGCGCGATCTTCGGCTTTTCCTCCACGAGGCCGACGTAGAGATCGTTCCGGTAGACCGCGAACAGGCCGAAGTGGCGCGGCGGGCGTACCAACGCTTCGGCAAGGGGCGACACCCAGCTGGGCTCAACTACGGGGACTGCTTCGTGTACGCACTCGCCAAGGTTCGTGCCGCGCCGCTGCTGATCGTCGGCGACGACTTCGCGAAGACGGACCTGCCGATCGTGACGTGAGTCCGTAGGTTTCGTCCGCCGTGGATACCGACTGGCAGTGGGCCGCCCACCTCGCGTCGGCGCTCACCGGCCCATGCGCCGACGCCCACGCCACCTCCCTCCGAGCGGTACCCTGAGAAGCGCCCCGAGGAGGCCCCATGCGCACCCGCCCCATCGGTTCCTTGAACGTGTCCGTCGTCGGCCTCGGCTGCAACAACTTCGGCGGCCGGCTCGACCTGGCCGGTACCAAGAGCGTGCTCGACGCCGCCATCGATGCCGGCGTCACCTTCCTCGACACCGCCGACCTGTACGGCGGCACCGAGAGCGAGCGCTTCATGGGCGAGGCGCTGCGCGGCCGCTGGAACGAGGTGGTGATCGCCACGAAGTTCGGGCATCCGCGCAACACCAAGGGGCCGACCGGCGCGCGGCCCGAGGACGTCCGCGTCGCCCTCGAGGCCAGCCTCCAGCGCCTCGGAACCGACCACGTCGACCTCTACCAGCTCCACATGCCCGACCCGAACGTGCCGATCGCGGACACCCTCGGCGCCCTGGCGGACGTCGTGCGGGCGGGGTTGGTGCGCGAGATCGGCTGCTCGAACTTCACCGCCGAGCAGCTTCAGGAGGCCGAGGACGCCGTGAAGCAAGGCGCCCCGCGCTTCGTGAGCGTGCAGAACGAGTTCAGCATGCTGGTGCGCGAGCCCGAGCGGTCGGTGCTGCCGGCGTGCGAACGTCTGAACGTCGCGTTCCTGCCGTACTTCCCGCTGCTCAGCGGCATCCTCACCGGCAAGTACCGCAAAGACCGCCCACTGCCCGAAGGCACGCGTGTCACTGGCAACGACCGCTGGGAAGCGATGCTCACGCCCGAGGTCCTCGATCTGGTCGAGGAGCTGATCGCGTTCGCCGAGGCGCGCGAACACGAGCTCATCGACCTGGCGTTCGCGTACCTGCTGGCGCACCGGCCGGTGGCCAGCGTCATCGCCGGCGCAACCAAACCCGCGCAGGTGCGGCGCAACGCGCAGGCGGGTACGTGGGAGCTGACGCCCGAGGAGTTCGCCGCAGTGCGCTCGTTGCTGGACGAGGCCGACGTGCGCCTGCCGGCCTGACGCGGACCCATGGCGGAGCGCGGCCGTCGGGCGGACGCGTGCCGCGGGCGGCCCGAGGCCGATCGCGTACGCGCCCGCCGCGAGACCGGCACCACAAGTGCGACAATGTGCGCGAAGCACGATTCACGCGACGTCTCGGTTCATGCGGTATCGCATCGCTCGCGACGTCACCTCACGCGGGCATCACGGAAGAACTGGGAGGGCACGATGTTCCGAAGACTCTGCAACTCCGCACTCGCACGCTTCGTCGTCACGCTCGTTCTCGTCGGCCTGCTCGGCGCCACGGCGTCGGCACAGGTGGAACTGCGCATGACCTGGTACGACGACGGTAACGAAGGCGTCGTCATGCGCGAGCTGCTCGACCGCTTCGAGGCCGAGAACCCCGGCATCACCGTGGTGATGGACACGGTGCCGTACGCGGCCGGCATCCAGCAGGCGCTGCCGCTGCAGCTCGCGTCCGGCCAGGGTCCCGACCTCGCCCGCGTCACCGACTTGGGCGGGTTGTCGGAGTACTTCCTCGACATGCGCCCCTACCTGGACGACCCGGGGTACTGGGACACGAACTTCGGGCCGTTCCTGAACTGGATGCGCCCGGCGGGCTCGAACGCCATCCCGGGCTTCATGACGCAGCTCACCGTCACCGGCCCGTTCGTGAACCGCACGCTCTTCGACCAGGCCGGCATCGCGGTGCCCGAGGGCCCCACCACCTGGCAGGAGTGGGCCGACCTCACCCGCCAGGTGGCCGAGGCCACCGGCACGCCGTACGCCATGGTGATGGACCGCACCGGCCATCGACTGGCCGGCCCCGCGATCAGCCAGGGCGCCCGGATCTTCGATGACGAGGGCCACCCCGCCATCGACGACGAGGGCATGCGCACCATGCTCCAGTTGATGATCGACTGGCACGCCGACGGAACCATGCATCCCGACACCTGGATCGGTTCGGGCGGCAACTACGTGGCCGGCAACGAGTTCTTCGTCAACGCTCAGGTGGTGCTGTACATGTCCGGCAGCTGGCAGATCGGGCAGTTCGCGAACCTCATCGGGGACGCCTTCGACTGGCAGGTGGTGCCGAACCCGTGCGGGCCCGCGGCCTGCACCGGCATGCCGGGTGGTGCTGCGCTCGTCGCCCTCGGCGATACCGAGCACCCGGCCGAAGTCGCCAAGGTGATGGAGTACTTGGCGCAGGAAGACGTGCTGGCCGAGTTCTACGGCCGCACCCTGTTCATCCCCGGCCACCTCGGCCTGGCCGAGCGCGGCGTCGACTTCGTGACGGACGTGGAGCAGGCGAAGGCGGCGCTTGACGTGTTCGCCGCCCAGGTGCCGAAGCTGCACCCGACCGCGTACGCGCTGCAGGCGTACCCGCACAACTTCGTGATCTTCAACGCCGTGCGCGACCGCCTCACGCAGGTGTTCGTGGGCGAACTGACCCTCGACCAGGCGCTCGAGCGCATGCAGGACGACATCGACCAGGCGCTGGAAGAAGCCGGCGCGAACTGAGCGGCGACGAGCGCGTGCCCCGCACGTGAACCGTGAAGGCCGACCACCTGGGGCCCTCGCCCGCTGGGCCGACCGCGCCCTGTCGGGCGTCTACGGCCTGGTCATGAACGTGATCGGGGTCGTGATGGAGCCGCTGCAGCGGCTGGTGGGCGTGCGGCGCATGCCGTACGCCTTCCTGCTGCCGAACCTGCTGGTGTTCGGGATCTTCGTGCTGTTCCCGATGACGCTCAACGTGTACTACGCCATGACCAGCGGCACCCAGCTGTACCCGCAGGACCGGCCGTTCGTGGGGCTCGACAACTTCGAGCGCCTGCTCACCTGCACGAACTACGCCGATCCGAACACCTGTCTCGAAGACCGCTTCTGGCGCGCGGCGCGCAACACCGGCGTGTTCGTGGCGTTCCAGGTGAGCGGCATGGTGGCCATCTCGCTGTTGACCGCGCTGGTGCTCAACCGCAGGATCGTGGCGCGCGGCTTCTTCCGCAGCGTCTTCTTCTACCCGGTGCTGCTCTCGCCGGTGGTGGTGGCGCTG
>CAZOTV010000121.1:0-7575 GCA_964582795.1 uncultured bacterium
TCCCCTTCTGCATTAGTCTGCCGTTCAACGTGCGAACGGCACGTAGGAAACGAGCGTCGCCCATGAGGCGTTCGATGGAATCGGCCCCGTCCGCCTGAACGCGTACTTGGTCAGCACCACCCGGTTCGTATGCGTGGGGCGTTACGCGCACCGCAAGGTGTCGCAGGCGAAACGCGAGTCTCGCGAACAACGACTCCACCAACGGCGTTCTCGCCACCTGGAAAGCTGCCGACACTCCGGACGGCCCATCGAACAGGGCGAACACCTCCTGCCAATGGAGGTTCACCCGAACCAGTGGGTAGCCTTCGTTCGGCATGCACGACAGGCTCCAGAACTCCAACTCCGTCGCCCGCGGTGCCGGAACGGCTTTCGCCAGGTACTGCGCCGTCAACCTTCGGACATCCTCTCCCCGCGGGTGCTCGTCCAGTGCTGACTGATGTGTCGCCAGCTTCCTGGCTTGATCTTCGAAGGCCCTGGGGGCACCGAGATCGATCACATGATTCGGGTCGAGCACCCACTTCTCGAGATCCTGTTCCGCCACCAGGTCATGCAGTTCTGCGATCCCTTTGGGCAAGCTCGCGCCTCGGATGTTGCGTACGGGCCATCCCCAGGTCGTCTCGACGAGGCCGATGAGGCGGAGTTCCTCCTGATCGAGGTACTCCGGTTCGACAGGCTTGAAGAACACCCGTGCGATGTCCGAATGCGTGTCTCGATGATCCAGGAAACGCCTCGCAACATCGACTGCCTGGCCGACGTACCACTCCCCCGTTGTGAACGCCAACAGATAGATCCCGCACCGTTCTCCCTGGGCTACAACGCTCGCAGCTAGTAACGCCTCCTACGTCCCAGGACTGCTGGAAGCCTTCTCGCGCCACCGCATCCCTAGCGTTCGGGCCATGGGGCCCGTCGTTCTCCGGCGCGGACCATGGGAAGTTCACCTTCATCGCCAACACCTCACTCTCTTCACCCCGCCACCTCCAACACCCGCACATGCGAGTTCAACAACTCCAACCCCCGCTTCGTCCCCGGCAACTCATCGAACAACGTCGGGCACGCCACCAGCACCGCTCGCGCCTGCGCCCGCGAGATCGCCACGTTGAACCGGTTCGGGCTGAACAAGAACTCGAGGCCGCGCGGAGCGAGGTCTTGCGAGGACACCGCCATCGAGTAGATCACCACCGGCGCCTCCTGGCCCTGGAACCGGTCGACGGTGCCCACGCGAACGTCGGCGCCGAACTCCGCCTCCAGCGCGGCGTGCAGGGCGTTCACTTGCCGGTTGAACGGCGCCACCACCAGCACGTCCTTCGCGCAGAGCTCCCGGGTCTTGCCCTCGTTGTCGTGGAACGTCCCGGGGCGTGCCAGCAGCCGGCGCATCACCTGCAGCACGGCGTGCACTTCCTCCGGCGCAACGCCGTCTCGCCCTTCGTGTGGCACCGGCACGTGAGTGATGCCGGTTCCATCAAGCCCATCCGTACCCGATAGGCGGATCTGCGCGTTCTTCGGGATCGCCTCGAGGCGCCCCTCGTAGAACTGCTCGCTGATGAACGCCGTCACGCTGGGCGCCATGCGGTAGGTGCGGTCGAGGAACAACCCGCGTCCCTCGGGAAGCGTGGCGTGGCCGGCCAGCAGGTGGTCGAGGGCGGCCACGTCGGCGCCGTCTGGGTGGGCGGCTTGGATGGGCTGCGCGAGTTGACGGGGGTCGCCTAGCAGCACGACGTTCCTCGCCGCAGTTGCCACGGACAGCGCGGATGCGAGGCTGAACTGGCCTGCTTCGTCGATTACCAGTGTGTCAATGCTCTCGTGGAACTCCGGTCGCGTCCACGTCCAGGCAGTCCCTCCCATCACATGGATCGCGCCCGCACGGAGTCCGGCGGCAGCTTCCGGATAGTCCACATCCTGGACGCCGTCCGGGACTGCCCCACCGTCCCCAACCTTCTGTGCAACGACGATGCCGCTTCCGGCCTCCCTGGCAGCCACCACGACTTCCTTAAGCAAGTTGGACACGACCTTGTTCGACACCGCAGTCACCCCGACCGTCCGCTCAGCATCCACAAGCGCCAGGATCATGCGTGCCGCAGTGAACGTCTTCCCTGCACCTGGAGGACCTTGGATGGGAAGGATCCCACCCTGCAGGCTCCGAGCGATCCGCTTGGATGCCTCGAGGGACGCCTCGCTGTTGAGCCGACCAACCGGTTTCACTCCAGCCGCACTCCGGCCAACCAAGCCGAGCAACAGGTCGCGCGCCGCACGGTACTGGCCGTCGGCGGAAAGGCCTCGGTCCACGACATCAGCGGCGAAGGCCATCCTCGCGTTCGTAACGATGCCATCGGGCACCTTGTTCCAGAAGAACCCCTTGGCCAGGCGGTAGTCACCGAGGCCCTTTCCCTGCTTCACGTCAAGCCAGCGCTGCTCGATGTCGTGAGCGGCTATCCCGAGCCGCTCGAAGGCCGGTTGTCCATCCTTCATAACCGACACGTAGAGATCATCGCGTGACCGAACGTCGAGGTCCTGCGATGGGTACGTGTATCGATGAATGGGTACTCTCGCGGTTCCCCCGACATGGCCAAGGTGTCGCAGCCCGGCGATTCCCTTGGGCGACGCCTCCAGTTCCTCATCCGTCATCGCCTGATGCGCGAACTTCTCCCAGTACGCCACCTTCGACTCACGCCGCTCGAAGTCGATCAGGTTCGCCAGCAACGCCAGCGCCCGCTGCTCGTCGTTCCAGTCGTCTTCATCCTCCGGCAGCTTCGCCTGGAGCGCCTCGATCATCTCGGTCGCTGCCGTACGCTGCTCGGCGAGGTTCTCGCTGGGGTCGCCGTCTTCCTGGTTCGGCTTAGCGGTCACGCCCTGCGCCACCCGCTGCGCCTCGAGCCAGTCGTGCAGCGCGATGGTCGAGCGCACGTCGTCGGCGTTGTAGGTGGCCACCACCTCGCGCGACGCGGGTTCCATCTCGCCTGCCATCCCAAGGATCAACCCGTGCTCGACCAGCCGCTTGTGCGGGCCCACACCCCGCAGGTCCTCTTCACGCAGGTATCCGTGCACCCGCTCGAGGTCCTTCAGCCCGTACGACGCGACCCCGATACGGAACGCCTGCCGCGTGACGGGCATCAGGTCCACGAACACCTCGGCGCGCAGGAGCGCGTCGAGTTCTTCCTCGCGCGTGGCGTGGCGACTCATCAGGCGCTTGAGCGCTCCAGGCTCGTACCCGCCGAAGTGGTAGACGTGCGCGGCGGGGTGCTGCAGGCGATGCGCAGTGACGGTGTCGATGAACCGCTCGAACGCTTGCTTCTCGCCCTTCGGGTCCTCCGACCAGACGTGCGTCACCTTCCCGTCCCTACCCGACCACCCCCACAGGTACTCGATGCCGCCGCTGCCGTAGAACGGGGTGCCTTCGAGGTCGAGGTAGAGGTCGTGCTCGTTGGTCTCGGGCAGGCGCGACAGGCCCTGCCCCTCCTCCGCCGGCAGCGCCTCGACGAGCACCTCGTTCCTCGCCTCGCTACGCACCTGCACGTCGGCTTGGTGGGCGGCCGCCAGGTACGCATCCGGTCGGCCGAACTCCGGCCGGAAGCTGAGTCCCCCGTGCTGCGCCGCCAACGCTCGCCGGGTGGTAACGCCGTGCCGCTTCAGCTCGACCTGGTGTGACGTGCCCAAGTTCGCCACCAGCGACAGGTGGTCCTCCTCGCGCCACTGACCCCCGCATGCCCTCCACCACGGGCAGACGGCGCAGTGCTCCACCGGCTCCGGGCGGGTAGTGGCAGTGCCGGCCACGACGTCTTGCACGAAACGCTCGAACATCCTCGTTGCGCGGCGCACCACGGCGGCGTAGTCGTCGACGCGCAGACGGTCGATAGCGAACGGCTCGTGATCGTCGCCGGGCGCCACCACATGCGCGTACTCGCCCGGCGTGCCTTGGATGGCATCCAGCCACGCGGCGTACGTCATGAGTTGCAGCACGGTGGCGGCGCGCGTGGTGCGGCTGAGTTTGGTGTCCTCCACCTCGTAGTGGTAGTCGCCTAGGCGGCTTGCGCCTTCGACCTTGCGCAGCACGTCGGCGATGCCGGACCACGGCCCCACGGCCATGGGCGCCTGGGCGATGACGTCTACACCCTCGTGCATGAGCTCAAGTACGCGCTCGGTGCCGCCCGGCTGCGCCGTTCCGACGACCTCGACGCGGAGCCCCTGCGCTCGAAGGTGATCGAGGTACGCCGCCTCGTGGCGGCGGCCGAGCTCGGCGAGCATGTCGGCGTCAGGGTCTCGGCCCATCTCCGCCGTAGGGCGGCCTAGTGCCTGGTCGAGTTGCAGGCGGGCGGCGTGGTGGCAGGCGGCGAAGCGGGTTAGGAGGGTTGGGGAGAGGCGGGGTGGTGCGGGGGAGTCGGCTGGCGGGGTCATGCGTCGTGGACGGTGGAGGGCGCGAGGCGCCGCCGTGGTGTGGACGCCAGTCCGCAGGATGTGTGGAACGTAGGGACGTCGAACAAGGTTGCTACCCCCGGTCGCAACGAAGTACCGCCTAACGATCTGCAGCGGTGTCGGTCGGGTGTACGGTAGCAGGGGTGTGGGGAGCCATGCCGTGCGTGATTCGGCTTAGGAAGGACTGCGCTGGGGCTCGAATCTGGGGACGTCCCTATAGAGCTGGAGGTCGCGATGTCCGCGAACAGCCGTATTGATCGTCGAACCGAACGAATCGATGTGCGCGTCACGAAGCGAACGAAGGATCTGATCGAGACAGCGGCCGCCTTGCAGGGAATGAGCGTGAGTGCGTTCGTGCTGTCCTGCGCTGTCACGAGAGCATCGGAGACGGTGCGGCTCGGTACCGGGGTGCAATTGAGCGCACGTGACAGCCAGGCATTTGCGAGAGCCATGCTTCAGCCGCAGGGCCCGAACAAGGAGCTTCGGGAAGCAAGAGAGCGGTACTTTGTCGAGGTGGAGGGCTAGGCCACCGACGCCGGCCCGCGTCCGCATCGCCAACGGGTGGCCGTGCGCTGCTCGGGTCTCTCACTGCCTGCGCGAGCGTGCCGCAAGAGGAGTGTGGCACCCCACAAGGTCGGGTTGACGCTCTCGACGTGATTGCACATACGTCATTTGCTTCACTTATTGCGTTTGTGCTAGATTGACGCAGAGAGGAGGCTCCCATGACGATTCACTCCCACCGGCAGATGCCCCCCACTGCGCAAGACGCCGCGCTGGCACGAGCCTCCGGACAGATCCTCGCCCGCTACGCCAAGGCCGAGCGACCCATGAAGGTTCGCATCGCGGAAGGCGCCACCGAACAGCCCTTCGAGCTCCCGGCCGGCGCCGTCGCGCTTCTCATGGACGTGCTCGAGGCCATGGCCGCCGGCCGCGGCGTCACCATCGTCCCCGAGAACGCCGAGCTCACCACCGTCCAAGCGGCCAACATCCTCAATGTCTCCCGGCCCTACCTAATCAAGCTCCTCGACGAAGGCGCCATCCCCCACCGCAAGGTCGGCAAGCATCGCCGCGTCCTCATGGAAGACCTCATGGCCTACAAGGCCCGGGACGACCGGGAACGCCAGGCCATCCTCGACGAACTCGCCCGAGAAGCACAAGAGCAGGGCCACGGATACTGAGCGCGTGGCCTACACCGCGCTGCTGGACGCCAACGTCCTCTACCCGGCCCCGGTCCGGGACGTGCTTCTGCAACTCGCCACGACCGGCATCTACCGCGCGCGGTGGAGCGCCGACATCCACCGCGAGTGGATCGAGGCGCTCCTACGCGAAGAGCCCCACCGCGACCGACTCGCGCTCCAACGCACACGTGATCTCATGGACGCGGCCGTTCCCGACTGCTTGATAACCGGCTACGGGGGCCTAGTTCCTGCCCTATCCTTGCCAGACCCGGACGACCGGCACGTCCTCGCCGCCGCCATCGTTGGTCGCTGCGACGTCATCGTCACCCGCAACCTGAGAGACTTCCCTGAAAGCGCGCTCACGCCCTACGCCATCGAAGCGCAAGACCCAGACGAGTTCCTGCACAATCATCTGAGCCTCGCGCCCGGCCACTTCTGCTCCGTCATCCGCACCGTCCGAGCGCGCCTACAGAACCCGCCCTACGGGGTGAATCAGTACCTTGACTCCCTCACGAAACAGGGCCTGGTGGCAACCGCCGCCGAACTGCGGCAGTTCGAGGACCTTCTCTAGCCCCCCGGTTGGCCGGGAAGTCGGCCGCTCACGAACCCCGACCCCACCCCCACCCCCGTCACCAGCAAGCGCTCCCTGGCCCTCGAGCACGCGACATACAACAGATTCCGCTCCCGCTCCTCGAACGCGCGCCGCGCCGCCTCATCCGCCTGCCGCTGCATCACACTCTCCAGCGGCACGTTGCCCTTCTCGACACCCATCACCACAACCGCCCGGAACTGCAGCCCCTTGCTCCGGTGCATGGTGCCGATGGCCACGCAGTTCGGAGCCTCGCCACTGTCGTCATCGCGCAGTTCGACACTCTCGAGCTTCGCCGCAGAAACGGCATGCAGGGCGCGATCCGTAAGCAGCTTGTTGGTCCGCGCGAAGATCGCGATCTCGCCGGGCCGGTAGCCATTGGCTACCAACTTGCGGAGCCACGTCGCTACGGTCTCGATCTCCTCCACCACGCCGCGCACGACACAGAACTCCGGCTCCGGCCCCGACAGCAGTGACGCCGCCACCGGCGTCTTCTCCTCGTCGCCTCTCGCGCTGTACCGCAGCATGATCCCATCCGCCGCCCGGCGGATCTGCTCCGTCGTGCGGTAGTTGAGCCGCAACGAAGCGGACCTGCCCCGAACCTCGAGCCCGGCCTTCGCGAACGGCGTGTGCGGCTTGTAGATGCGCTGGTGCGCGTCGCCGGCAAGGAACACGTCGTTCGGTCCTTCCGGAACCAACGATCGGAGCAATCGCAGTTCGGCTGGCCCGAAGTCTTGCACCTCGTCCGCCACCACGTGGGCGTACGGAGCCACGCCGTCTGCCTCGAGGTGCTCGACCAAGTTCCAGCAGACCTCCGACCAGGTGCTCCAGCCCTCTTCCTTCAACAACGCCCAAACCCGTTCCAACGCTGGCCAGATGTGCTCGCGCTGCGCACGATTCAGCGGCGCTCCGCGCGCAGTCCGGTCGACGTTCTCGTACTCCGCCCAGGTCGTCACGCCGTGCGGATCGACCACCATCTCCCACTCCGCTTGCAGCGACGCCTGCGAGATCCCGCGCCCGCCGGCTTCCTCCGCCGCGCGCTTGATGATGCGCCCCAGTTCCGGGCTGCCGACGATGCGCGGCGACTCCCCTCTCCAGCCCGACCACGCCTCCACCGCCAGGTTGTGCAAGTGCATCACGTCGACGCGCTCCCGCGCACCTTCATCCCGCGCCATCAACGCGTCGACTTGGCCCACCAGCCGCCCCGCCAACGTCTTCGAGAACGTCGTCAGCAGCACACCCCCGCGGCCCTCGCGCGCCAGACGAGCCGCACGATGCACGGCCACGACGGTCTTCCCCGTTCCCGGACCCCCGGTCACCCGTGCCGGACCGGCATGGTCTTTGTCCACCGCCTCGCGTTGGCTGGGATGCAAGAAGAGCATCCACTTCTCCCACGGCGCC
>CAZOTV010000122.1:0-3011 GCA_964582795.1 uncultured bacterium
GCGGGGGAGTACGAGCTGGTGAACGAAGGCCCGGTGGAGGCCAAGGTGATCAAGGCGTTCTTGAAGTCGGTGGGAAGTCAGCCCGGCGCGCGAGATGCCGCACCACTGACGCAGCGAGATTGACACACCCGCGCGAACGCGGCTTGCTGTGGCGTGTGCGTTGCCTACCGGCGTACGTGGAGCCCGTTGCGACGGACACTCGCTCGGGCATGCTCGCTCCGAGCCCGCGGAGGAACGGCTCCTTACCCCGCCGTCCTCGGGTCGAACACGTCCCTGAGCCAGTTCCCGAGGAAGATCAGGCTCAAGGAGAAGAGCGTGATCGACAACCCCGCGAACGTCGACAACCACCATGCAGTGGCCACGTACTGCTGCCCTTGCGCGAGCAGTTGCCCCCAGGTGATGGTGGGCGGTTGGACGCCGAAGCCCAGGTAGCTCAGGGTGGACTCGGCGATGATCACCGTCGAGGCCTTCAGCGTGCCTACGGCCATTACGGTGCCGAGCACGTTGGGAAGGACCTGGCGGAAGGCTGCGCTCGTCTCGCGTTGACCGAGGGCGCGTGCCGCTTCCACGTATTCGCGTTGGCGAAGCGATAAGACCTCGCTCCGTACTACGCGAGCGGTGGTCGTCCAGCCCAACAGGCCGATGACGGCGATGACGAGCACCAGGCTGGGTCCGGCGAGGGCCACGATGGTCAGATAGAGGATGATGTTCGGAACCGAAACGATGACGTCAACGACGCGCATCACGATGGAGTCCCAGGCGCCACCGAAGTAGCCGGACAAGAGCCCCAGCACGGTTCCGATGATCACGGCCAGACCGGTGGCCCCGAAGGCAACGAGGACGGCCACGCGACTGCCGTGGACCAGCCTGGAGAACAGATCGCGCCCGAGCTGGTCGGTTCCCAAGGGATGCTCGAGGGTTCCTCCGTCCAGCCAGAACGGTGGCGCAAGCCGCACGCGCAGGTTCTGTTGCATCGGGTCGTGCGGCGCGAGGATCGGTGCGAGCACCGCCACCACCAAGAAGCCAAGTAGGAGCACCAAGCCTGTGAGGGCGAGTGGGTGGCGTGTCAGGGCCCGCAGCCGCTTCATCGGTACCGAACCCGTGGGTCGATCACCGTGTACAGCAGGTCCACGACGAGGTTCGCGAGGATCACCATGGTTGCGGAGAACACCACCACGGCTTGGATGAGCGCCATGTCCCGTCCTCCAAGGCCGTTGATGAACAGCAAGCCAACGCCGGGCCAAGCGAAGATGCGTTCGACCACGACCGATCCACCGAGCAGGCTGGGAATCGCCAGCCCTAGCAGCGTGACGTACCCAAGCGCCGCGTTCCGTAGCGCGTGTTTCAACACGACCGCGCGCGTGGGAAGACCCTTGGCGCGTGCCGTGCGCACGTAGTCTTGCTGCAGCGCTTCGATCAGTCCTCCGCGCATCAAGCGTGTTTGGAGCGCAGCCATCGCCGTGCCGAGTGTCACGGCGGGAAGAACCAGATGGCGCCAGGTGCCGCTGCCGGACACCGGCAGCCAACCGAGCTTCACCCCGAACAGCAAGATCAGCATCACCCCGAGCCAGAAGTTCGGCATGGCGTCTCCCAGTACCGAGAAGACGTTCACCACGTTGTCGGGAAGCCTATTGCGGTTCAAGGCCGCCACGATCCCGCCCGGAAGCGAGATGAGTACTGCCACCAGCAGCGCTGCTCCGGCCAACCGTGCCGTGTTGGGCAGGCGCTCGGAGAGGAGGTCGAGCGCAGGACGCCCTTGGTAGATGAACGAGCCACCGAAGTCGCCCTGCAGCAGGTTGCGCACGAACAGCACGTACTGCACGGGCAGTGGCCGGTCGAGGCCGAGATGCGCGCGGATCGCTGCCTCCTGTTCCGGCGTGATGATGGCGGAGTCGGCTGCGTCGCTGCCGAGGTAGGCGGCCACCGGGTCGCCGGAGAGGCGCACGGTGACGAACACCAACAAGGTGACCCCCACGAGCGTGGGGATCACCTGCAGGAAACGGCGAGCAACGTAGCTGGTCACGATCTCAGCGCCCGGGCGTCGTCTCCGCCAGCACGATGAGCGAGTCGGCGCGCGGCGTGAAGTTCAGTCCGGCGCGCACGCCGACGAACGTCGCGTTGCTGTACAGGTAGTACTGCGGGCGTTCCTCGAGCAGGATGTCGGCTGCTGCGCGCAGCTTGGCCGCGCGTTCGACATCGTCGAACTCGACGTTGGCTGCGTTCACCAGCTGCGTGTAGGTGTCGTTGCACCAGTGGCTGCGTCCGGCGTGCACGCCGTCTGGGCAAGTCAGGTCCACGAGCGAGTTGCCGTAATCGAACGACGAATCGCTCGATGCGCCGAAGGCGATGTCGGTGAAGTCGCCGGGGCGCCAGTAGCGGCTATTCCAGACGCTCGACTCGAACAGCTCGATGTCGGTGTTCACGCCCACGTCGGCCAGCATCGCGGCCACCAGGTCGGCCAGGTCGGCGTGGCCGGTGTTCCCCATGAGCTTGAGGGTCAGCTCGCCGGGTCCGTAGCCGACTTCGGACAGGATCTCGCGAGCGCGTTCCGGGTCGTATAGGTAGGCGTCGTACAGATCCTGCGGGGAGAACGACGTTTCGGGCGAAACGCGGCCCCGCACGGGTACGCCAGCGCCATCCGTGAGGATCTCGGCCAACAAGGCGTCGTCGATGGCGTAGTCGACCGCGGCACGGACTCGCACGTCGGCCGTGCGCTGCCCTTCGGACACGTTGAACGTGATGTAGTTCGTGCGGTTCCCGCCCACGACAGCGATCGTGGCCGCGCTCGAGGTGCGCACGCGCTCCGCTTCCGAGACGCTCACCGACGTCACGATGTCGACCCCGCCGGTAAGCAGTTCGCTGACGGCGGTGGAGTTCTCGGGGATGATGCGGAAGACGGCTTCATCGAACGCTGGGCGGCCGCCCCAGTAGGCGTCGTTCGCCGATAGCACCAGGCGATCGTCCGTGAGGTACTCGACGAACCGGTACGGTCCGGTGCCGATCGGTTCCAG
>CAZOTV010000122.1:3111-4583 GCA_964582795.1 uncultured bacterium
GATCGTCCGTGAGGTACTCGACGAACCGGTACGGTCCGGTGCCGATCGGTTCCAGGGACGCCTGCTCGACGCCGACGGCCTCGAAGTAGTGCCTCGGGATGACGCTCGCCCCGTTCCGGCTCAACGCGCTGAGGAAGATCGGATCAGGCGTAGCCGTGTGGAAGATGACCTCGTGATCGTTCACGATCTCGACGTCGGCGATGTGCTGGTAGTACGAGTGGCGCACCAGTAGCGGGTCTTGCGCCACCCGTTCGAACGTGTACTCGACGTCTGCCGCGGTGAAGGGAACGCCGTCGTGCCAGGTGACGCCCTCACGCAATGTCACGCGCCAGGCCGTGTCGGAAACGGGCTCCCAGGCGGTGGCAAGAGCCGGTGTGAAGTTCCCTTGCGCGTCCTTGAAGATCAAGTAGTCGAAGAGGTTGATGTACACACCAGAAGCGACCGCCTGGTTGTTGTTCTGCGGATCGAACCCGGGGGGTCCACTCGGGATGGCGATGGTGATGGTGCCTTGGGCCGTCGCGAAGGCGACGAATCCGACCAGCGCCGTGGTGAAGAGCGTGAGCAGTCGCTTGCGCATCTGGTGACTCCCTGCTTCCATGACTAGGAACGGCGGGTTCGCATCTCGTGGCGCGCCGTCAAACGCCAACGAAACGACCATCTTCCAGGAACGGCACGCCGTCCAAGGTGAGGCGGCCACCGGGGCGTAGGTCCTTCACGAGGTCCCAATGCAGGGCGCTCTCGTTCCGGCCTCCCGTCTGGGGGTAGCTGCGGCCGAGGGCCAGGTGAACGGTTCCGGCGACCTTCTCGTCGAACAGCGTGCTGCCAAGGAAGCGATCCATCCGTCGGTTCCCGCCGATTCCGAGCTCACCCAGGCGCTTCGCGCCAACGTCTGTGGCGATAGCCACCTCGAGCGCCCGTTCGCCTTCCCGCGCCCCGGCGTGCACCAGCGTGCCATCGCGGAACTCCAGCCGCACGCCGGCTACCTTCTCTCCGAAGGCGTAATTCGGCACGTCGAACACGATCCATCCGTTCGCCGATGTCTCGACTGGGCTGGTGTACATCTCGCCGCTGGGAATGTTCCGACGTCCGTAGCTGTTGATCCAGCCCCGCCCGGAGGTGAGCAGCGTCAGGTCGGTGTCGTCGCTTTCGATGCGCACGGTTCGCGCCGCACGCAGTCTCCCGAGCAACGACTCCTGCTCGTCGCGCAGTGCGTGGAAGCCGGCAATGGGATCGGGATCGTCCAGGTGAAGCAGGCCTGCAAAGTACGTCTCGAGATCGGCCAGCGTCATTCCGGCACGCGCCGCCAGGAGCGCATCGGGGAGCACGGTGGTGGTCTTCCGCAACGTGGTCTTCAGGCGCTGCGCTTCCAGCGGCACCGTGCGGTCGCCGGGCGGCGAGCGTTCGGCCGTGGTGCGCAGCGTGACGTATCCGGTGAGGCTCCGAACGCGATCTAGGTCGCGCCATGCGTGCCC
>CAZOTV010000122.1:4683-7496 GCA_964582795.1 uncultured bacterium
ACCACGAAGTCGTAGTGGCACTTGGCCTTGACGTCGCCGCCGAGGGTGTTGCTGGTGCCGATGCCGAAGTGGCAGGTGGTGGCGACGCCTTCGTCCTCGAGCATGCGGCCCGTGAGGCGGCAATGGGGGTTCATACCGATGCCGAGTTCGGCAAGGTGGTAGACGTTGGGGTCGTCCAGGTCTTCCCAGGAGCGCCGCACGCGATCGGCTGCCCAGCCGCCGTCGATGGACGCCACGCGGCCATCCTCGACCCGCAGCGTGACGGGCTCCTCCAGCACGCCGATGCCTAGGTACGGGATGCTGGCGTCGCAGACGATGATGCCGTTCCCGGTGACGGGGGAGACGGGCGATTCGATGTCGGGTATGGGGTGGAAGGTGCCTGGGCGCACGACGCCGGTCTTGGCGTGCGGGGTGCCCAAGCGACCGCGGATGTCGAGCGTGATGTCCGTTCCGGACGGGGATGTGATGCGCACCTCGCTGCCTTCGTCCCAGATGGCCGCGACGCGCATCACGCGCGGTTCGATGGCGTGGAAGTCGGCTTCGATGCCGCCCTGTAGCAGCATCTCCGGCACCCACTGGGTGAGCGCCGCCACGCGGCCGCCCTTCGCGCAGGTGGCCTTGACGGCCTCGGTGTGCGTGAGCGACACCTGAACGGCCAGGAATACGACGTCGGCGTCGCGCATGGCCGCGGCGACGAGGGCGGGCGGTTCGCCGGAGTCGGTCTTAGCGCGAGCGACTTCGAGAACGCGCGCGTCGGCGCCGGCCCGTTCGAGCGCGGCCTCCAGCGCGGCGGCAATGCTGGAGTCGGTATCGGCGTCGAGCACCACCAGGGCGCGTTCGCCTTGGCGCACGCCGGTGACGTGGTGCACCAGGCGCTCGGCGCCGAACGACAAGTCGGGTTGTTCCATCCAGGGATGGTGGCATGCTTAAGATAGGCTGTCAATCTTGATTCGTCGTCAAGTATCATGACGCCGAGGGCCGAGTAGAGAGAACGACAAGGGGGGACGAGAGGAGAGCCCATGGGAGCTGACAGGGGAGTGAGCATGTCCGACGAGCAGATGGGAGCCGACGAGGCAGCGGTGTTCCTCGGGGTGAGCAAGGCGACGCTCTACTCGTACGTGAGCCGCGGCATGCTCACCTCACGCTTGCTGGCGCCGGGAAGCCGCAAACGCGTGTACCACAAGGCGGAGCTGGCTGCGCTGAAGCACCGCACCAGCTTCCGGAAGAACCCGGAGCAAGCCGCCACCGAGGTCATCGAGTTCGGCATTCCGATCCTCACGACGGCCATCTCGCAGATCACCGAGACGGAGCACTCGTACCGCGGCGTCAGTTCACGTCGGCTGGCGCGGGAGGCGAGCTTCGAGCAGGTCGCCGAGTTCCTCTGGACGGGAGAACGCGACGGCGCCGGTCTGCCGCCAGCGAACCCCGCCTGGACTGCGCCGATCGACCTCGCGCTGGTGGACCCGCAGCCGGCGGAACTCGCGCCCATCGAGCGCATGCAGACGCTTCTTCCGGCGCTCCAACACCGCAACCTACACGCGTTCGGCATGAAGCCGGCGGCGTTGGTGCCCAGTGCGATCGAGGTGATGCGCTACTTGGTGTACCTGAGTTGCGGCCGCCAGGTCGGGGGAAGCGTGGCGGGCACCTTGGCGCGCGTGTGGAGTGTCGACGAGGAGCGTCTGGATACGCTTCTGACGGTGGTAGCCGACCACGAGTTGAACATCGCCACCTTCACCGCGCGCTGCGCCGCGAGCGCGGGTGCCTCCCTGCATCAGTCGGTGATGGCCGGATTGGCATCCTTGCAGGGCTACCGGCACCTGTACGGGCAGGTGTCCGAGGCCAAGCTCTTCTTCGAGGAGGTGCTCTCGTCCAACGCTCCCGAGGACGTGATCCGCTCGCATCTACGCCGCCGCGGCGCGATACCGGGCATTCACAACCCCTACCGGCGCCTCTACGCCGGCCCGGATCCGCGCGTGGTCACGTTGGTGGAGAACTTGAGCGGCACCGAAGGGTTCGCCCTGCTACAGGAGACGTTGCACCTCATCGAGATCGCGACGCAGGAACCGCCACGCATCGACTTCCTGCTGGCCGTCTCGGAGCCGCTACTCGGGCTCCCGCACGACGCCATCCACTCCGTCATCGCCATCGGCCGCACGGCCGGGATGATGGCGCACGTTCTTGAGCAATACGGTTCGGATCGAGTGATCAGGCCGCGGGCGAGGTACGTGGGCGCGACGAAGTAGCTGCGCTGGCACCACCATGACCGTCGCAAGGATGCCGCGTACCCAGCGTTGGCTGCTGAGACCACGGGGGGTTCGTTCGTATCGAAGTGTTCTCGACCGATGACTCAGGGTGCCCGCCGGCCTGGTTCGCCAAACCCTAGGTTGCACCCTTGGCGGCCCCACCCCACACCCCGTGCGCCAACTCCTCCATGACCGCTCCTACCACGAACTGCTGCGCCAGCGAAGCTCGGGGGTAGAACGACGTGTGTACCAGAAGCCCGTTCAACTCGTCCGGTCCCGCCTGCCTGTCCGGACCCGCCCATCCGTCGGACCCCGGTGACTCCGAGGACCCATCGGACTCCACCGGCCCGGCCGACCATGCACCGGTTCCCACGAGCGGCTCGTGCGTCGTCCACTCGGCTTCGTTGAGTGCAAGCGCCTTGAACCGTGCTTCATCCACGTTCTTCGCCGCACCGGGCAAGTAGCTGCGCACCCGCAGGCCCGGGCCGAACACCGGGTCGGCGTGCCCGGGTTCGATCACGACCACGATGGGCCCGCCCCACGTTCCATCGTGCCGCGCCAGCGTCACGG
>CAZOTV010000123.1:0-7405 GCA_964582795.1 uncultured bacterium
GCGGCCTGGCCGGGAACCTCGTTCCTGCACGACGGCGCGCGCGTCAAGGTGACCGCTCTCGACGCGGCGCACGACCTCGTTCCGGCTGCCCCGAGCAGTGACGCCTCCGAGCCGGGGCTCGTGATCGACGTAGACGAAGAAGGCGTGCGGGTCGCGGCCGGCGAAGGCAGCGTTCGCCTGCTGCGCGTGAAGCCGCCGGGGAAACGCGAGATGAGCGCACGCGCCTGGGCGAACGGCCGCGGCGTGCGGAAAGGGATACGTCTTGGCTAGCGTAGCGATCGTCGGCCGGCCGAACGTCGGGAAGTCGAGCCTGTTCAACCGCCTGGTGGGGCGACGAGAAGCCATCGTGGCCGACATGCCGGGCGTGACGCGTGACGTCAAGGAGGCCGATGTCGTCACGGACGACGGTCGCACCTTCCGACTGCTCGACACCGGCGGGTTGTGGTCGGGCGACCGCTGGGAGAAGCCGATCAAGGCACGCATCGAGGCCGCGCTGATCGGCATCGATCTGGTGCTGTTCTGCCTGGACGGCCGCGAGGGAGTCACGAGCGCCGACCGCGAGATCGCCGACTGGCTGCGCTCGCTCGGCAAACCGGTGATGGTCGTCGCCACCAAGGTCGACGACCCGCGTCACGAGGAGCGCGCCGAGTACTTCGAGCTGTTCGGGCTCGGGTTCGGCGAGCCGCATCCGACCGCCGCCGAGCACGCCCGTGGCACCCACGAGCTTCTGGCCGCGATCGTCGAGCGCTTGCCCACCGGCGACGACGAGGCCGAGGAGGAAGCGGTCAAGGTCGCCATCATCGGGAGGCCGAACGTCGGCAAGTCGAGCATCGTGAACGCCCTCGTCGGCGATGAACGCGTCATCGTCGCGGACGTTCCCGGGACGACGCGTGACGCCGTCGACGTGCACTTCACCTTCGCGGGCAGACCGTTCGTGTTGATCGACACGGCCGGGATCCGCCGCAAGAACCAAGACGACATCGAGTTCTACGCCCGCTTGCGCTCGGAGATGGCGCTACGCCGGGCCGACGTGGCCATCCTGGTGGTAGACCCGTTCGAGTTCGGCGACCACGAGATGCGCCTCGCGAACCTCGCCTTGGACTGGGGCAAGCCGGTGGTGTTGGCGATCAACAAGTGGGATCTCGTCACCGACGAGCAACTGCAGCCGTTCCGTGAGCTGCTCGACCAGGAACTCAGTCACCTCGACTTCGCACCGCGCGTCTACACCAGCGCCGTCACCGACTTCGGCATGCACGAACTCCTCGCCACCGCCATCCGCCTCTACGACGCGGCCCGCAAACGCGTGCCGACGGGCGAGCTGAACGCCTGGTTGGAGGTCTGGACCAGCCGCCAGGCGCCGCCGAACTTCAAGGGGCGTCCGCTCAAGCTCTTGTACGTGAGCCAGGTCGACGTCGCGCCGCCGACGTTCGTGTTCTCGATCAACCACGAGGAGTTCCTGACCCGCGCCTACGAGCACTACCTGCGAAACCGCATCCGCGAGGACGTCGGTTTCCGGGAAGTGCCGTTCCGGATGGTGTTCAAGGAGCGAAGCGGCGACGCCAAACGCGTGCGTACGTAGAGCTGCCGTTCGAGCGGCCGCGGCGCAGTGAGGCACGTTCGGGCGCGTTCGAGCGCCTTCAGGCGTGGTCAGGCTCGTTCTGGCGTGGTCGTCAGGTTCGTTCTGGCGTGGTCGGGCGCTGTCAGGCGCGTTCGACGTGCAGCGTCACGCGCACGTTCCCGCGCCGGGTCTCCCCTTCCACACGCTCCACCCGGAAGCGTCCCAAGCCATCGGCGTACACCTCGTCGCCCGGTTCCGCGACCGCCGACTTGCCGGCCGGCTTGCCGTTGACCCGTACCCTTCCCGCAGCGACCCCCTTGGCGAAGTACGCTCGCGAGACACGGAACGCCTTCGCTCCCAGCACGTCGACCCGCAAGGACGGCACGACCGCTGCGAACTCCCGGCCGCTGCCTGCCGCCACACGCTCTACCGGGACCTCCATCGGCTCGACAGGAACGCCTTCGACGGAGCGTAGCGACATCAGCTCGCTCGGGACCGGCGCGCTCACCACCACGGACACACCCTCCTGGTGATGGACGGCGTCTCCGAGAGCCCCCGGCACCACGCCCGCGGCGCGCGCGGCGCCGATCAGCGCGCCGGGTTCGAAGATCCCTGCCACGTACACGGCGCTCAGTTTCGGCCGCGCCTCGGGCACGGCATCCGGCCATGCCGTGACGACTCGGCGGCGCGCGCCGTCGAACCCTCCCCAAGCGTCCGCCTGGACGCCTAGGGCCCGAACGCCAGCCAGCAAGGCATCGGCCTCGGGCGGGTCGAGGAACGCACTGAACGCCACGCGCCCGCCGCGCGCCGCGGCGACGAGACGGACGACCTCCTCGCGCTCGCCGTCATGGCGCCCGCGCTCCCCCTTACCGGCGGCGGTCATCGGGAAGCGTCGGTCAGCGCACGTCGACGACGTCGACGCCGCCCTCGCGCAGCCGGTCCGGGAACGCCTCTGCCCCCTCACCGACGACGCGCAGCACCACCTGCCGGCGATGCCCCGGCATGATGCCGGTGGTCACGGCCGCGATGATGTTCGAGGGCGCGCCCGCTTGAGCGACGCGCGCCAGCACGCCGGGCTCGTCGGGCAGGTTCACGGTGACCCGCGTGCCGCCTTCGCGCAGACCGAGGAACGACACCAACGCCCGCATCAGGTCCGTGATGGTGAGGATGCCAACGAGCGCCGTGCCGTCGAGCACGGGAAGACCCGACACCCGATGCTCCTCCATCAGGAGCGCCGCCTGCTCGATCGGGTCCTCCGCGCGGACCGTGATCACGGGCGACTTCATGACGTCCTTGACCTGAAGCTTGCTCAACAGGTAGTTCAGTTCGTAGACCGAGAGCGTGGTCGCCTTGGAAGGGGTCGCCTCCTTGAGGTCACGGTCGGTGACGATGCCGATCAACTTGCCATCCCTGGTGACGGGGAGGCGCCGGAAACCGCCTTCCCGCAGGCGCTGCATGGCCTCCATGACGGGCGTGTCTGCGCTGACCGTCTTCGGGTCGGGCGTCATCCATTCGCGAACGAGCATCGAATCCTCCTAGGCGACTCTCTCCTGGTGAACTCGTCACGCGTGGTTCGTCATCGCGCGCGACGTTCGGTTCGGCTTGCCCGATGCTACCACCGGGCGTGGTGCTCCCGTCGGGACGCGAACCCCGCCTGGGAACCGAGCGCGACGTCGAGGCGGCCACCGACGGCTCGGCCACATAGGACGCGCGACCCCTCGGGCCGACCCTGAACGGACCCGCGAAGTGCGCGTGCGATGATGGGGCGCATGGGATGGGGCACATGAAGCGCATCGCCGTGCTGGGTTCGACCGGCTCGATCGGCAGGCAGACGCTCGACGTCGCGCGGTGGCGCGGGTACCGCGTCGCCGCCATCGCTGCAGGTAGCAACGCCACGGCGCTGGTTGCGCAAGCGCGGGAGTTCCGACCCGACCTGGTGGCGTGCGACCCGCGCGTCGCCGAAGAAGTGCGGGCGGACCTGCCGGCCGGCACCCGCCTCGCGTCGGGGCACGCGGGCCTGCTGGAGGTGGCCACGGCGGAGGTCGACGTGGTGGTGTCGGCCGTTCCCGGCATCCGCGGCCTCGCGCCCACCACCGCCGCTCTGCGCGCAGGAAGGCACGTGGCCCTCGCGAACAAGGAAGCCATGGTGGTGGCGGGGCCGCTCGTGTGGGACCTTGCGCGTGCGAACGGGGCGCGCATCACGCCCGTCGACTCGGAGCATTCGGCGTTGTTCCAGTGCCTGGTCGGCGAGCGCATCGAAGACGTGGACAAACTCGTCTTGACCGCATCCGGCGGCCCGTTCCGAGAAGGTCCGGACGACCTCGCGAGCGTGACGCCGGAGCAGGCGCTACGGCATCCGAACTGGGCGATGGGACCGAAGGTCACCATCGACTCCGCCACACTGTTCAACAAGGGCCTCGAGGTGCTCGAAGCCCACTACTTGTTCGAGCTCCCTCTCGACCGCATCGAGGTCGTGGTCCATCCGCAGTCGCTCGTGCACGGCATGGTGCGGTTCCGAGACGGCAGCGTGAAAGCCCAGGTGGGGCCACACGACATGCGGCTCCCCATCCAGTACGCGCTGGCAGCGCCCGAGCGCCCCGCCACACCGCTCGAGCCCCTACCGTTCACCGGCGCATGGCAGTTCTTCCACCCCGACCACGAGCGCTTCCCCAGTCTCTCCCTTGCGTACCGCGCAGGAGAGCGCGCCGGAGTGGCGCCTACGTACCTCAGCGCCGCCGACGAGGTCGCCGTGACGGCGTTCCTCGACGGGCACATCCTGTTCCCCGACATCCCTCGCGTGCTCGAACGCGTGCTCGACGCGGCACCCGACCAGCCTCTCACTTGGGATGCCATCGATGCGGCCGATGCCGAAGCGCGCCGCATCGCCCTCGACCTCGTGGCGGCCACGTCGCCCCGGTCTTCCTCCGGCCTCGGTGCTCGATGATGATGAGCTCCCGCGCCATCCGTCTCCCGTTCCGGATCCTCGGCTTCCCCGTCGTTCTCGACCCTAGTTTCCTGCTCGTGCTGCCGTTGTTCGCGTATCTCATCGGCTCGCAGATCCCGGGCTACGTCAGCCAACTCGCGAGCCTGGGGGTCGACGTCGACCCTGCGCCCCTTCAGCGCGGCGCGACTCCGTACCTGCTCGGCCTACTCGCTGCGATCGGCCTGTTCGCGAGCGTACTGGTCCACGAGGTGGGACACGCCGTGGTCGCTCGGCGCTACGGCGTCAGGGTGAAGGAGATCCGGCTCTGGTTCCTCGGCGGCGTCGCGCAGTTCGAGGAGATGCCGCGTCAACGCGGCGCCGAAGCGGTCGTGGCGATCGTCGGACCGATCACGAGCATCGCCGTCGCCGCGGTCGCCTGGGGCGTCATGCGCTGGGTGGACGGTGGCGCCGCCCTCGTGCTGCTCAGTTACCTCGCCGTGACGAACGTCGGCCTGGCCCTCTTCAACCTGCTCCCCGCCCTCCCTCTGGACGGCGGCCGGGTCCTTCGCAGCCTCCTCTCGCTAGCGATGCCGCACCTTCGCGCGACCGCCGTGGCGGCATCGGTGAGCGGGGCGATCGCCATCCTGCTGGGCGTGTACGGCTTCGTCACGACGCAGTTGTTCTTGGTGATCCTCGCGTTCTTCATCTACAACGCCGGCCGCGCCGAGGCGCAAGCGGCGATCGTGGAGAGCGCCGTGGCGGGCCGCACCGTGGCCGACTTGATGACACCCGACCCGATCACGGTCGAGCCGGACATGCGCCTCGACCAGTTCCTGCAGCTGCTCCACTTCCGCCGCCACACCGGGTACCCGGTGGTCGATCGCTCCGGCCGGTTGTTCGGGTACGCTCGCCTCGCCGACGCCCAGGCCGCCCTGGCGGATGCCGAGGTAGCCGGCACGGTGGCGGAGCCCGGCGTCGTCTCCAGCATCGTGCGGGAAGGCGAGACCATCGCCCAAGGCGAGAGCGCCCTGACGGCATTGCAGCGAATCGCCGCCGGTGACTTGGGGCGCCTGCTGGTCGTCGACGATGCCGGGCGCTTGGTGGGCGTCCTCAGCAAGACCGACCTGCTCGCCCTGATCCAGGAAGCGAGTGGTAACGGGGCGTCGCGCCCCTGACGTCCTGGGGCCGAACGCGGCCCCATGCGCCGGCGGCCCCCGGGCCGCGACGGGTCGCCACGCGCCCAGCGTCCTCGAGGGACCGCTCGCGCGCGCCGTGCCGCGCCCGACGTGTCGGGTGGGGTCCCCTCTGCCATACTGTTGAGGCGGCCGGAACCGCGCACCCATGTTGACTGCTCTGACCTTCGCCCTCATCCTCACCAGCGCCGTCGTGGTTCACGAACTGGCGCACTTCGCCAACGCCCGCAGCGTCGGCGTGCCGGTACGTGCGTTCAGCGTCGGCATCGGCCCGGTGCTGGCGCGTTGGCGCTGGCGCGACACCGAATGGCGCATCAGCCTGCTCCCGCTCGGCGGGTACGTCGATCTCCCCGGCATGGGCGCGAAGGTCGGAGAGGACGGCGAGCTGGAGCACCCCGACGAGGGCATGGCCACCAAGGGTTGGGCGGCCAAGATCTGGGTCTTGATCGGCGGCGTGATCGCCAACTACCTGCTCGGCATCGTGCTGCTCGCCTGGGCCGTGACGCTCCAGCCCGGATACCGGGAACTCACCACCGGCGTCGCGCCCGAAGCGAGCGGCTCCACCATCAGCCTGGTGGCCGAGGACTCAGCGGCGGAACGTCTCGGCATCCTTACCGGTGACCGACTCGTCTCGCTCAACGGCATCGAGGACCCCGTCCCGGCGCAGGTCGTCGAACAGGTCCAGAGCGCCGATCGGCTGGTGCTCACCGTCGACCGTGAAGGACGCCAGGTCGTCATCGATACCCCCTGGCCGCTCGAGCCCACCGACGGGACGCCTCTGCTCGGCGTACAGATCGCCCCGATCGTGCCGCCGGTGCCGTTCCTCACGGCATTGCCCGAAGCGGCGCGCTTCGGCGTGCGCGTCATCCCCGACATGGTGCGCGGGTTCGTCAGCGGGTTCGGCGCCGCTATCACGGGCAGGGAGAACGCCGACGTCGCCGGGCCGGTCGGGATGGTCGGCCTGGTGAACCAGGCGACGCGCGTCGGGCTTGCGCCGGTCATCCTGCTTGCGGCGGTCATCAACTTCTCGCTTGCGGTCTTCAACCTCCTTCCCATCCCCGGACTCGATGGCGGCCGTATGCTCCTCACGACCGTGGTGGCGCTGCGCGGCAAGCCGTTCCGGCCCGGGCAGGAGGAGCAACTGCACTTCATCGGCATCATGGCCGTACTCGCTCTGATCGTCCTGATCACGTTCCGTGAGCTCAGCGCCCTCTTCAGCGGCTGACTCCGCTGCGGGCGTGGCTTCGGCTGGCGCTCGTGTGGCGGTGTTGATCCCCGCGTTCGACGAAGCCTCCAACCTCGCGCCGGTGGTGAGGGCCGCCATCGAGGCGGACCTCGGGCCGGTCGTGGTGGTCGACGACGGCTCGCGCGACGCCACCGCCGAGGTCGCCCGCGGCGCCGGCGCCGAGGTGATCCGCTTGGAGAAGAACCGCGGCAAGGGCGCTGCGTTGCGCGCGGGCGCGGCGGCGACCGACCGGGAGATCGTGGTGCTGCTCGACGCGGACCTGATCGGGCTCACGGCCGAGCACGTCCGGGCACTGGCCGAACCCGTCGTGGCCGGACGCGTCGACATGACACGGGGGGCGTTCCGCGGCGGTCGCTGGCGCACGACGGCGGCGCAACGCATCACGCCGCAGTTGAACGGGCAGCGGGCGATGCGTCGCGCAGCGCTGCTGGCGGTGCCGGGCCTCGCGGAGAGTCGCTACGGCGTGGAGATCGCCATCACCCGCC
>CAZOTV010000124.1:0-7283 GCA_964582795.1 uncultured bacterium
GGCTCGGAGTGGCCGATGATGGTCATGTCGTAGTCGCCACCCAGGAAGATCCGCTGGATCCAGGTGCCCCACTCGACCACGCTCAGCTCGGCCTCGATGCCCACCGCGCGGAGTTGCTGCGCGATGACCTCGCCGCTGCGGCGCTCGATGTTGTAGGGCTCGGGCAGCTCGAACTTGACCGTGAACCCGTCGGGGTAGCCGGCCTCGGCCAGCAGCTCGCGGGCGCGCTCAGGGTCGTACGGGTAGGTGTCGGTCAGGTCGATGTAGTACGACTCGGCCGGCGTCATGTGGGTGCCGATGATGGTGCCGAGGCCGAACATGGCGCCCTGCACGATCGACTGCTTGTCGATGGCGAGGTTGATGGCCTGCCTCACGCGCACGTCGTCGAGCGGCGGGCGGGTGTTGTTCAGCGCCATGGTGATCTCGGCCGTGGCGGTGCCCTGCGTCACCTTGAGGTCGGGCATGGTCGTGGTCTGCACGTACTGCTCGGGGATCAGGCCCATCATGTCGATGTCGCCCGCTTGCAGCGCGGCGAAGCGCGTGTTCGCGTCCGAGATGATGCGGAACACCACGCGGTCGAGGTAGGGCACGCCGTCCAGGTAGTAGTCATCGAACTTCTCGAGCACGACCTCGGTCCCGGGCGTGTAGCTCGCGAAGCGGAACGGGCCGGTGCCGACCGGCTCGGAGCGCTGCGTCTCGGCCTTGGCGGCGGGGTAGATGACCGAGTCGGGGCGCGCGAGGTTGTACAGCAGGCTGCGGCTCGGTTGGCTCAGTTGGAACACCACCGTGGCCGCGTCGGGCGCGGTGATGCTCTCGACGGCGGCGTAGTACTCGGGGTGGGTGTGGCCCGACTCGGGGTCCTTCGCGCGCTCGAACTTCGCCACCACGTCGTCGACCGTCAGCGTCGAGCCGTCGTGGAACTTCACGCCTTGGCGCAACGTGAACGTCCAGGTGAGGCCGTCCTCCGAGGTGGTCCAGCTCTCGGCCAACGCTGGCACGATGGCGCCGCTGGCGTCGAAGCGCACCAGGCCCTCGAAGACGTTGTGGTACACGACCCGCGGGATCTCCTGCGAGGTGCTGGCCGACGGGTCCCAGCCGGGTGGGTCGGCGGTGATGGCCACGGTGACGCTGCCGCCGTGCTGCGGGGCGGGGTCCTGCGCGAAGGCCGCGCCGAGTAGAGCGGCGGCGCCGACGAGGAGCGCCAGGGCGGCCGCGAGCCGCCACGACGGGATACGAGTGCGCCTGGGGGGTCGATGCATCGAGTTCCTCCTCTTCCGGGACGTCTAGCTGGTAGTACGCAGATAGGCTACCGCAGCCGCGGCGTACAAGCGCGCGGAAGCGACCGTGTCGGACAACCTGACGAACTCGTTCACCTGGTGGGGGATGGTGCGGTCTCCGGGTCCGATGGTGACGATCGGCAGGTCCTTCCACGCCCACAAGAAGGTGCCGTCGGTGGCGCCGGGCACGCCGCCGTACTTGGGCGCCTCGCCGAGCACGGGTCGGTAGACCGCCTCGACGGCGCGCACCAGCGGGTCGTCGCGCTTCGTCTCGGTCCACGGGCGAGACTCGAAACATTCGATCTCGAACCGAAGCCGCGGCGTGCCGGCTTCCAGCAGCGAAGCGATGCGGCGCAGTTCCGCTTCGATGGCGTCGTGATCCTGGCCCGGCACGGTGCGCACGTCGAGCGCCAGGTAGACCACGTCGGGCACGACGTTGAGTTGCGCTTCGCCGCGCGCCGGCGCCTGCACCACGGTGGGGGTGATCCACGGCAGGCCGAGGTAGGCGTGCTCACCAAGGCGCTCCTGCTCCTTGCGCTCGAACTCCCGCAGCGCCGTCACGAAGTGCGCCAGGCCGCGCACGGGGTTCACCCCGGCGTACGGCATGGCGCCGTGGCTCATGACGCCGTGGATGTGCACGTGGAAGCGCATGGCGCCCTTCTGGAACAGGCAGATCTCGTTCTCTTCCGGCTCGCACACGATGGCGCCGTGCACGTCGTCCGCCCATCCCTGGCGGATGAAGTGCTTGATGCCGAGCATCATGCCTTCCTCGTCCGCCACGATGCCGAGGCGGATGCGCCCCGGTAAGTCCGGCGCCACGCGCCGCACCGCCTCGAGCGCCGCGATGGCGGCCGCCACGCCGGCTTTCATGTCGGCGCTGCCGCGGCCGTGAAGCACGTCGCCGTCGATGCGGCCCTCGAACGGCGGCACCGTCCAGGCCGACGGGTCCCCTTCGGTCACGACGTCGGTGTGGCCTTCGAACATCAACGTGCGGTGGCGCGACGGGTCGAACGCCGTGCCCGCCCAGTCGCAGATCACGTTCGGGCGGCCGGGCGCGGCTTCTTCCATCACCGGCTCGAGCCCGAGGGCACGAAGCTGCTCGGCGACGTACACCGCCGCCGCGGCCTCGGTGGTGCCGCGCGCCTCGTCGTACACGCTGCGGGTGCGCACCAGGCCTTGGGCCAGGTCATGCACGCGTTGGGGATCTACGGCATCGGCGGCCGCGGCGGCCAGGCGGGCCAGGTCGGGCGGCAGCGTCGGCTCGGCCGTCACAGCGGCGGCGTGAAGCGCCCGTCGATCGCGGTCCAGCCGCCATCGACGTAGAGCAACGACCCCGTCACGAAGCTGGCGGCGTCGGACGCCAAGAACACCACCGCGCCCACCAGCTCGCTCGGTTGCGCCCAGCGCTTCAGGGCGCTCTTGTCCGCGTACGCCTGGTACCACTCGGGCTGGTCCTTGATCTGCTTCGTGAGTGGCGTCTCCACCACCCCGGGGGCCACGGCGTTGGCGCGCACGCCCTTCGGCCCCAGCTCGGCGGCCATGGCGCGGATCATCTGCAGCGTGCCCGCCTTGGTGGCGGCGTACACGCCCTGGCCGGGCTCCACCACCTGCGAGCGGATGCTCGAGAAGAAGATCATGCTGCCCTTGCCGGCTTCGGCCATCCGCCGGCCCGCCTCGCGCATGGCGAAGAAGTTGCCCTTGAGGTTCAGGCTCACCACGCGGTCGAACTCGTCGCCCGAGACGTCGAGCAGCGGCTTGCGCACGTTGATGGCGGGGGTGCAGACGAGCACGTCGATCTTCGGCATGGCGTCGATGACGCCCCTTACCTGCGCCTCGTCGACGATGTTGACGCCGGTGTGGCTGGCGTCGTACCCGCGGTTGCGAAGGTCGTCCGCGACCGACAGGGCGGCGGCTTCGTCGACGTCGGCGCAGTTCACGACGGCCCCGAAGTCCGCCAGCCCCTGGGCGGTCGCGCGGCCGATGCCGGAACCGGCGCCGATGACCAAGGCGTGACGGCCACTGAGATCGAACAGGTCTTTGTAGTTCATGCCGTGACCCTTTCCGTGAGTTCCTGGAACATCTTCACGCGCCGCTCGACCACGTCGAGACTGGCGCGCCAGAAGGCGACGTCCTCGATGTCGATGTCGAAGCGCTTCGCGAGGCTTGCCGCGTCGTCGAGGCCCGTCGATGCGAGCAGCTCGTCGTAGCGCTCTACGAACCCCTGCGGGTCTTCCTGGTAGCGCGCGTAGAGCCCCAGGCCGAACAGGAAGCCGAACGTGTAGGGGTAGTTGTAGAACGACAGGGTGCTCGAGTAGTAGTGCGGCTTGTGCGCCCACATGTACGGGTTGCGCGCCTCGGGGTCGAGCGCGTCGCCGTAAGTGCGCTCTTGCGCCTCGAGCATGATGGCGTTCAGCTCGTCGACGCTGAGATCGCGCTCACGCCTGCGCTCGAACACGGTGGCTTCGAACAGGTAGCGCGATTGGATGTCGAGGATCAACTGCGCGGCGTGCTGGCACTGCTGCTCCAACACCGCCAGCTTGGTGGCGTCGTCGGCCTTCGCCAGGACGCCTTCCAGCACGATCGTCTCGCAGAAGATGCTGGCCGTCTCGGCGAGCGTCATGGGCGTGGGCGTCTGCAGGAAGGTGCGGCCGAAGCGCACCTTGCAGTCGTTGTGATACGCATGCCCCAGTTCGTGGGCCATGGTGAAGATGTCGCCCACGCTGCCGCCGAAGTTCAGCATCACCCGTGACTCGCCGCGGGCGTGCACCGCCATGCAGAACGCTCCGTTGCGCTTGCCCTTGCGCGGCGGCACGTCCAGCCAGTCTTCCTCGAAGGCGCGCTTGGCGAAGCCCGCCAACCCGGCGGTGTAGGAATCGAAGCGCTCGACGATGAACGCCTTCGCGCGCTCCCACGTGAAGCGCTCGCCGGCGACGTGCGGTAGGGGCGCGAACAGGTCGTACCACGCCAGCCGCTGCTTCCCGAGCTGCCACGCCTTGGCCGTCAGGTAGCCGCGCATGGTGTCGAAGCGCTCCTCGCATGCGTCGTGCATCGCCGCCAGGCTCTTCTTGGTGATGCCGTGCTGGAAGAGACTCTCCTCGAACGCGCTGCCCCAGCCACGGCGCTGCGCCAACGTCTCGACCTGGCCCTTGATGCCGTTCATGGCGGCGGCGAAGGACACCTCGTTGCGCTTCAAGAGCACCAACTCGGCCTCGTACGCGCGGCGCCGAACGCCCTCGTCCTCGTGCGCTTGGAGCGTGCGAAGCTCGGCCAGGCCGTACTCGCCCTCACTGCCGCCCTCCTCGAGGATGGCGGAGCGGATCGTCTCTCTCGACACCAGGTCGGTGTGCAGCCTGCCCCAGGCCGAACCGCCCGTCTCGTCGAGCGTGGCCGCGACCTCCTCGGCCTCCTGGCCCATCTGGTTGCGGCCCTCGACCTGCGCCCGGGTCAGCAGGTAAAGGTGCGCGGCCACGAGTTCGGACTCCGCTGCCAAAGGCGCCAAGTCGATGCCGGTGAGCCACGCCGAGAAGCGCGCGTCGAGCGCCGTGATGCGCGTGCCGTACGGCCGCAGGCTCGACGCCTCGGCCTTGGCGGCTTCGTCGAACGCGTCGACCGACACGCGCAGGCTCAGGTAGGCCCGCAAGGTGGTGTAGGTCGCGTAGGCGGTCTCGGCGCGTTCGAGCACGCCTTCCAGCGCCGCGAGCGGGTCGTCGACCTTGCCGCCCTCGGCGGGGGAGCGCACGCCGTGCTCGTCCATGAAGCGCTCCATGTCGAGCAGGTCCTCTCGGAGGCGGCGCTTGTCGGCGACGAACTCGGGCGCGTCGAGTCCGGCGTAGATGCTGGTGAGGTTCCAATGCGGCAGGCCGCCGTTCATGTTCGACCACCTCTCGAGACGCGAAACCCACGCGCAGCGAGGGCCGCGCGACAGGGATGCCTCAGTGTACTCGCGTGAGGGGCGTGCTTCGGCAGCGGCGCTCTAGAGGTCCGGCGCGTTCTCGGGTGGCCAGCTTCCGCCGAGCCGCAGCCACGCGTCGACCATGTCGGGCGGAACGTGCGCAACGAAGGTGACCGCCTGGTTGTCACGCGGGTGCGGCAGCGTCAGGCGGTACGCATGCAGCGCTTGCCGCGCGATGACGCCCGAGGGCCTGCCGTACACCAGGTCGCCGAGGATCGGCGCGCCGAGATGCGCGAGGTGCACGCGGATCTGGTGCGTCCGCCCCGAGTGCGGCTTGCACTTCACGAGGGTGTGCCCGGGCGCCCGGCCGAGAACGCGGAAGTGCGTCGTGGCCGCCTTGGGGTTCTCGCCGCCCACCATCATCTGTTGACGCTTGACGGGATGACGTCCGATGGGCGCGTCGAGCGTGAGCCCGTCCTCGACCTCGCCCACGGCGATGGCGACGTACTCCTTCTCGGTGAAGCGCTTCTTGAAAGAAAGCGCCAGGTGACGATGCGCGGCGTCGTTCTTCGCCACCACCATCACGCCCGAGGTGTCCTTGTCGAGGCGGTGCACGATGCCGGGCCGGTAGGCGTCGTCCGACGGGTCCTGGAGCTTCTCCTTCGACAGCGGCATGCGTCCGAGCAGCGCGTTGACGACCGTGCCGGTACGGACCGTGGCGGTGGGGTGCGCCACCAAGTCGGGCGGTTTGTCGATGGCGGCGAGGTCCTGGTCTTCGTAGATGATGCCGAGTTCGATGTCCTCGGGTTCCACCGCCATCGGCCTCGGCGGCGGCAACAGCACCGACACCACCTCGGTACCCGCGAGCTTCGTGGCGGGCTTCCCGACGGGACGCCCGTCGAGCGTCACGTACCCCTCGGTCACCAGCTCGTTGGCGTACGTGCGGGACAGCGTGAGCGCCATGGCGATGGCCACGTCGAGGCGCTCGCCTGCCGGTGCGTCGAAGGTGCGGAACTCCACGAAGGGGAGTGTATCGCTGCGCACGGCTTCCTGGCGCGTTCCAGGCGGCGATATACTGGTAGGTCGTGACCTCCGAAGCGCCTCCCGTACCGTCCGAACGTCACACCACCGCGCCGATCGCCCTCGACGCCATGGGCGGCGACCACATGCCGGCCGCCGCCGTCGACGGGGCGCTCGCCGCCCAACGGGCGGGCATCGACGTCGTGCTCGTCGGCAACGAGCCGACGCTGCGGGCGGAGCTGCAGGGGCGCGGCGCGGACCTGCTCGTGGTTCACGCCGCCGACGTGATCTCGATGGACGATCACGCGGCCGACGTGCGCCGTAGGCAAGACGCCAGCGTGGTGGTGGCCAGCCGCATGGTGAAAGAAGGCGCGGCGTCCGCCGTGGTGTCGATGGGCCACTCGGGCGCCACCATGGCGTCGGCGTTGCTCGTCCTCGGGCGCCTGAAAGGGGTCGAGCGCCCCGCCATCTTGGCGGCCATCCCTTCGAGGTCGGGGTACACCGCGCTGCTCGACGTCGGCGCGAACGCCGATTGCAAGCCGACGTACTTACAGCAGTTCGGTCAGATGGGCAGCGCCTACGTGAAGGCGGTCTGGGGCCTGGCGGAACCGCGTGTGGCGCTCATGTCGATCGGCGAGGAGCCGCACAAGGGCAACGAGCTCACCCGCGCCGCGCACGAGCTGCTGGCGGCCACGCCCGGCATTCGCTTCGTCGGCAACGTCGAAGGGCGCGACCTGCTGGCTGGCGACGTCGACGTCATCGTCACCGACGGCTTCACGGGGAACGTGATGCTCAAGCTGGCGGAGGGGGAGGCGAGGGTGCTGTTCGGCTGGGTGCGCGAGGCGCTCTCGAGCTCGCTACGGGCGAAGCTCGGCGGCGCGTTGGCGCGGCCCGCCTTGCGCGCCATCGCCGCCCGCATGGACCCTGCCGAGGTCGGCGCCCAGCCGCTGCTTGGCGTGAACGGTTACGCCTTCATCGGCCATGGCAGCTCCGACGCGCGCGCCGTGACGAGCGCGCTGCGCACCGCGCACACGACCCTGCGCGCGCAGGCGGTCGAGCGGATGGCCGACGCGCTGCGCTGAACCGCGGCCGGC
>CAZOTV010000125.1:0-7081 GCA_964582795.1 uncultured bacterium
TGGATGAATACCGGCTCGCCTCGGGAATGCAGCGCAGGGTCGATCCCTGTGCTGAGACGAGAGTAGCACCAGTCTCTTACGACGCTCTTACAAATCCCACATCACCGCCGGGCAAGGGTAGGCAGGACATGCAAGTGGCCTCCCAGACGGTGTTCTCGATTGTGTGAAGTTGCGCACACGGACCCGTGCTGGCGGCAATGGGCAACAGCCGTAGATACACGACCGTCGCCGTGATACACTCCCCCTGCCCCGTCAGACCAGCGCGGTGGCGACCCCCGAACCAGGTCAGGTCGGAAGAAGCAGCCTTAAGGGGTGATCGTCAGGTGCCGCTGAATCTGGCGGGGCGCTATCGTTCCTGCTCACGCACAAAGGGCAGAAGCCGCACGCGTACGCTCGTCACGCGTCTGACACCGGCACTTCCCATCCCACCCTCTCCGCCCACACCCTCGCCCCCACCATGATCACGTCGAACACGGGGTCCTTCACCGCGTAGTACGACTCGACATCCTCCGGGAACCGCCGCGCCAACTGCCGCTTGATCTCCGCGTACGCGTTCGCCGCCATTGGCTGCGCCCGCAGATAGTCGCGGCATAGCAGCGGGTAGCGCTGGTTGAACCGGCCCGCCACGCGCACGTGCAGGTTCGCACGGCGTTCGGTGCCGGAGTACACGCGCTTCTCGAGTTCCCGCGCATCCAGGGTCATGCCGGGCGGGCAGTGGTCCTGCTCGATGGTGGGGTGACGCGCGAAGCCGATCGACTCGAGGTCCGCTTGGATCGGCACGTCCAGCCGCTCGACCGTCACCTGCAGGTCGATCACGTCCTTGGCCGCCAGTCCCGGCACGGCTGTCGAGCCGATGTGGTGGATGGCGAGCGCGCGGTCACCGAGCACCGCACGCACCTTCGCGCCGATGGCGGCGAACTCGGCGGGCCACGAGGCGTGGTAGTCCTCGATGACGATCACGTGCGCGAGTGTAGCAGCCCGCGCCGGCCCGTCGATTGCCGTGGGTGAACCGCACGAGCCGTGCTACCATCGCCGCCAGCAAGTCAACCTGCGGCCGGCGCCTCATGGCTTCTCACCCGCCGGCGTACCCGACTAGGAGGCGCTCGGTGCTCCGACTCCGCTCGTCCATCAGGGCTCGTCGTTGCTTCTCCTGCATCTTGGCCTCCGGCGCTGGGCTTGCGCTCTGGCTGGCCGGCTGCGCGTCGCAGCCGCCGCCGAACGCGCCCCCGACGATCACTCCCATCGCCAACCAAGTGACGGCAAGTGGCGAGGAACTCGCGATCCCGTTGACCATCGCCGACGAGGCCCTAGACTCGCTGATCTTCGGCTTCTCCACCACCGACCCCACGCTGGTGGCCGCCGACGCCATACGCTTATCCGGCACGGGCTCGACTCCAACCCTTCACATCACGCCATCGCCTGTCGGGGCCGGAACGGTCCAGATCGGCGTCAACCTCACGGATGCCCACGGGCTTGTGGCCGCCACCTCGTTCGACCTCGAGATCCACCGGCCGTTCACCCACGAACTGCAGCGACTCACTGCTTCGGACGCCAAGCAGGTCGACTACTTCGGGAACGCCCTGGCCGTCGACGGTGGATGGCTCATCGTCGGCGCTTGGGGGGCGTCGAGCGAGACGGGCGCCGCGTACATCTTCGAGCTGCAGGGCGATACCTGGGTGGAGGTCGACATCCTCACCGCCAGCGACGGCGCCACGGGGGACCAGTTCGGCGCAGCCGTGGCGATCCACGGCGACTACGCCATCGTGGCGGCCGAGGGCGACGATGATGCAGGCGAGAAGTCGGGCTCGGCATACGTCTTCCAGCGGCAGGGCGACGACTGGGTCGAGGTCGACAAGCTCACCGCCCTCGACGCCGCTGCCGGCGACCAGTTCGGACGCAGCGTCGCGCTACATGAAGACCTCGCCATCGTCGGCGCGTCGAGCGCAGCTGACGCCGGCCAGGCCTCGGGCTCCGCGTACGTCTTCCAGCGTCAGGGTGACGACTGGGTCGAGATGGACGAGCTGACCGCCAGCGACGCCGCGGCGCTGGCCTACTTCGGTACCGCGGTCGCGATCCGCGATGACGTCGCGCTGGTCGGCGCGACCGGTGACGGAGAAGCAGGCGTGATGGCCGGCGCCGTCTACGTGTTCGAACGGAACGGTGACGCGTGGACCGAAGTCGACAAGCTCGACATGAGCGACGTCGGCGAAGGCGATGTCTTCGGCAACACCATCGCCTTGGGCGACGGGGTGGCGGTGGTAGGCGCCATCTACGGCCGGGCGGCCACGGGGAGCAGCACCGGCGCGGCGTACACGTACAGGCGCGCGAGCAACGGCTGGGTCGAAACGGACAAGCTGCTGGCAAGCGCCGCGAGCGTATCGGCCCACTTCGGGGCCCGTGTGGCGCTGCTCGGAAGCTACGCGCTCGTGAGTGCGACCGGCCAAACGACGGGCACCACGGGCTCGGGCGTCGCGTACGTCTTCAGGCGCAGCGGCGACGTGTGGACCGAGGTCGCGATGCTGACACCGGACGAGCGCAGCGACTACGACGCGTTCGGGGCGCCGGTCGCGATCGACGTGGAGCATGGCTTCGTCGGCTCTGCCGGCGACAACGGCGGCCGTGGCGCGGTGATCGTGTTCCGGAAGATACCGCTCGCGTCGGCGCCGTGACGATGCGGTGCGGTCGTCGAGCGATAGGCTAGCCCCGAACGAACGCGCGTGCCCTGACGGGAGGCTTGGCATGTTTCGGATGGTGCGCTGGTGGGAACGACGTCTCGATGGCCACCGAACACGCCAGGCGGCTTCGCCACGTTGGCGAACGACCGTCCTCGTCGCTGCCGCCATGCTGGCCATCTCCGGTTGCGCGGCGCCGAGCGGTCAGCCACCGTCCATCTCCCCCATCGCCGATCAGTCGACCGCCATGGCCGAGCCGCTCGACGTTCCTTTCACGGTCACCGACGAGTCGTCCGACTTCCTTGCGTTCACGATCACCAGCAGCGCCCCGACCCTGATCGCGCCCACCGACGTGAGCGTGCTCGGCACCGGCACCGATCGCACCCTTCACATTCAGCCTGCCGCCGGCGAGGTCGGCACCGCCGAGCTCACCCTCACGGCGCAGGACGTGGATGGCCGCAGTGCCAGCGAGGCGTTCGAGGTCGAGGTGCACCTGCCGTACTCGGTGCCGTTCCCCCGCTTGCTGGCGCCCGACGCCGGTGACGGCGACGAGTTCGGCTGGTCCTTGGCCATCGACGGGGACATCCTGGTGATCGGCGCGTACCGGAACGATCACGAGGACGCCCAGCCGGACCCGCTGCAGGACGCGGGCAAGGCGTACGTCTTCCGCCACGTTGCCGGAGTCTGGACGCACTTCGCGACGCTCACCGCTCCAGGCCCCGCCGCGAACGACCTGTTCGGCGTGTCGGTGGCGGTGAGCGGCAACACCGTCGTCGTGGGAGCCCCGGCGGCCGACATCGCTGCCGATGGCGCCGGCGCGGCGTTCGTCTACCGCGTCGGGGACGCCGGCGTGACGTACTTGAAGACCCTCACGGCCAGCAACGCCGCTGCGGGGGACGGCTTCGGCCAGGCCGTCGCGCTCGAGGGCATCCTGCTGGCAGTCGGCGCTCCCGACCAAGACGACCCGGTGGACTCCGCCGGCGCGGTGGTGCTCTTCTCCGGGGCCGAGGACGCCTGGGAGGAGGAGATGATCCTCACCGCCGACGACGCCGAGCCGCTCGACTACCTGGGCATGTCGGTCGCCGTCGAGTTCGTCAACGCGGGCACCCTCACGGTGGTGGCGGGCACGGGCGCGGAGTCGGTGTACGTCTTCGCGCACGATGGCATGACGATCTCGCAGCAAGACCAGCTGAAGCCCAGCGACGCCACCGGCAACGACAGCTTCGGCCGGACGGTGGACGTCGATGGCACCACCATCATCGTCGGGGCCGACAACGTCACCGACGAGACGGGCACGCTCGACGCGGCCGGCGCCGCGTACGTCTTCGAGCGCTCCGGCACGACTTGGACCGAGGTCGACAAGCTCTTCGCCCCGACCCCGCAGCTCTTCGCGCGCTTCGGCATGTCGGTCGCCGTGGATGGCGACTACGCGCTGGTGGGCGAGAACATCGTCTTCCCCGGCGACGAGCCGATCGCCAACGCCTACGTCTTCCGCCGCGAAGCGAGCGGCTGGGGGCACACGACGACGCTCGATTCCACCGACCCCGAAGAGGGCACGCGCTTCGGCCGCGTGGTGGCGCTCGACGGCGAGCACGCCGTGGTGAGCGACCTGAACGCGATGGCTGGGGCGGATGCGGTGGGGGCGGTGTACGTGTACGGGCGGTAGTGGGGACTGCGACGACGTCGACTTCCCGCGCTGGATGGTGGATTCCCTCGACGCAGAGGCAACGCGCCTAGGCGTCACCCGTCAGTCCGTGATCAAGATGTGGCTAGCGGAGCGCCTCGACGAGGCCGGCTACTCCCCCGCCAACCGCTGACGCACGTCCTCCAGCAACCCGTCCGCCGCGGCCTCGATGAGGTCGAGCACGTACTCGAACCCATCGTCCGAGCCCGCGTACGGGTCGGGCACCTCGCGCTCGCGTAGATAGGGAGCGAACTCGAGGAACATGCGGACGTTGGCGATACCGTCGCGAGAAGGCCCGCCCGCCCCACGGCACGTCTGCACGATCCGGTTGTAGTTCCCGCGATCCATCGCCAGCACGTAGTCGAAGCGCTGGCAGTCGTCGGCTTCGAACTTGCGCGCGCGCAACCGTGAAAGTTCGTACCCCCGACGCGCCGCCGTCTCCTGTGAGCGCGCATCCGGCGGCGATCCCACGTGGTACCCGTGCGTGCCGGCGGAATCGACGATGACGCGGTCTTCCAGCCCCGCCTCGCGCACCTTGCGGCGGAACACACCCTCGGCGGTGGGCGAGCGGCAGATGTTGCCCATGCACACGAACAGCACCGAGACGGTGCTGGCGGCGAACACGTGGTCGTGCATATGGGCGGCGTCGGGTTTGCGCGCCCAGGTGCTGGTCCAGGCGGCGTCGGAAGACGCGTGCGGACCCGGGTCTCCGTGCGCCGTTACCCTCACTCGCGTGACCTCGTCGCCCCCGCCCCTCACGCCTTCAACCCCGGCTTCGAGCGGTACACGCGCGTCACGTCGGCGATGCGGCCCACGTTGTCCTTGATGAACTCGATCTCGCTCTGGTCCTTCACGTCGACGCGGAACATGATGCGCGCGCGCATGGTGCCTTGCACGTCGGCCGCCACGCGGGAAGCGCTCTTGTTCATGGCCGAGATCACGTCCAGCACGTCCTTCAGAAGCCCCGGCCGGTCGATGGCGATGACCTCGAAGTCCACCGGGAACACCTCACCGGACGGCGTGTCCCAGGTGACGTTCACGAACCGCTCCTGCTCCGAGCGCATGAGGTGCTTGACGTTCGGGCAATCCACGCGGTGCACGCTGATGCCGCGGCCGCGGGTGATGTAGCCGATCACGTCGTCTCCGCGCACGGGGCTGCAGCACTTGGCCAGGTTGGCTGGCGCGTCGAGCCCATCGACGTACACGCCGGACACGCTCTTCTTCGGCGCCTCCGCCATCGGCGACGGGCGGCGTTCCTTCACCAGGTCGGGCACCAGCGTCTCGACCACGTGCTTGGGGGACACGCGCTGCGCGTCGATGGCGAGCAGCAGCTCGTCCACCGAGTCGGCGTGGATGATCTTCTTGGCGGCGTCCTCGAGCTTCGCGCGGGTGGTGAGCTGCGCCACGGGCAGGTTGCGGCGCCGTAGCGCGCGCTCGAGCAGGCGCTTGCCGTTCTCGAGCTGCACCTGCCGTTCCTGCGCGCGGAAGTAGTGGCGGATCTTCTGTTTGGCGCCGCGCGTGACGACGACGTTCAGCCAATCCTGCGACGGCCCGTACTGACTGGAGCGGTTGGTGAGGATCTCGACGCGGTCGCCGGTGGCGAGCTCGTGGTTGAGCGGCACGATCTCGCCGTTCACGCGCGCGCCGATGCAGCGATGCCCCACCTCGGTGTGCACCTGGTAGGCGAAGTCGATCGGCGTCGATCCGCGCGGGAGGCTCACGACGTCTCCGGCCGGCGTGAACACCAGCACGCGCTCGCCCAGGAAGTCGTGCTTGACCGCGTCCACGAAGCCTTCGGCGTCGTCGGAGCTGGTGTCCACCTCGAGCAGTTGCTTCATCCACTCGAGGCGTTCCTGGATGGCCTCGGCATCGGTGACGCCGGCCTTGTACGCCCAGTGCGCCGCCACCCCGAACTCCGCTACCTCGTGCATACTGCGCGTGCGGATCTGCACCTCGATCGGCTGGCCGAGCAGCCCGATGACGGTGGTGTGCAGGCTCTGGTAGCCGTTCGGCTTCGGCACCGCCACGTAGTCCTTGAAGCGCCCGGGGATGGGCGTCCACAGGCTGTGCACGATGCCGAGCGCGCGGTAGCACACGGCCTTCTCGGCGTCCTCGCGGCCCATGCCGTTCGAACTCGTGTCCGGGTCGAGGATGGCGCGGATGGCCATGAGGTCGAAGATCTGATCGAGGTTGCGGTTGTCGCGCTGCATCTTGCGGTAGATGCTGTACAGGTGCTTGCTGCGCCCGGAGAGCTCGAACGTCAGCCCTTCGGCCACGAGCTTCTCGGCCAGGAGGTCGATGCTCTGCTTGACGTACGCTTCGCGCTCGACGTGGCGCATGCGCACCTGGCGTTCGAGCTGGCGGTAGCGCTGCGGCTCGAGGTACTGGAACGACAGGTCCTCGAGCTCGTTCTTGATGTGGTTGATCCCGAGTCGATGCGCGAGTGGCGCGAAGATCTCGAGCGTCTCCTCGCTGATGCGCTGCTGCTTGTGCGGAGGCATGGCCTTCAGCGTGCGCATGTTGTGAAGCCGGTCGGCGAGCTTGACGAGGATGATGCGCACGTCCCCGACCATCGCCAGCAGCATCTGGCGTAAGTTCTCGGACTGTTCGTCTTCGTAGACGCGCACGGCGAGCTTGCTGATCTTCGTCTCGCCTTCGACGATCTTGCGTACCGTCTCGCCGTAGCGCTCCTCGATCTGCTCGAAGGTGACGGGCGTGTCCTCGA
>CAZOTV010000126.1:0-6963 GCA_964582795.1 uncultured bacterium
GCACGTGGTGAAGGACCCGCTCGGCGCGGAGTCGGGTGAGAAGGCCATCGACTGGAACGCCACGCTGGCGTTCCGCGAGCACCTGTGGTCGTACGGCCTTGGCGTGGCCGAGGCGATGGACACGGCGCAGCGCGGCATGGGACTCGACTACGAAGCCACCAAGGTGCTGATCGCGCGCGCCTCGGCGGCGGCGAAGTCGGCCGGTGGCGCCATCGTGTGCGGCGCCGCAACCGACCAGTTGCCCGCGGGCGAACCGGCTTCGCTGGCGCGCATCGCGGAAGCGTACGAGGAGCAGGTGGCGCACATCGAGGCGTCGGGCGGGCGCGTGGTGGTGATGGCGAGCCGGCACCTGGCGGCCGCGGCGAACGGGCCCGAGGACTACGCGAGGGTCTACGACCGGGTGCTCGGTCAGGTGCGTGAGCCGGTGATCATCCACTGGCTCGGGGAGATGTTCGACCCGGCGCTTGCGGGCTACTGGGGCTCGCGCGACGTGGCCGAGGCGATGGACGTCTGTCTCGACCTGCTCGGACGGCACGCGGCGAAGATCGAGGGCATCAAGCTGTCGTTGCTCGACGCCGGGCACGAGCGCACCATGCGGGCGCGGCTGCCCGAAGGCGTTCGGATGTTCACCGGAGACGACTTCCACTACCCCGAGCTCATCCTCGGCGACGGGGAGCGTCACTCGGACGCGCTGCTCGGGATCTTCGACGCCATCGCGCCGGCGGCCTCGGCGGCGCTGCAGGCGTTGGACGCCGCGGGTTCCGGCGCCGCGGGTTCCGGCGCGGCGGGGTCTGGCGCCGTGAGGTCTGCCGGTGACGCCGCGCGCTTCCAGGAGATCCTGGCGCCGACGGTGCCGCTCTCGCGCAAGATCTTCGAGACGCCGACGTTCTACTACAAGACGGGCATCGTGTTCCTGGCGTACTTGAACGGCTTCCAGGATCACTTCCGGATGGTGGCGGGGCTGGAGAGCGCGCGCAGCATCGTGCACCTGAGTGAGCTGTTCGTGCTGGCAGACGAGGCGGGGTTGCTGCGGGATCCGGAGCTTGCGACGGAGCGCATGCGGCTGGTGTTGCGGCTGGCGGGGATGGAGGGGTGACGGCGGCAGGCGATACGTGCCGTGGCCGGGTATTCGGCCGAGGGGCCGGCATGACCGGCGGCGTGCCAGGGGTCGGTGGAGCGTGAGACCGGGTGTGGGTTTGGAGCGCCTCAGCCTGAACACCGCCACCGTTCGCGGCGTCGACCTGCTCGGGATGGTCGACGCCTGCGCGCGGGCCGGCATCCCGTGGATCGCGCCATGGCGCCATCTGCTTCAGGAGGTGGGGGCGGAACGCGCTGCACGCGCCGTCCGTGACGCGGGCATGAAGGTGTCGAGCCTGTGCCGCGGCGGGTTCTTCCCGGCGGCCACGGAAGCGGAGCGTCAGGAGCGGCTCGAGGACAACCGCCGCGCCATCGACGAGGCCGCCACGCTCGGCGCCGAGGTGCTGGTGCTGGTGTGCGGCGGGGTGGTGGACAAGGACATCCGCGGCTCGCGCCAGATGGTGGAAGACGGCATCGCCGCGGTGGCGCCGTACGCGGCCGAGCGCGGCGTGAAGCTCGGCATCGAGCCGCTGCATCCCATGTTCGCCGCCGATCGATCCGTCGTGAACACGCTGCGGCAGGCGAACGACATGGCGGTTCGGATCGCGTCGGGGGCCCCTGAGGTCTCGGGCACGGTCGGCGTGGTCGTGGACGTCTATCACGTGTGGTGGGACCCGGACTTGGAGGACGCCATCGAGGCGTCCCGCGGGCGGGTACTGGGCTTCCACGTCAACGATTGGATCGTTCCCCTGCCCGACGTGCTCGAGGGTCGCGGGATGATGGGGGACGGCTACATCGAGCTCAGGCGCCTGAGACGCGCGGTCGACGCGGTGGGGTACGACGGCCCGATCGAGGTGGAGATCTTCCACCAAGGGTGGTGGGCGAAGCCTGTCGACGACGTGCTCGCGACGATGGTGGAGCGATACCGGGAAGTGGTACTGGAAGCCGACGCGTGATGCAGCCGCTCGATGCCGCTCAGTCGGCGACGAGCGCGTCGAACGCGTGCTCGTCGGATCCGAGATCGTCTGGTGCGACGTCGGTCTTGTCAGCCGAGGGATAGTACCGGAAGGCGATACTAATTCGGCCTGCCGCGACTCAGCGTTCTCGCCGCTCCGCCAGTGCGTCGTCGTAGGCCGCGCGGTCGAGCGGGAGGGTCACCGGCGCCTGCGTCCACGAGGACAAGGCGATCGCGTTCGCCAACTCGAGCGACATGCGGCCCTGCGCACCGTCACAGCGGGGCGGGCGGCCGTGGCGGATGGCGTCGACCAGGTCGGTGTAGACGAGTGCGTGACTCGCGCCCGCCTCGAGGGTCTCTTCCGGGCGATCGGTCAGTTCGGGCCGCCCGAACGGCTCGGGGTCGGTGGCGGCGTGCTCCGACAGGCCCGGTCGGATGTCCGTGCGGCGTAGGCGGGTCCCCTCGACCAAGATTCGGGCGCGATCCGTTACGAGCTCCAGGCGGCGGCCGGTTTCCGGTTCGGTGGTGGACGTGGCGAAGGTTCCGACCGCGCCGGACTCCCACTCGAGGAGCGCCAGCGCGGTGTCCTCGCACTCGATGGCGTGGTGGGCGGTGCGGGTGATGCCGGTGACGCTCGCTGGCGAACCCAGAAGGTGGGTCAGGAGATCGAGCGCGTGCGGCCCCTGGTTCAGGAGCACGCCGCCGCCTTCGCCGCGCCAGGTGGCGCGCCAAGGAGACGCCCGGAAGTACGCGGCGGTGCGTAGCCACGGTTCGCTCATCGAGACGCGCACGACGTCGCCCAGTTCGCCGGAGGCGACCCACGCGCGCAACCGCTCGGTCATCGGCGAGAAGCGGTGCTGGAACACCACGGCGAGCGTCTTGCCGGCGCGTTCGGCGGCGGCGATCATGCGGTCCGCTTCGGAGACTGCCACCGCCATCGGCTTCTCGACCAGCACGTGCGCGCCGGCCGAGAAAGCCGCTTCGGCGAGCGGCGCGTGGAACGGGTGCGGCGCGAGGATCACCACGACGTCGGGCTCGGCCTGTCGAAGGAGGGTGTCCGCGACCTGGAAGAAGGGCGCGTCCGTGCGCTCAGCCAGGCGCGCGTGGACCGCCGGGTTCGGGTCGCTGATCGCTACCAGGCTGGCGCCCGCGGTGGCGGCGAGCGCGTCGAAGTGCTGCGGGGCGATGGTCGCGCCGGCGCCGATCACGGCGAAGCGCAGGGGGGCGATGGGCACGGTTCACGATACGCGTTGAGGGGTGGCGCCTCGAGTCCGTGGGCGGCGGCTCGCTCGGTGTGGGAGCGGGACTTCGGTCGAAGGGGTGCGGGCGGCCGGCCCGAGGCGTCAGCCGGAGGTCAGACGCGGAGTCGGCATGGGAACGGGGAGCGCCGATCCGGCCAACGGCCGTCGACGCTCCCCGCGCGCAGTCGTGACACTCAGCAGATGGTCCAGATGGTCACGAAGACCTGGTCGGTGCGAACGTTCCCGAACGAGTCGGTGGCGGTGAGGACGATGGTGTGCGTCGTGCCTTCACAGACGTCGCTGTAGAGGCGCGCGACCAGGTTGGTGCCGTTGCCGAGGACCGCCGTCTGGACCTCGGTGCGGTTCGTGGTCCAGATGAGCGACCCGCCGGTCAGGGCACCATCTTCGGGGTCTGTGGCGTTGCCGGCGAAGGTGACGTCGGTGTACCAGAGACCCAAGTCGTTGTCGTAGCCGTCGTAGAAGAAGTCGCTGTCGGCATCGGGCGTGGTGATGGTGACGACCGGCGGCTGATCGCTGCAGTCGGCGATGCTCAAGTTGACGGAGTCTTCGCCGAACGCGCCAAGCGGGTCGGTGGCCCGGACGATGACTTGCGCCGCGCCGGCGGATGTGAACGCGTGCGTGACGCTCTTGCCGGTGGCGAACGCGGGGCCCGCGCCGACGCGCCACGCCACGCTCGCGTTCGGCAGCGTGAAGCCCGTCTCGTTGCGATCGAAGACGCGCGCGTCGAAGGTGACGTTCTCGTCGATGCAGAACGTGGCCGGGCTCGGCCGCAGGATGTCGACGTCTGGCGCGTCGTTGGTGATCGTCACGTTCACCGTGTCGCTGTCCCAGTTCCCCTGCGGGTCGACCACGACCGCGGTGAGGGTGTGAGCGCCGTAGGCGAGGTCCCCGGTGTTCACCATCGCGGGGTTGCCGCTGGCAACCAGACCGTCGACGTTGCTGCGCCAGGTGACGTTCAGCTCCTTGCCTTCGGGGTCGTTCGTGTCGGCCTGCAGGAGGATGCCGGTGTACCCGCGCGAGTACGCGCTGCCCGGGGTGGGCCCGGTGATGTCGATGGTCGGGGGTTCGCCGCGGTAGATGGCGGTGAGGGCCGCGATGTCACGCGTGCTGAGGCTGCTGCGTTGACCGATGGCGGTGCCAGGAGGAACCGTGGTGATCGTCGGGCCTACGCAAGCGTCGGACGCGTTCCTCTTACAGAACGAGAAGCCGCCGTAATGCATGAGGGAGTCGTAGTCGTAAGGACCCAAGTCGAACGAGCGGTCGGCGGTCTCGAAGTTGTGCTTCTTGTCGCCCTGGATGTTGTCCCAATGGATCTCCACGAACGAGTTGCGATCGTGGCGCGTCTGTTCGTGGTTGAAGCCGAGCATGTGCAGCATCTCGTGCACGATGACGAACGGGTTGCGGCAGGCGAAGTTCAGGTTGATGTTCTGCGCGCCCCCTTGATGACCGACGGTGGCCGAGCAGCCGCTGCCGTCGCGGAAGCGCACGTAGTCGTCCTGGCCGCTGCGCGGAACGAAGCGCACGGCGCTCACGCGTTCGAGTTCGTCCATCGCGTCGCGGATGGCGTCGCGCATCTCGGCGTTCTCGTCGCCGGCGCGGTCGGGATCGTTCCAGTCGTCGGCGATGACGTACGGCACGACCGCGTCCGGCCAACGGTAGTTCTCGCAGTGAAGGTTGATGCCGAGGAACGACCAGCACACCCGTCGGTAGAGCACGGTGCTCTCCAACTCGATCTCGTCGCCCTCCTCGATGGACTCGAACTCCTCGGCGGTGCCGATGATCATGTCGCCCTCGACGATGACGACGTCGTCGATGACCTCGTAGGTGAAGGTGAACGGCTCGCCGTCGGGCCCCATCAGCGTGGCGGTCTTGACCTCGCCCGTGCGGCCGGGCGCGTACTCGAGGGTGTCGCCGTCACCGAGCGGCTCGGGATGCGGCGGCTGGGCGGTCTGCTGACAGGCGGAGACGAAGAGCGCGACCAGCAGGGCCGCGAGGACGAGGAGGCCGCTGGGGCCGCGTTTGGAACGGCCGGAACGATGGCTCGAGAGGCTTGGCCGCCGGCGCGCGGAGCCGCGTGCGCTTCGGTCTGCGCCATGGCCCTCGTTTCGGCGCGCGTCTCGGCTCGGGTTCGTGCGGGCGTCGTCTTCGGCGGGTTCCTGCATGGCATCCCTCCCTGCTCGACCAGATCCGGTGCACCCGCGTGCCAACGAAGACGCGTTCGCACCGGGTGTGGCGCGCACGTTGCGAATCGATGGTCATGGGGGACGCCCGCGCCAAGTTGCTGCTTGGGGGAACAGTAGCAGAATCCATCCCAGGGGGATAGGGGTCGCCGTGGGCCAGGCATGGTTCGGGGCGAGCCAGAAAGCCCGCCCCTTGCCGCGATATCCGTCCGTTACGTTGGTCCTTCAGGTCTCGCTGCAAGCGCCGCCGGCGGAACGCACCCCGCGCAGAACGCTCGCCCCCTGCTCACATCCCTTCGGCCTGGATCGCTTCGATGAGTTCCTTGCCGAACTGGCTCTCGTACTTCTGGAACACCGGCGCCATGGCGGCTTGGAAGCTGGCCATGTCGGGGCTGCGGTCGACTTCCATGTGCTGCTCGATCTCGGCCAGCATCTGCTCTTCGTTCTCGCGGATCCAGTCGCGCTCGGCGCGGCTGCCTTCGGCCGCGGCCTGCATGATCCACGCTTGCTCTTCGGCGCTGAAGCCATTGAAGACGTCTAGGTTCATCATCAGGATGCTGGGGCTGAACACGTGCCGGGTCATGCTCATGTACTTCTGGACTTCCCACAGGCTGAACGAGTAGATGATGTTGACCGGGTTCTCCTGGCCGTCGATGACGCCTTGCTGCAGGGCGTTGCGCACGTCGCCCCAGCTCATGGGGGTGGCGTCGACGCCGAGCGCGGTCCAGGCGTCGAGGTGCACCTGGTTCTCCATGGTGCGCACCTTGAGGCCGGACGCGTCGCCGGCGGCGTGCACGGCGCGGCGGTCGTTGGTGAGGTTGCGCCAGCCGTTCTCGGCGAAGGCCAGACCCTTGAGGTCCGCGGCCTCGGCCTGGTCGAGGATCTGCCGGCCGATCGGCCCGTCCAGCACGGCGTCGACGTGGTCGTTGTCGCGGAACAGGAACGGCAGGTCGAACACGTTCACGATCGGTACGAAGCCGCCCACGGCGCCGGTGGAGCCGGCGTAGACGTCGATCTCGCCGAGCTGCGTGAGTTCGATCAGTTCGCGCTCACCCGCGCCGAGCTGGCCGCAGCAGAAGATCTCGACCTGGATCGCGCCGCCGGATAGCCGCTCGAGCGATTCCTTGAAGCCCAGCGAGAGCATGTGGTGGTTCGCCTGCTCGTTCACCACGTGCGCCAGCCGGAGGGTGGTCTGCGACTGCGCCATGCCGGCGGCGAGGAGCACAGCCAAGAGCATCAAGAGCCGTCGTTTCACGTTCGACCTCCTTCGATCGTGCCCACGCTTCAGCGTGGGGCCTCACCGGTACTACCGTGCCCGAGGCATCGGCCCGCCAGGTCGGATCCGAGTTGGTGCGGGGCCGCGCACGGGTGTCGGGCCGCGAGCGGGTGTCGAGCCGAGCATGGGTGCCCGAAGCATAGGCTTCCGCGCATCAGTACCCGAACAGCCGCGGCAACCCGAGGGACAACACCGGGAAGAGGATGACGAGCA
>CAZOTV010000127.1:0-2693 GCA_964582795.1 uncultured bacterium
GCGTGCGCCACCCCGAGGCTGCGGGCGGGCGCGCGGCCCGTATCGCCGCTCGGGCGCACCAGGCTGGCGATGACGTACGCGCCGGTGCCCCAGGCTTCGGTGACGGGAAGCTCGATGGTCGTCGCGCCGGTCGCGGCGTTCGCGTTGTTCGCGTTGTTCGCGGCGTTCGTGGCGTCCGCGGCGTCCGCGTCGTTCGCGTCGTTCGCGCCGGCCGCGCCGCCCACCTCGACCACGCGCAGGTCCACCACGCGGTCGGACAGCACCATCACCAACGCGGTGCCGGATCCCTCGGGGACGATGCGCAGCGTTGCCACGTCGCCCGGCGCGTAACTGGCGGCGTCGAGCGACACCTCGAGTAGGTCGGGCGTGTCGCGTGTGGCGTCGACGCCGTACCAGCCGGCGGAGAACGCGATGGAGGAACTGGCGAAGGCGGCCTGGTTCGCGGCGCTCCGGGTCGTCGCGCCGGGCTGTGCGGGCGCGCCGGCCGCGCCGGCGGCGCCGGGAGCCCCAGCGGGCGCGCCCTCGTACGTGACGCGCAGCTCGTACTGCCCCCACGTCACCGGCACGGTGATGGCGGCCGGGTCGTCCGTGACGGTCACGACCCCCTCACCCACGCGCTGCCGCTCGGTGACGGGCTCCCAGAACCAGCGCCCGTCGACGGCGTACCACTGGTAGCGGGTCAGCACGCGGTCGGCCTGCCAACGAAGTTCCCCGGCCATGAGCGTGCCGTCCGGGTCGACCAGCGCCAGGTCGAACGTCGCCTCGGCGTTCTCGGGCAGGGCGCCATCGAAGCCGGGACGGATGCCCACCACCGGGCCGGTGGGCCGCAGCGCACGCGTCAGGTCGCGCTCCACCGGTCGCGAGGAACCGTCCACGAGCGTTGCTTGGATGGTCAGCGCGTACGGGCGGGCGTCGAGCTCGAGGCCGTCGAGCGGAAGCGGTACTTCGAGATGGCCCTGGGCGTCGGTCGCCCAGCCGGGCTCGAAGAAGCGCCGTTGCGTGTCGATGCGCTGGTCGTGCCGGCCGAACTGGTAGCTGGGCCAGCCTTCGAACTCGGGGGTCGTCGAGACGCTCAGGCTGCCCGACAAAGACAGCCCCGCGCCCGGCGCGCCGAAGAGGTAGCGCGCGTCGATGAGTAGGTCGGGTGGGGAGGAGACGTCCACGGGTGGGCCGACGAGACCGGCTTGCGCCGCGGCACCGCCGGGCCGCGCTTCGCCTGGGGGCTGCGCTTCGCCTGGGGGCTGCGCGTCACCCGGGGGCACCACGTCACCCTCCAACGACAGCTCGAAGTCGATCCGCTCCGGCAGGAAGTCCTCGACCAGCACGGTCTGGCTCGCGAGGGGCGGGTCGTCCGGGTCGGCGTACGTCTCGAGGCGCCACACGCCGCGCGGCACGTCGCTTCCGAGCGGGAACGCGAACACGTGACCGCCCGCGAGGCCGCCGTCCGAGACGACGCGGGTGACCTCCATCCCATCGGGGCGGAGCAGGCGCGCGGTGATCGGCAGTCCTTCGATGGCGCGCGCGCCTGCGTCGCGCACGAGCGCCGTGAGATGGATCGTCTCGCCGGGGCGGTACGCGCCGCGGTCGGTGCTCAGGAACACGTCGATGGGGCCCGGGGAAACGCGCCCCTCGACGCCGCGATCCGACAGATCGAACTCGGGCTCCTCGAGCGAGAGCACGGCCAGGTCGTCGTCACCCTCGACCAACACCAACGCCGGGGCGGCGTTGCCGCTGCCGCGCGACAGGCCGGCGGCGAACGTCGCGTGACCCATCGCGTCGGTGACACTCTCGCCCAGCACGCGGTTCGAGCGCGCGATCAACTGCACGCGCAAGCCCTCGGCAGGCCGGCCGTCGGACAGGCGCTGCACGATCACATGCAGCCCATACGCGCCCGCGAGCGTGGTGACGCCCAAGTCCGACACGAGGAACCACTGCGTGGCGGGCACCACCTCGTACGGATCGGTGCCGGGCACGCTGGCGCGCAGCACGTAGACGCCGGGCTCGAGCGCGCCGACTTCGTCGAGCGGCAGCAGCGACGTGGTGGAGCGGTTGAGTGCGCCATCGAGCAGCGCTTCGCCCTCCCACACGGGTTCGGCGAGCAGGTCCTCGAAGCGCTCGCCTTCCCACATGCTGAGCGCTTGCAGGAAGCTGCCTTCGCGGATGGCGCTCACGATGTTGCGATCCGAGACGCGCAGTAGACGCAGCTCGAGCTCGTTGGCGTTGACCGTCTCGACCGGCAGTGCGCGCGGGCCGTCGGCGGGCAGCACGTAGGTGCGGCCCGGGAAGCGCACCGTCGGCGCGCGGTCGCGCACATAGACGTCGAGCGGCACGTCCATCACCAGCGCGTCGCCGCTCACGCCAGGCAGGCCGGCGCGCAGGGTGAGCGTGTAGCGTTCGCCGTACACCACGCCGGTGACGCAGATCTGCTGACCCTCGACCTCGAGCGCAAGCCCCGGCGCGGTGCGCCTGACGAAAGGACCGTAGTCGCGCGTGGGGGAGAGCGTCTCGGAGAACGTGACGCAGATGCGCGGCGCGGCGGTGCTGGCGTCGACGTCGTGCGAGAGCACGCGGAAGCCGAACACCTCGCGCAGGCGCACGAGTTCCTCGGTGGCGATGCCCGGGGCGAGCCGGTCGGCGAGGCGCATGGCGGCCAGCGCGGTCTCGCCGCGGTAGGTGGCCTCGAGCGCGCGCGA
>CAZOTV010000127.1:2793-6955 GCA_964582795.1 uncultured bacterium
GCCTGCTCGAACGCCTCGTCGAGGTCCGCGCTACTCAGGAAGGATAGTGACGCGGCAACCGCACGAGCGCGCTCCAGCGCGCCGGCGTCGTGTTCGGTGAGGACACCCGAGAGCGCGCCCACGAACGACGCCGGTTCGCCCAGGGTCTCTTTGAGGAAGCACGATCCGTTGCGCTGGTTGAACGTGAATGCAACGCAGCCGCCCTCGCGCAGGCACGTGGCGTGGCACTGCCCGAGGGTGACGTCGAAGAGCGACATCATGTCGCCGCCGGGGTAGTCGGTGTCCAGCCGGATGGTGGCGAAGCGCTCGGGGATGGGGGCGTCTTGGGCCCAGGCGAGGGGGGCAAGCCACGTCAGTGCCAGGGCGATCGACAAGGCGTGCAGGAGGCTGGTCCAGCGACCGTGATCCTTCGCGCGGCGCCGGCGAAAGCGACTCTGTGGTTGCGAAAGGTTGCGGCTCAGCGAAGGCATGACGGCCCTCCTACGCGGGTGATGAATCCAGGCTAGCACGCGTTCTGGACGCGTCTTGGGCACGAGGGTGGGGCGTGCGCGGCGCGGGCAGGTCGAGCGTTTGGCGTTGGCAAGTCGCGTGATCGGCGCGTGCAGGCCGCGTGCTTGGCACGTGCAGGTCGCGTGCTTGGCACGTTCAGGTTGAGCGATCGGCGCGTCCGGATCTGGGCATCTGCCGCCGAGTGGGAGGTGGATGGTGTTCTGAGGACCTACTAGAAAACGAGGAGGTCTACGCATTTCTTAGTAGACCTCCTCGTTTTCTAGTAGGGCGCGGAAGAAGGCAGTCGATGGTCCGCTCGTCGACCATCCGGACGTACGGTTCCCACGACCTCGGCCCGTGGGTAGAGTACGGATCAGCACCACGCAAGCCCAGTTGGGGCTCCTCGGGAGCATCCACGGCAGCAACGGTTCGGTTGGCCCGAGGGCGCGGAGGTTCGTTTGTCCGTCGACGTGGCGGTTCAGGTCCTGCACGATCTGCTTCGCGAGCATCGCGTTCCCGCGTCGCGTATCGCGCGCGATGACCGTGGCCTCACTTGGTGGGGGCCGCGCCTGGGGCAACGCTTCAGGGTGTCGGGTCCGGTCCTCACGGGCGCCGGCCCAACTTGGTGGCTGTCCTTCGAGACCGACTTCCTGGCCGGGTTCGAGCCCGGCTCGCGGGCGCAGTTGGCCACGGCTACCATGCTCGGGTGGAGCTTCGAGCTCTTCACCGCCGGGATCGAGGACGACAAGGTCGTGCTGCGCGGCCGCACGTGCGCGCTCGAGGAGGAACCGGCGCGAGGGCTGGCCGAGCGAGCGGTGGAGTTGGGGCGTCGCGCACTGGTTGCCAGCCTGGTGGCGCACACGTACGCACGGTGGTACCTCGATGGGACGCTGAGGTCGCCCGAGGTCGGCGTGCGGGTCGACGCGACCCCGCGGACCGGGTCGGGAGCGGATGAACTCACGGAGAACGTACGGAAGCGGAACCTGCCGGAGACGGACCTGCCGGCGACGGACCTGCCGGCGACGGACCTGCCGGCGACGGACCTGCCAGCGACGGACCTGCCAGCGACGGACCTGCCAACCGAGGGCATGCTGACGGAGGACCTGCCCGACCCCACCCCTGCGCCCGGCGCAATCCTGACGGCCGACGACCTCGACCTCACGTCGTTGACGACGTTCCTGACGCATCGCGGGATGACGCAACTGGACGCACCGTCCGGGAATCTCGCCTTCGGGGGGCGTCTCCCGTCGAGCGAACGCGAGATGGTCGTCCTGCTCGATACCACCGCGACGCATCCGCATGCGGGGCCGGGACTGTCGGTACTCTTCAGCCCCGTGGGGGTGGCGAACGACCGCTCCGTCGCGTCGGCCGCGAAGATCAACGCGGCGGTCTGGTCGACCTACGAACCGCCGGTGGGGTTCGGCACATGGTCCGGCCGCCGCGGGATCGGCTTGAGCTACGCCAACTTCCTGCCGTACCGCTGGACGACACCGGCCGCGCTTCACGCCATCTTCGCGGACGACGTTGGCCACGTCCTGCAGGCGGATCGCGACGGGTGGGTGGCGCCTCGCCACGCCGAGTGAGCGCCGTGGCGGGAATCACGGGGACCGGCGCCCGGTTCGCTGTCTGACGGAGCGTCGGCAGGGCCCGGCGTAGGCTGGCTGGGATGAGGCAAGTCGAGCTGCTTTACTTCGACGGTTGCCCTTCGTGGCAGCACGCTTGGGCGGCGTTGGGTGCGGTGCTGGCGGAGTCTCGCTGGGAGGCGTCGGTTCGGTTGCGTGACGTGACGACGATGTCGCCAGAGGACCTCACCGGCTTCGCGGGCTCGCCCACGATCCGCGTCGACGGCAAGGACCTGTTCGGTTACGAGGGGCCCGCCGTCATGGCTTGCCGACGCTACGAGGACAACGACGGGCACGGTTGGCCCAGCCTCGAGGCGCTGAGAGCGCGGCTGGACGCCGCTCTCGACGGTGCCGCGCCGTCGCCCTGAACCTGACCTGACGGGTTCCGAGGTCACGGTCCAGCCGTCTCGAGCAGGCTCGTGCGGGTCATCGCTACGTTGGGTTCGTCACCAGCGGAACGAGCCAGCCGGTGCCACTTGCCGGCCCTATGCTGAACGTGACGATGGATCCGGTCTACTTCCGCTCGCCTTCCGAGTTCCGCGCTTGGTTGGAGGCGCATCACGCCGACGCGGACGTGCTGTGGGTGGGCTACTTCAAACGCGCGACGGGCCGCCCAAGCTTGACGTGGCCCGAGTCGGTGGACGAGGCGCTGTGCTTCGGATGGATCGATGGCGTGCGCCGCAGTATCGACGAAGAGCGATACGCGATCCGCTTCACTCCGCGTCGTCCGGGTAGCGTCTGGAGCCGTGTGAACCTGGCGCGCGTGGCCGCTCTGAGCGCCGAAGGACGGATGCGCCCGGCGGGACTCGCGGCGCACGCAGCGCGCCGCCCGAACGAAGCGGACGACGTGGCGCCCGAGAAGCGCCCCGAGCGGCTGCCCGAGCCGTACGACCGCGCCTTGCGTGAGCACGACGAGGCCGCCTGGCGCTGGTTCGCCGCGCAGTCGCCCGCCTACCGCCGCACCCTCGTCGACTGGGTGCTGGCCGCCAAACGAGAAGAAACGCGGCTGCGGCGTATCGAGCGCCTCGCGGACGCGGCGTCCAGCGGGCAGCGCTGGATGCCGGGGTTCCCGATGCCCGAACGACGCGGCGCCTGAGGAGGACACCGGTGTCCCGGAACCTCGATCCTCTCGACCGGCTGTTCGTCGTCTGGGCGTTCCTGTTCCAGGTCATCTTCATCGTGCACTTCGCCCTGCGCGAACCGTTCTTCGAGACGTACACGACGCGCTTCGGGTGGGTCGTGTACGCGCTCGCGATCCCGGCCGCCGCGATCAGCCTCGTGCTCATGCGAGGCGGCAAGCGCTGGTGGTTCTGGCTCGGCGGGTTCCTGTTCGTGATCGCCATGGTGTTGAACATCAGGTCGCACTGACGAGACGCCCATCGATGATGTCTAGAATCCTTGACATGAGGTCCGTTGTTCTTTACACTCGGCATGTAAAGGATGTTTGACACCACGCGCCATCGGGCCGTGCGTGAAGGGCACCAGCAAGGAGGCGACCATGTCGCATGAAGAGAGAACCACCTGGGTGGGCGGCGTCGTGACGGTGCTGGCGGCCCTCTGGTACGGATCGGCGATCGGCGGCATGTTCGGCCAGGTCTCGATCGGCCAGGTCCCGCTCGGCCAGCTCCCCGTCGACCAGATCGCGTACCAACGGCCACTCATCATCGCCGTGATCGCGATGATCGTGGGCAACATCGTGGGCGCCATCGCGCTGGCGATCGGAGGCGCGATCCGCGCCGAGGTGACCGGCGAAGGCTCGGCCAACGACATCGACCGCAAGGACGAGCGTGACGCGTCCATCGAAGCGCGCGGGGATCGCGTCGCGTTCTACGTGTTGGCGGCGGCAGCGGTCGGCGTGCTGGCTCTGGCCATGCTCGAACGGCCGTACTTCTGGATCGCCAACGCAGCGTTCGCGGGGCTCGTCGTGAGCGGGGTGGTGAGCACCGTGGTCAAACTCGTCGCGTACCGGCGAGGGTTCTAGCCATGACCAAGCCGACGCGGGTGACGAACGACATCCGCGCTCTGCGCTTCGCCGCCGGCGAGATGACGCA
>CAZOTV010000128.1:0-6753 GCA_964582795.1 uncultured bacterium
CCGCGGATCCGCCCCGAGATCTGGGCGTACGGCTTCCGGAACCCGTGGAAGTTCACCTTCGACCATGCCACCGGGGCGCTCTACCTCGCGGACGTCGGCAGCGACCGCTGGGAGGAGATCGACACGATCATTCCCGGCGGAAACTACGGATGGCCCGCTCGCGAAGGCCCCGAGTGTCAGGCGTTCCCCGACGCGCCCGGCTACGTCGACCCGGAGTGCCCGCGGTCTTCGTACCAGGAGCCGCGCTTCGCGTACGCGCACCTCGCGCTCGATCCCAACGGCGGCCAAGCGGTGGTCGGGGGCCTCGTCGTGCGCGATCCTGCGCTACCGGGCCTGACCGGGCGGTACCTGTTCGGCGACTACGTGACGGGGCGTCTGTGGTCGCTCGACCTCGCTACCGACCGGGTGGAGCTCTTGCTGGAGACCCGCCTCGCACTCACGGGGATCGACGAGGGGCCGCACGGAGAGGTGCTCCTGACCGGCGTGCAGGGCGTGTTGGCGCGCTTGGTCGAGCGCCGTTGAAACGCACGCTCCGACCAAGTCGCGCTAGCGAAGCGAGTCGTCCATGCGGCGCCTACGCGCGCACCGGCCGAGCGACCGGAGCCGTCAACCGGCGGGGATCAGCCCGGGATCGTCGTACTCGGACACCGCGTCCCCGGCGCCGTACAGCCGTTCGAGCACGGCGTCGTAGAACGACAGATCGTCGATCTCGAAGGTGCGGGCGAGGCGAGCGACCTCGTGGTACGCCTCGGCGAGCTCGAGCTCGTTCGTGCTCACACCCGTAGCTACGTCGAGCAAGGCACGCTCCTCCGGGGCCAAGCGGGACGGGTCGCTTCGGTACGTGCTGACCGTCGCCGCCAGCATGTCGACCAGTGGACCCAGCGCCACCATCGGCGCCACGAGCGTCGCGTGTCGCGCGCTGACGCGGCCGCGCACGGCGCCATCGAGCGGGTTGATGTAGAGCGCATACGCCACTACGTCCGAGTCCCCACCCGGTTGCGCGCGGGCCCAAGCCAACTTGGCAGCCCCGGCGCACAAGGAGAAGTCCGGGTCGAAGACGCTGAACGCACCGCCGAACAGCCGCTCGTTCGCCAGGCCGGACGCCGGGTCGTTGGAGACGGCGCGAAGGAGGGTCAGCGCGTCGGACGTGACCTGCGCAAGACCAAGGTCGCCGGTCGGGCCGACGGCAAGCGGATCGAGGTACGACTCGTTCATCAGCACCTGCAGCAGGAACCTCGGCGGCAGATCGTACGCCGTCGCGGCCTCCTCCAAGTGAGTCAGGAGCGGAGCGAGGCGCGCGAGCACCAGCAGCCCCCACGGGGACAGCGCCTGATACGCCGCCGGCTCCCCCTCGAGGCGGCGCCAGCCCGGTTCGGATGCGTCACCGCCCAAGACGGGCACCGCTTCGCCTTTCACATCCACGGGCCGGCAGTAGGCGGAGACCCCGTATTCGCCGCCGACGCCGTCTTCCTCGGCAGGCGCGAAGGTGGTCGGGGGCACGGCCAACGCGGCCGTGACCCGCTCCAACAAGTCCGCGGTATCGCGTGTGGCAAGAGTGACGGGCAGGTAGACGTGGTCTTCCTGTAGCACCCTGGGGCCTTCGTGGGTCAACTGCCAGGCGGACTTGTAGCTGGGCCGCAACGTCGTGGCGACATGGGCGGCCGCTACGAACAGGCTGATACTGGCGAGCAGCATCGAAGCGGCGACGCCCGCCGTGCGGACGTGTACCCGCCTGGGCGGCGCTGCGCGCGGACGGTCCCACGTCGCCGTGACGCGTGGGTCGCGCGAAGGCCCTTTCAAGAACCTCGGCACGACCCGAGCGGCGGCGGTCAAGAACGCGACCGCCCCGAGGTACTTCAGGGCGAACAACGGCACGATGGTGCTAGACCCCGAGCGAAGCACGTAGCCCCATCGCGCCGGGCCCCGTTTCCCCATCGCTCTACCCAACCGCGCGAACCCGAGCGACACCAACGCCAACGTGACGAGAAGGTCGAGACCGAACCAACCGGCGAGCATGCCAAGCGGGGCGCCCCTACCCGGAAGGGCGAACCCCATCCCCATGACGATCGGCACCAGCGCCAGAAGCGCGAGCCCGACCAGGTTCTCGAGTTGTGCTGCCAGCACCGCGAAGCGGACGTTGGAGCGGACCCCGCGCCACGTCGACGGCACGAGAACGCGCTTCAAGGCGTTCTCGAGACCACCCCCGATCCACCTCTCCAACTGGCGAACGTAACCGGCCAGGTGGGGAGGGTCCTCGGTGAACATCAGGGCTTCGGTGACGAAGCGCGCGTCCGCCGACCGGATCACCTCGATCGCGTCGCCGGCATCGAACACCTCGAGCGGCGAACGCTCGACGCCGCCCTGCACGACGCGGAAGCCCCGCTCGTGGAGCGTTCGGGGGTCCACGCTGCCGCTCCGTGGGTACGAGTTCTGCACCGCGAGCGTGAAGTCGTGATCCTCCGTAAGCGTGTCCGGCGGCATCGGGAACGCGTCACGGCGAGCGACGAAGCCGCATCCCACGACGGTATAGAGCCGCGTGCTTCCGAACGTCGCGCCGCCACCAACTCGCGCCGTCTGGCCGCGACGGAGCACTGCCGAGAAGGCATACTCCGCCGACCGGGCGCGCGAGATCCAGCGAGCCGCGGCGTCCTGCTCGCGTGGTCGAGCCGACTGCACGGCGCCGGATTGCAGCGCCACGTCGCGCAGCACGAAGGTGCGCCGACCGTTCTTGCGCACGCGCTCGAGCCGGTAGAAGGAGTCTTTCAACGCGGCCACGAACCCCGGGTCGAACACGGTGTCGCCGTCCACCACAAGGATGCGCTCGGCCGTCACGAAGCCGCCGTCGACGACGGCGTTCACGCTGTCCGACTTGGCCACCGGCGCGCGGTACTCGAGCACGACGACGCTAGGACCGGAGGCGCGGTACCAGCGGTCGAGGTCCGCTTCGAGGCCAGGGGCGGGACCGCGGTACACGCGGGCGTACCCGTGGGACTCCAACGTGGCGCGCACGACCTGGGGCGTGGCGTCGTTACCACCGTTGATGCTCACCGCCACCTCGTCGAGCGGCGCGGTCTGCGCCAGCAACGACGACAACGCCTCGGCCGCGCCCGCCTCCTCGTCGAACATCGGCGAGACGGCCGCGACGCGATCCGGGCCCCGCACGACGACCGATCGGTCGGGCACGAAACTCAGCGCGGCGTTCGCTAGCACTGTCGGCATGGCCATGAGGCCGGGGAGTGGAGGCAAGTTCGTCCGTCCTTCGTCACGCTCACCGATACGGTGGTCTTCGCGGTCAACGTTACCCCGTCCGGCGCCGCGGCGCGGTGCGCGAAGGCGAGCCCACGCGTTCCGCCGTACCAGTTCGTCATGCGCCCGGACCGGTGCGCCAGTACGAACCCTCGACGGGGCGAACGGCTCGGCAGGGCCGACGCTTCCGGCGGCATGTCGCCCGAGTGCGACATGTACCACATCGGGATGCTAGGATTGTGCGATTTGGGAGGTGCGAATGGCACTCCACATCAGCGGCAAGCTCATGTCCCTCGGGATCGTGCTCGCCGCCCTGATCACCGCCTTCAGCGCACCCCGAAGCGAACCGGTCCTCGAGGTCGATCTTGCGTTGTCGCCGTACGCCGTCATCACGGAGACGTCGCGGCTGGCACCGGAGGCGTTGCTCGCCGCCGGACCGGAAGCCAACCCTCGCTTCGTGTTGCGTGCCACCGGATACAACTCGTTGGAAAGCCAGACCGACTCCACGCCGTTCATCACGGCCACCGGCGTCCGGACTCGCTTCGGGGTCGTGGCGGTCAGTCGTGATCTTCTGGGTGACGAGTTCCCCTACGGCTCCCTGGTTCGCATCCGCGACCTGGGCAACTACTACAACGGCCGCGGCGCCGGCGCCTTCCAGGCGATGCTCGACCAACAAGGTCTGTTCATCGTCGAGGACACCATGCACGCCCGCAAGACGAACCAGATCGACGTCTGGTTCCCGGAGTACGGAACGGCCGTGACATGGGGCGTGCGCAAGATCGAGGTCGAGCTGGTGCGCTACGGACGGAGCGGCCCCGAGCTGCTCCCGGTCGCCGCCTCCGCCTTCGAGGCCTCCCCCAACCTGCTGGCTGCTCGCTGAGGTCCCGTGCGCCGGGCGCTCGTTCCGTACCTCGCCTGGCGCCACGTTCGTCGGCGCGGTCTGCAATCCGGACTGACCGTCCTGGGCGTCGCCGTGGGCGTGATGGTGCTCGTGGTGGCGTTGTCGCTCACGAACGGCTTCGTCGACGAGCTGCTGCGCAGCACGCTGCGCGCCACGCCGATGCTCACGCTCACGAGTTACATGGCGGACGACACGCTGGCCGAAGACGCTCCCCTCGAGACGGCCCTGGCCGAGCACCCCGAGGTGACGGCCGTTGCGCCGTACCTCAGCGGGCAAGCGCTCATCGCCAGGCGAGCCAGCGCGAGCCTGGGGATCAGCGCGCGTCAGGGGTACACGCAGATCGTCGGCATCGACCCGGAGAAGGAGACGCGCGTCCTCGACCTACCGGTGTTGGCCGCTCAGGCGGACGCATTGGCGCGGCGCGAAGGCATCGTGCTGGGATCGTCGCTCGCCAACCAACTCGGCGTAGGCGTGGGGGACGAGGTGATCGTGCGTGACATCACGGGCGCCACGGCGCGCCTCGAGGTGGCGGGCACGTTCCGAGTCGGCAACGAGCTGATCGACGCCGTTGCCTCGTACATGTCTCTGCCGAACCTGCAGGCGTACCTGGGCGTCGAAGGCCGGATCAGCGGCTACCACCTGCGGCTCGACGATCCCACCCGCGCCCGAGAAGTCGGCCTCGCGTTGGCCGACGAGTACGGACTCAGACCGGTTTCCTGGGAGAACCTCTTCGCCAGCCTGATCAGCCAACTGGACCTCCAGAAGGCCGTCATCGGCGTGGTCGTGTTCCTGATCGTCCTGGTGGCGGCGCTCGGCATCAGCAACGTGATGGTGCTGACGGTGGCGGAGAAGACCGAGGAGATCGCCATCCTGCGCGCGTTGGGCGCATCCGAGCGCCAGGTGCTCGCGGTGTTCACCCTCGAGGGGTTCGCGCTAGGGGCCACCGGCACGATCCTTGGCGTGCTACTCGGCATCGCCGTCAGCGCCTACTTCCGCCTGCAACCGTTCCCGCTGCCGGGCGACCTCTACTTCATCACGCAGCTTCCGGTGCAGGTCCAGGCGGCGGACATCGTCTGGGTCGCCGGAGTGTCGCTGGTGACGAGCGTGCTCGCTGGCCTGTTGCCCGCTCGGCGCGCGGCGAGGCTCGATCCGGTGGCGGTGCTGCGCTGATGGCGCGGAACGAGCGCGACCCGGACGCGCCCGACAAGGACGAGCCCGACACGAACGCACCCGACACGGCCGGGCAGCCGGCGCGCCGCTTCGGACCCAAGCCCCTCGACCCCGCGCGCGCCTGGGACTACTTGCTGCGGCTCCTCGCCCAGCGCGCGTACACCGTGGCGGAGCTCGACGCGAAGCTGCGCCGACGCGGCATCGGTGCCACCGACGCCGACGCGCTTCTCCAACGCCTGCACGAACTCCATCTCGTGGACGACGCCGCCTACGCCGAGCGCTACGTCGCCAGCCGGCGCGAGACGCGTGGGCGCATCGCACTCCGGCGCGAGCTCCAGCGCAAAGGGGTCGACGAAGCCTTGGTGGAGCGCGAACTCAGGGACCTCGACGGAGACGACCAGGTGCGGGCGGCGGAGGCGCTCCTGCGGCGTAACGCGTGGCGCTACGCGCCCGATACGGGCGCTGCGAGCACGCCCGCGGGTACGCGGGGCACGCAGGGCACGCAGGGCGAAGATGCCGAACGGCTGCACGAAAGCAAGGCCCGTCACGGCGAGACTGCACCCGCCGACGACTTCCAGTCCGAGCACCAACGCCGACTGGCGCTGGCGAAGGCGCGCTCCAAGGCGCTGGCGTTCTTGGCCCGACGCGGGTTCCCCGCCGAAGCCGCGATGCGCGCGCTCGAGCGGGTGGGCTGGTTCGACGACGAAGCGTGAGCCCACGGCCCGCAACGCTCGGCTCACTTCGCGCGGCCCGCAACGCTCGGCTCATCTAGCCCGGCTCGCGTCGCCCGGCTCGCGGCACGTGCCACCTGGCACGTGCGTCGGGACTCGTACTACCATCGTCGGGTGCCAGGTCGGTTCGACACCAGAGTAGGGGCGTACGGCGTCATCGTCGACGCGGGCAAGGTTCTGCTGGTCCACTATTGCGAGAACGGCGCGGCGCTCTGGACGCTCCCGGGCGGTGGCCTGGAGCCAGGTGAAGACCCGGAAACCGCCGCCGTGCGGGAGATCCTCGAGGAGACCGGGTACCGCGCCACGCTCGAGGGGCTGTTGGGGCTCGACTCGTTGCACGTGGCTGCGACCGAGCGATCGGACGGAGCCACGCGCGACCTCCACTCTCTGCGCGTGATCTACCTCGCGCGGGTGGAAGGCGGCGTGCTGACGGTAGAGCAGAACGGCACGACCGACGACGCCCGCTGGGTGCCATGGAACGAAGTCGATCGGCTGCCCAGGGTGTCCTTGGTGGACGCCGGGTTGCGTCTCTGGTCGCAGCACCGACTTGATTCGCCCCCGAGGGTCGAGTAGACTTGCAAGTTGCGTCGGGGCGTAGCGCAGCCTGGTAGCGCACATCGTTCGGGACGATGGGGTCGGAGGTTCGAATCCTCCCGCCCCGACCACGCAGGCGGGATCTCCTTCCGGGAGGTCCCGCCGTTCTCG
>CAZOTV010000129.1:0-1472 GCA_964582795.1 uncultured bacterium
CGGCGCTCCGCGCCCGCCCGAGCGCTCGGGACCGTCCGCTCGTCGTGCGGGGCGCGATGAGCGCTTGGGTCGTCATGGCCGCCAGTCGAGGATCGGAGCCAACTCGCGCTGCTGCACGCTAGCGGGTAGCGCGCGGAAGATTGCGTCGCGCAGCGTCACAGCGAGCGGGTTCCGACACTGACCCACGGCTCCCATCTGGCGCGAGCGGAGCACGATGCGGCGGGTTCGAGGGCCGCGCTCGCGTTCGTAGCTGCGTAGCGCCGTGGGCACGTCGCCGGCTTCCGAGAGGCACCGCGCCAGAACCACCGCGTCCTCCAGCGCCTGGCATGCGCCTTGCCCGAGGTTGGGCGTCATCGGGTGCGCCGCGTCGCCCAGCAGCGTCACGCGGCCCTGCCCCCAAGTCGTCAGCGGGTCTCGGTCGAAGATGTCGTTGCGCAAGATGGCGCGCTCGTCGGTGGCCTCCACCAGGTCCCGGATCGGAGCGTGCCAACCGCCGAAACGCCGGAGCACGTCGGCCTTCTCGCCGCCCGCAGCCGCCGCGCCGGCCGGAGCGTTGGCCACCGCGAACCAGTACACCTGGTCGCCTCGCATCGGCAACTGACCGAACCGCAGCCCCTTGCCCCACGATTCGCCGACGGCCAACCGGGCGTGATCGAAGCGCACCACGCCGCGCCAGGCGGTGTAGCCGGCGTAGCGCGGGGGTTGGTCGCCGTGGAGCGCCTGCCTGACCACCGAGTGCAGGCCGTCGGCGCCCACCAGCACGTCGCCTTCCACGGTGTCGACGTTCCCGGCCTCGTCGTTCCCAGCGTCACTGTCTCCGGCGTCGCTTTCGCCGGCGTTACCGTCCCCACCATCGCTTCGTTCGAACCGCGCCACGACCTTCGTCCCGTCGTCGACGAAGCCGGTGCAGCGCCGTCCGAGATGGATGCGCGCGCCTGCGCGCTCGGCCGCCTCGACCAGCGTCCGCTGCAGGTCTGCGCGGTGCAGCACGACGCTGAGCGCGTCCGCCACGCCGTCAGGCAGCGCATCGGCGCCAGGCGCCCCACCGCGGTCGGCCGCCACGCCCGCTCGCCGGCCACCGCCGGCCGCGCCGCCGGTTCCACGGTCGTCGGAACTCGTCCGAGTCCGTCCGAAGTCGGAGATCACCGCGCCGCCGGCAGCGCGCAAGACGGCTGCTGGACCAGGTACGCCCGCCTCGCGCACGGCGTCTCCCAAGCCGATGGCGTCCAGCGCGGCGAGCGCGTTGCGCCACAACGACAACCCCGCGCCCACCGGCTCGAGGCGGCCGACGCGTTCGAAGACGTCGACGCGCGAGCCCCGGCGCGCCAGCGCGGTGGCGGCTGCCAACCCGCCGATGCCGGCACCTACGACGATCACTCGTGTTGAAGGTTCCTTCATGCCGGTCGCATGCTAGCGCGTGGGCGGGGGGCGCATCGTGCGTTCGGGTGCAGCGTCGCTTGAACGGTCGAAGC
>CAZOTV010000129.1:1572-2920 GCA_964582795.1 uncultured bacterium
CGTCGCCGGGGCAACCCGTCGCTGCCACACCTTGGACGTAGCCTACGAGCCGGCGGCATCTGCCCGGGCCCCGCGCCTGCCGCCACGGAGTGGTGGCACGATGGTGCCCAGCCCTCACCCGCAGGCGGCGAGCGCCGAGCGTATAATCCGGGCCTGATAGATGGCGGCGCCTTTCTGGGTGCACGCCTGCGAGAGCGAGGTGAAGCGTGTCGAAACAACCGATCCCGATGACCGCCAAGGGTCTGGAGAAGATCAAGGAAGAACTGCGCTACTTGAAGGAAGAGAAGCGTCAGGAGCTGTCCGACTACATGGGTGCCGCGCTGGCCGACGGGGACCTCCGTGAGAGCGCCGCGTACGACGAGGCGCGTCTGCTGCAGAGCGCGAACGAGGCGCGCATCGCCGATCTCGAGGAGTTGGTGCACCGCGCCGTCGTCGTCGAGCAGGCCGAGGGCGAAGAGGCCATAGCCCAACTCGGAGCGACGCTCAAGCTCGAGCACCCCGATGGTCAGCACGAGGAGTTCCATCTGGTCGGCACGCACGAAGCCGACATCTTCGAGAACCGCGTCTCGGACGAGTCCCCTCTCGGCCAGAACCTGGTCGGGAAGCGCGCCGGCGACACCGTGCCGGTTCCCGGCGGCGCCACCTACAAGGTGGTCGAGGTTCGCTTCGACTGAACGGTTCCTGAACCCGACCGTCACGCTTCTCAGCGCACCCTGCTGGTAGATTCGGGCCATGCCTCGCATCGCGCTGCTGGTGCTCGCTCTCGTGGTGGGGCTGCTGATCGTGGTCGCACTGCAGCCCGACACGCGCGCGCCGGTGCCTGGCTCGGCCATCGTGCTGCAGGAAACGCAAGTCACGCTTTACCCCCAGGCCGACCCCGACGCGATCTGGCACTTCACCGCCCCGACCGTCGAGTACGACCCGGAGCGTCAAGAGGCCACGCTCCTGGCTATCGAGGACGGCCGCCGCACCCTGGCCGGCGAGACCGACTTCACCCTCGCCTCCGAACGCGTCGTCATCGACCGCGACGACAACCTGCGCGGCGAGGCGATGCTGGCGCATCTGGTCGAGGACGAGATCGACCTCGACATGCGCGCGAAGGACGGCCGCCTGGTGCTCATCGATCAGCGCGAGGGGCGCTTCGAGGTTCCCCGCGCCACCATGTCCGGACCGGATCTGGGTGAGAGCGTCTTCGAGGACATGCGCATCAGCTTCGACTTCACCGACTTCCAGTCGGGCGGCGCCGGCACGGTCGGCTACGCCCAGTTCGTCGTCGATTCGCCGAACGCCAACGAACCCGACGGCACCGCGCCGGACGGCAACCCGGCAGAAGACGCCGCCTCCGACC
>CAZOTV010000129.1:3020-6688 GCA_964582795.1 uncultured bacterium
GACGCCGCCTCCGACCCCTCCTCGTCAGGCGACGCCTCCTCCGGCCCCGCCTCGTCAGACGACGCCGACGACGACCTACCGAACAGGGAGCCCTGAATGCAGCACGTCCCGCACGTCGATCCCGCCACGTCGCCCATCGGACGTGACCCCGGCTCGCGCCGCCGTTCCCGCCGCCGTTCGCGCCTCGGTTCGCTCACCCGGCCACACCCATGGCCGGTTGCTCTCGTGCTCGCCCTCGTCGTGACGCTCGGCCTCGGCCTCGGCGTCGCCCAAGACGCCCCGCCACCCGCTGAGGCCCCTGGCGATGCAGCGAGCGGCGCCACCTCGGAGGCGACGCAAGCCGACCCCGATCGCCGCATCATCACCATCGACGGCAGCGGCGGCACCCAACGAGGCAACCTGCGGTCCGGCCCGATCATCTACGAGCACCCCGATCCACAGGGCATCCGCGCCACCGTCTCGACCCTGACCATCCTCGGCAGCTACGCCGAACTCAGCGCGCCGGAGGGTACCTCCATCGCGCGCGGCGGCGAGCGCACCGCCAGTTTCCAGAACGGCGTGCAGGTCGAACGCGGGCGGCTCACGGCCACCGGGCCGACGCTCACGTACAGCGAAGCGACCGGCCTCGGCGTCCTGGCCGGGCCCGCGAACATCGTGGTGGCGCCCGACGAGGAGGGCGGCGACCCGGTGAACATCGACGCGAACGAGGTCGCGTTCGACGTCGACACCGACCTCTCGACCTCCAGCGGCGACGTGCGCCTCGTGAACGGCAACCAGGCGGCCGAGTCGGGCACGTTGGTGTACGAGGAGGGCCGCAACCTTGGCGTGCTCCGCAGCGAGGGGGCGCAGGCCACCATCACCCGCACCGAGGAAGACGGCACCGCCATGGTCATCACCGCCAACGAGATCCGCGTGCTGACCGACGAGAAGAAGCTCTACGCCGTCGGCGACGTGACGGTGGTGGACGGCAGCATCACCTCCACCGGGGCGGTGGTGTTCTTCGACGACGAGACCGGCATCGCCGAGGTGATCGGGGCGGAAGGGGCGCCCGCGCGCGCGGTGGACGCCGAGACCGGCGCCTCGCTCGTCACCGACCGCATCAAGCAAGACGTCGAGTACGACTTCTTCGAAGCGATCGACGCGTCGGTGCCGAGCGCATTCGACGCGTCGGCGTTCGCGTTGGCATCGGAGCGGGAAGGCGCCGCGCAAGACGGAGCCGACGGAGAGTGAAGGCGGCCCGGCCGGCGTTGACGCTGGTCGCGGCCATCGCCGTCGGGTGGGTGTTCGCCCAGACGGCCACCACGTTCACGTTGAAGCGCGACGACACCGAGCTCGTCATCACCAACCGCGCGCTCGCCTCGGAAGGCGCGCGAAGTATCGGCAACAACCGCAACTGCGAGGAAGGCGTGCGCCTCACGGTCGTCTACGGGCCCGCGCCGGGCCGGGTGGAGACGCACGTGGAGGACTCGCTGCTCACGTCGCACCTGGCCATCATCCGCACCCCGGAGGGCGCAGAGGAGGGGGCGGGGCAAGAGACGCTCGAGCTGCGCGACGCCACCGTCACGTTCGACCGGCCCGGCTGCCCGCAGGAGATCGTCGACGCCGAGACCCCGCAGGTGAGTCTGGTGCAGGGCAGAACGACCGTCACCGGCACGCGCTTCTTCCTCGAGCGCGAGGAGGACGTGGGCGTGCTCGACGGCCCGGTGCGGCTGGTGCGCGCCGCGGCCGCTTCCGAAGGATCCGGCGACGCCACCGCCACCGATCTCGTGGCCGAGGCCGACAGCATGCGCTTCGCGGTCGGCGAGCAGCGCGCCACCCTCAACGGCAACGTTCGCGTGACGTCGGACGAACGCCTCACCAGCGGCGACACCTTGGAGCTCGACGAGGAAGCCGGCACCGCCGTGCTCACCGGCGCGCCCGCTCGCAGCACGAAGGGGAGCGACGTCATCGAAGGCAACCGGTTGCTGTACTACCTCGATACCGACGACGTGGTGGTGCTGGGCAACGTGAAGGGCGAGCTCGAGGTCGAGCTGGAGTGAACCGTGCGCGTTCCAGGCGGCCGGAGCGGTACGAAGGCTCGCCGGTGGGACACGCCGACGAGCACACGGCCTTAGCAGCCGGTTCCGGCGTTCGCCCGCGGCTTCGTCAGCGTTCGGACTTAGGGAGCGTCACTACCAGCACGCCGGCAGCGAGGTGCGCCGTGGCGGCCGCCTCGTCGACCCGAGCGGGCAGGTGGATGCTGCGCTGGAACGGGCCCGCTGGCCGCTCGGTGAACACCACCTCGTGCTCGGACGGCACCGGCTCGCGCAAGCCCGCGATCAAGAGGTCGCTTCCTTGCACGGCGATCTCGAGGTCGGCCTGCTCGACGCCGGGCACCTCGACGTGCACCTGGTAGGCGTCTCCCAGGTCGATCAGGTCGGCTCGGGGCGACATCGGGTCGCCCGCGACGTGCGCGTTCACCAGCGCGTCGATCCCGTCGCGCACCGCGAGCAGCTCCTGGATGTCGCCCGCCGTGCCGTACTTCTCGATCTTCATGGCGCGAGTGTAGCACCCGTTTCATGAGGCTTCTGCTAGCGTGGGCGCGTGCCCACCGAGACGCCCGTTCTGCCGATGCTGGCCGGTCCTACGGCCTCCGGCAAGAGCGCGGCAGCGCTCGACCTGGCGCTTCGCTTCGACCTCGAGATCGTCTCCGCCGACGCGATGCAGGTCTACCGCGGCATGGACGTCGGCACCGCCAAACCCACGGCGGCCGAGCGCGCCCGCGTTCCGCATCACCTGATCGACGTCGTGTCACCCGCCGAGGCGTACTCGGTGGCGGACTACGTGGCTGCGGCCGAGACCGTCATCGCCGAGATCCAGGGCCGCGGACGGCTTCCGCTCGTCACGGGCGGCACCGGCTTCTACTTGCGCGCCCTGCGCGAGGGCTTGGCGACCGTTCCTCCTGCCGACCCAGCAGCGCAAGCGCCGCTCTGGCAGGCGGTGGAGGAGGGCAAGCTCGCCGCGTTGGCCGGCCGGCTGGCCGAGGTTGCGCCGGATGACGCGCGCCGAGCGGGACGCAACCCGCGGCGCGTGGTGCGAAGCCTCGAGGTGCTCGAGCGCACCGGTCGCCCCCCCAGCGCCTTCCCACGTACGGTCCCGAGGTTCACTTACGACCTGGTGGTGCTGCTGCCGTCGATGGACGTGTTGCGGCCGCGCATCGCGCGAAGGACGCGGGCGATGTTCGACGCCGGCCTGGTCGAGGAGGTCCGCCGGCTCCTAGCTGCCTACCCGCAGCAGCCCACCGCGCTGCAGGCGATCGGCTACAAGGAGGTCGCGCGGCACCTGCGCGGGGAGACGGACCTCGAAGAGACCATGGCCGCGGTGGCGCTGGCCACCACCCAGTACGCCAAGCGGCAACGGACGTGGTTCCGGGCCGAGCGCGAAGCGACGTTCCTCGAGCGGGTCGGCGAGGAAGCCGAAGCGGCGTTGCGGCACTGGCTCGACGCCCTCACGCGCTAGTACGCACGCGCTCAGCGTTTGCGCGCACGCGCTCAGCATTAGCACACACGCGCTCACGCGCCAGCGCGCACGCGCCCGCGTCGCGGAGGGTGTAGTGGGTACGGATCACCCACGCCGGCCCCGAACCCGGTTCGTCAGGGACGATCCACCACCTCGGCGTACCGAAGCAC
>CAZOTV010000130.1:0-2192 GCA_964582795.1 uncultured bacterium
ATCGACCTCGGCGGGACCAAGATCTTGGCTGCCGTGGTGGAGGATGGGCGGGTGATCGCGCGCGAGCGCGTGCCCACGCCCCAGACGGGGTTCGAGGACGTGGCGGACGCCATGGCCGCGGCGGCTCGCTCGCTTCTGGATGACGGGTATGTCGTCGAGGCCGTCGGCGTCGGTTCGCCCGGGCCCCTCGATCCGGCGCGTGGCCGCGTGCGCTTCGCACCGAACATCGCGGGCATGATCGACGTTCCGATCGTCGAGGCCCTCGAGCGTCGCCTCGGACTGCCGGTGACGCTGGAGAACGACGCGAACGCGGCCGGCTACGCCGAGCACCTCTACGGTGCTGCGCGCGACCTCGAGTCGAGCGTGTTCGTGACCATCTCCACCGGCATCGGCGGCGGGCTGTTCGTGGGGAACCAGGTGATCCGTGGCGCCAACGGCCAGGCTGGGGAGATCGGCCACATGACGCTCCTCCCCGGTGGGCCGATGGGGGGCGACGGGCACGGTGGGAGTCTCGAGGCGATCGCGGCGGGGCGCTCCATCGCGCGCGACGCCAGTTACGCCTACGGCATCGAGATGGACACGCCCGAGGTGTTCGAACGCGCTCGCGCCGGCGAGGCGAAGGCGCTGGGCATCGTCGAGAACGCCGCAACCTTCACGGGCATCGGCATCGCCAACCTCGTCAAGATCTTCGACCCCGAGGGGTTCGTCATCGGTGGCGGCATGAGCGAGGTCGGCGCCTTCTACGTCGACCGGATCCGGGCGGCAGCGCGACGATACCTGACGGGATACGCCGATCCCGTCTTCCGCACCGCCGAGTTGGGCACCGACGCGGGCGTGATCGGCGCCGCGGCGGTGGCGGCGGCCGAAGGGGCGGCGCGAGCCGAGGCGAAGCGCGCACCGAACGAGCCGCGAGGTGACGCGTGAGCCTCGACCTACTACTCGCCGCGGTGACCATCTTCTTGCTGCGCATCACAGACGTGTCGCTCGGCACCTTGCGGATCGGGTTCCTGGTGCGGGGGCAGCGTCGCCTGGCCGGGCTCTTCGGCTTCTTCGAGTCGTTGGTGTGGCTCTTGGCGGCCGCGCAGGTCCTCACCAACCTCGACAGCCCGGTGAAGTTCGTTGCGTACGCCGGAGGGTACGCGGCCGGGACCATGCTGGGCGTGTCGATCGAGCGCTGGCTCGCGATCGGGAGCGCCCTCCTGCGCATCGTGGCGCCCACGGCGTCACCTCCACTCGAGGACGCGCTGCGCGAAGCCGGCTTCTACGTCACCATGCTGAACGCGCGCGGCCGCGATGGTGACGTGCGCGTGGCGTTCACCATCCTGCCGCGCCGTCGGATCCCGGAGGCGATGCGGTTGATCGCGCGCGTGAACCCGAGCGCGTTCGTGACCTTCGAGCCGACGACGCCGGTGCGCCCCGGCGTGGTGCCGGCAACGAGCATCCGCAAGTGATCGCCTCCGCGACGAAGAGCCGCGAACTAGCCTTCGTCCGACTCGCATCCGGAGGATCCCGCACCAGCAGCGCGCTCGACCGTCAACCGAACGAGATCCGCGTCACGGCGCCACGCCCGTCCACCGACAGCGTCACGGAGCGTCCGAGCACCTGGCTGGCTCGCGCGCTCGCGCCTGCGTCCGCGCGCCCGTCGGCCTCGTGGACCAACACCGGTCGCGCGTCGAGAGCGAGGCTCGCGCTCGCTGCTAGGCGGTCCATCACGGCGTCGAGGCTCCAGTCGTCCTGGTAGACGTGTTTCAAGGCCAGGAGCGCGGGTCTGCCGCGCTGCGCCACGTGCTTCGGCGCGGATCCGGGACGCCGCACGGCGAGGCGGTTCGGCATCGTCTCCAAGCCTGCGTAGAAGGCGTCGATCGCCTCGTCGAGCAGGAAGTTCTCGCCGAACATCCGCATCGCCGCCTCGCTGGCCTCCTCCACGACGTCCTCGTCGGGGTCGGATGGGTCGAGATCCGCGAAGAGCGAACGTAGGCGCGTGGGGAGGTTGGCGAAGCGGTAGTAGCGCTCCTCGAACGCGGCCGGAACGACGAGCCATCCGCAACTGAAGTCCGCGTCTATGAGTCGTGCCATCGCCGCCATCTCCGCCTCCGCGGCGATCTCCTCCTGGGTCGCTTGGGCGAGCGTACCGGAGTGGAGCCGGGGTGCGGGTACGGTCATGCCCCATGCTACGTCCTCGCTACCCGCCA
>CAZOTV010000130.1:2292-6615 GCA_964582795.1 uncultured bacterium
GCTGCCACGTTGGTGAACTTGGAGCGCTACCTCAGCGTGGACGAGGTGCGGATGCCCGACCTCGTTGGCATGCCGTATGACGCCGCGACGCAGGTCCTACGCAGACAAGGGCTCGACCCCGTGACGTTCGTGGAGAACGTCGCAGGGGTCGCGGCCAACACCGTGGCGTCGCAGTCGCCCGAAGCGGGCGCGATCGTGAAGCGCAGTCGCACTGTGCACCTCGGGGTCAACACGCCCCCCGCCGAGGCGCGCATCCCCGACATGATCGGGATGCGCGAAGCCGACGCCGTGCGGCGCGCCTCGGACCTGAACCTGCCCATCGCCAGCGTGCGATACGCACCGGACACACGCCCCGCCGGAACGGTGGTGGACCACACGCCCGAAGGCGGCGCGCGGCTCGGGACGGGCGAGCGCCTGGAGCTCGTGGTGAGCTCCGGCACCGAGCGCCCCGCGGTGGCGCTGCCGCAGCTCGAAGGGCTGGATGTCGACGAGGCGGCCGCGCGACTTCGTGAGATGGGGTTCGGTCGCGTCGAGACGCTTCCCTCCGCGGTGAGCTTCACCCGGCCGCGCAGCGTCGTCTCGATGTACCCGGCGGCGGGCGCTACGGTTCCACCAAGCACGCCCGTCGTGTTGCATTACGCGCTCTCGTCGGCGACCGTGGTGAGCGTGCCGGAGATCGTGGGCTTGCCACAGTGGCGCGCTCAGCTTGCCTTGCGCGCTGCGCAGCTGCGCATCGGTCAGGTGACGTACGTGCAGGACCCGGCGCAGCCCGAAGGCGTGATCGACGTCAAGCCCACCGGGTACACCTTGCCAGGGACGCCGGTGTTGCTGACCGTGAACGGCACGCCGCCGACCCTGCCCCTACCCGACTTCGATCTCCCCGTTCGCGACGGCTCAAGCGACCTCGATCCGCGCGGCGGCGGTCTCGATGCCGGACCGACGGAACCGGTGGACATCGGCGGCCGCTCCGTGCCGTTCACGTTCGACCCGACGTTCATGGGCGTGCGACGCCTGCTGGAACAGCCGTACCAGTTGCGGCTCGTCATCAGCGACGACCGGGGCGAACGCACCGCGCTCGACCGGCGCATGGACCCTGGCGAGGTCGTGTCGACCACCGTCGTGGTCTACGGAGACGCGCCGCTGCTACAGACCTACATCGACGAGGTCTTCTTCCAGGCGTGGCGTCCTTGACATCGCGCCGCCCGCCGGAAGGCGTCTTGTATACTCGCCGGTGACGACCGATTCGCATGACGCGCGGGGCGCATCGCACGGAACCGACTGCTGCCCGATGCGCTGCCCTCTAGGAGGAGAGCCGTGAGCGAACCCGACATCTCCACGCTGGCCAAACGCCTGGCGGAGCAGAACAACGTCGATTGGCGAGTCCTCAAGGGCAGCGGACCCAGCGGGAAAGTCGTGGAACGTGACGTGCTCGATTACCTTGCGCGTGTGATGGCCGGAGACGAAGCGCTCGACCCGACGCCGGAGCCGCTGCCCGAGGGCATGGAGGCGTGGCCGGATCAAGACCTTCGTTCGTTCCAAGAAGGACTCGGGGAGAGCGCGTCGGACATGAACGCGCTCCGCAGCGACTTGGCCGCCTCGGTCGAGGAGTTGAAGGGTGGTGGCGCTCGCGAGCCGCAGCCGGACGGCGCGTTCGGCGCAGTCGACCACATGGTCCAGGCTGGCGCGCCCACCGCCGAGGACCCGTCGTTCGACGATGACGTGCAGGGCATCCGGGCCGCGGGCGCGGCGCACGCCGCCGAGGAAGCGCTAGGCGCGGAGGGCGCGTCGATCGATGAGGACATCTTCCTCTTCGATGACGACGAGGAGCCGGAGACCGGGCAGGGCGCGGGCTGGGACACCGCCGCTACGCACGACGAGGACCTCGGCTTCGAGGCGCCTACGGCGTTCGCGTCAGATCCCGATCGAGCGAACGACGAGACCGTCGACGCCGTGGCAGAACCGGATGACCTCCTCGTCGTCGACGAAGACGACGAACCTGACGTTCTCCCGGCCGTCCCCGGGGACGTCGCCGGCGACCTTGCAGGGGAGGATCTCGAGGCCGGGTGGCAGGCGCCGTCCGAGGTTGCAGCGTCCGGGGAGGACGAACCGAGTTGGGCGGGCGACGAGATCCGGATCGGTAGAGACGCGTTCGGGCTCGAGGATGCCGAAGACCACCAGGCGGACGACGAGCTGTGGGTCGAGGACGCAGGGGCGGCGACGGACACCGCGCACGATGGGAGCGCCGCCGACGTCACCGGTTCCGTGTCGAGCGGCGCGGGCGAGGCGGGTGACGTGGACCTCTGGGACGAGGGCGACGTTGCTGCCGAGGACGCCGTTGCCGCAGACGGCGCTGTCGGACCGGGCGGGGTGCTCGACACGCCGAGTGCCGAGCCGGAAGCCGCGGACGCGCCGTACGCCGCGGACGCGCCGTACGGTTCGTTCGGTGGGGAGGACGACGCGTACAGGCACAGCCCTGGTGGAGAGCCCGGCTGGGCCGGCGAGGCGCCGGCGACTGCGCAGGCGGGGGTCGACGCGCCCGAGATGACCGAACCGACCGAGCCGACCCTCGACGGCGGTCTTCCGGTGGGCGGGGCGGCGTCGTTCGGCGCCGTTACCGACGTCGCGAACGCCCTGCCGTTGGCTCGCACCACCACCCTCCTGCGCCGGCACATCGATGTGAGCGCCTTGGCAGCGGCGCAACTCGCCGTGGGTCAAGAACTCGGTGACGACGAACCACTGGGGGCGTCCGCGTTCTTGCTGCGCGCGGTCGCGAAAGCAGCCCGCGACGTGGCGTTCGAAGGTGGACAAGTCGCTCTCGCGGTGATCGGCGAAGGCGTGCGGCTTCGGCGCGTCGACGACGCGGCGTCGCGCTCGTTCGGGTCCCTCGTGGCCGAGCTTCGCGAGCCAGGCGTGGACGAAGACGAGATCGGTCTGGTCGCGGCCGACCTCAGCGGGCTCGACCTCGACGAGGCCGTGCTCGACGTTTCCGCCCCTGTCGTGACGTTGGGCCGCATCCTCTACGACAACCAGCGCGGCGCGTACCGCAGCACGCTGTCGCTGGCGGGCGAACTACCGCTCGACCTCGGCGCGCGCTTGTTGGCGCGCGTCGCGGACCTGCTGGACGCGCCCGTTCGCCTCGTGCTCTAGCGCACCGACCTCGCGGCGCGGAGAAGCTGGAGGCGCCGCTACGTTCGCGAAGGCGCCGCTTCGAGCGGCACCAACAGGCAAAGCACCGGGTAGCCGACCGCCGTGACGCCCAGGGACAGCACGGCGGAGAGCGCGTAGATGACGCGGACGTCGCGCGGACGCGCGCCCACGAACGTGGCGATGCCGCCACACAGGCCTCCAAGCATCCGCTCGGTACGCGACCTGCGCAGCGGTTGCGCGCCGGCCGGCCGTCGAGCGCGACGATGACGGTGCGGGAGTGGGTCGTGAACGGGAACGTGATCGGTGTCGGTCAAGGCGGAACTCCTAGGAACGCGCGGGCGCGGTGGTGGTCGGACGTGGGACGAGTGGGGCGTAGTCGTGCTCGCGCAGCGCGCGATGCACGCGCGCTTCTAGCTCCCGCACGTCGGTGCCGTAGTACCGATCGGGCACCAGCGCAAGATGCTTGAGCGCCTTGGCGTAGTTCCTCCTGCCACCACGCGCGCTTCCCAACGCTCTTGCCTTGTGGAGGGCAGCGGCCAACAGGATCGCGCCGCCGAGGAAGTGGCGTTCCACGCCGGTTGCCTCCCGCCAGGCGTCCTCGAGGGCTTCGTGACAGTCCCAGTAGGCGCCTTCGTCGAACAGCGTCACTCCTCGCTCCCAGGCGCCCGGATCGATCACCCCTCGAGTATACGAAGCGGCGCTGCGGTACCCTGACGACGTGCGACCCGAACCAACGTCCCTAGGTTCCGGCGGCGCGTCGCCGGCTCGTCGTGTCGTGGTGGGAGTCAGTGGCGGAAGCGGGATCGTGTACGCGCGAGACCTGCTGCGCACCCTTCGCGCCGCAGACGTCACCATCGACTTGGTCGTCAGCGCAGGCGCGAAACACGTCATCGCCGCCGAGCTCGACGGTTCCCTGAAAGACCTCGAGGACATGGCCGACGTGGTGCACAAGGACACCGACCTCGGTGCGTCGATCGCCTCCGGCAGCCATCGGTTCGACGGCATGGCGATCGTCCCGTGCAGCGCCGGGACGCTCGCCAAACTGGCACAGGGCTTCACCGACACGCTACTCACGCGCGCTGCGCACGTCACCCTGAAGGAGCGCCGCCCGTTGGTGGTGGTGGTGCGCGAGGCGCCGTACTCTCGCCCCATGCTCGTGAACATGCTCGCGGCGCA
>CAZOTV010000131.1:0-6533 GCA_964582795.1 uncultured bacterium
TCGTTACGCTAGGGGGCATCGGGATCTTCGGGGGATCCGCCATCGCGTTCTCCGCCGACGGTGCGACCGCGCGGGTGCTGCTCATCGCAGTCTTCTACCTGGTCACGGCGCCCCTCTCGGGCTACATGATCGCAAGGGCGGGGTACCTGCGGGGTTTGCCGCCGGCCAGGGAGGACACCAGCGTCGACGAATGGGGCGCGCTGGGGGCAGCGACCGAAGAGTTCGAGGAGCCCGCCGGCAACGCGAACGACGCGTGATCGACCCGTAGGAGGGTGGGATGACATGGCCGAGATGAACCAGTATCCGAGTCTCGTCTGGCACTTGAAGAACACGCAGCTCTTCGAGGACCTCACGCCGGACGAGATCGAACAGATGTCGCGCATCACGCCGTACAAGCGCTTCGCCGCGGGGGAGATCATCTACCACATGGAAGACCCGGCCGACGCGCTCTACTTCGTGCGCGACGGCATGGTGAAGATCTCCATGTACTTCCCCAACGGCAAGGAGATGATCCTCGGGCTGCTTGGCAAGTACGACATCTTCGGCGAGTTGCTGCTGCTTCCCAGCGAGCGGCGTCCGAACCAGGCAGAGGCGGTCGTGGACACCACCTTGATCGTGATGCCGGAAGCGGAGTTCCAACGCCTGCTGCAACAGCACCCGAAGATCGCCATGAAGTTCATCCAGGTCATGAGCACGCGCTTGTGGCAGGCGCAGCAGTGGCAGGCGGAGGTGGGCGCGTTCGACGCCCCCGGGCGTCTCGCCAACCTCCTGCTGCGGCTCTCCAACGACTTCGGCGTCGAAGGTGAGCGGGGGACGGTCATCGACCTCAACCTCACGCAGCAGGACCTGGCCAAGATGATCGGCGCTACGCGCGAGACCGTGAGCCACTGCCTGGCGCGGCTGCTCGAGTACGGCGCCGTCCGGCGTCGTCGGTCGCCCATCACCGTCAACGCCGAGCGCCTACAGCAGTTCCTCGACGAAGCGAGCGAGTGAACGCCCCTCACGGGTCGTGAGTTGGCGGTCGGCGGCGGCTACGCTGCCGACCGCTCCTCTTCGTCCACCTCCGGCACCAGCGCCAGCACCTTCGATCCCGCTTCGGGAACCGGGTTCTCGTCGCTGAGCACCTGGACGCCGCGTCCGTTGACGGCGAACAGCGGCAGGGCGGAAGCACCGAAGTTGCCGTGGAAGTCGTCCAAGTCGAAGCGTTCGGTCAGCTCCGTCGCCTTCATGGAGGCGCCGGCAGCGAACAGCGCGTCGAGGCGCCGGAAGGTGAGGTCCTTGCTCCCCAGCCAGCGACCCCGGCGTTCGCCTCCGAGTTGGCTGCGCGTGCTCTCGTCGCGGCTCGGAGCGAGCTGGTAGACGTTGCTCGACCCGAACTCGCGGGCGTACTTGAGCGCCGTGAGCGCGTTGGCTTCGTCGTTCGACGTCAGCGCCAGCAAGCGACCGATCCCGCCGAGCCGAACCTCGTCGTCGGAGCGATCGGACAGGAGGCTGCCGAAGTACGTCGGCAGGCCATCCAAGCGCGCGGCCGCCACGTTCGACCAGTTGGTGTCGGCCAGGAGCACGTTCACGCCTTGGTCCTTCAAACCTTTCGCGATCTCGCGCGCGACCGGATGGGCGCCGAGCAGCAGGAAGCCTTGCGGGTCGGGGTCGGCCACGCCCAGGCGCACCCCGAGCGGCTTCGCGGTGAGACTCGCAAGCAGGACGGTGCCGACGATGACGATGAACACCAGCGGCACCAGCTCGTCGGCGCCGGCGAAGCCGTTGGCCTGGAGCTTCGAGGCGAACAGCGAGGTCACGGAGGCCGCCACGATGCCTCGCGGGCCGACCCACGACACGAACGCCTTCTCACGCCAGGAAAGCGGCGAACGGACGCTGCTCAAGAACACGTCGAGCGGCCTCAGGACCAGGATGACGATGGCGAGCAGCGCCAGGCTGGGCAGCGACACCGCCGACAAGAACGCGCTCAACTCGATGTTCGCCGCCAGCACGATGAAGAGCATGCTCACGAAAAGTACGGTGAGGTCTTCCTTGAACGTCAGGATCGCGTCGATGTTCGGGACGCCGACGTTCGCGACCAGGACGCCCATCACGACCGCGGCCAGCAGCCCTGCCTCGGCGGCGAAGGCGTTGGCGACGGCGAAGGTCGCGAAGACCGCGGCCATCGAGGTGACGTTGACGAGGTAGTCGGGCACCGCGCGCCTGCGTAGCAACCACGCGAGGGCCGCGCCGCCCAACGCGCCCGTGAGGCTGCCGACCAGCAGGAAGCGGCCGAGCAACAGGACGACCGTGATGAGGGTCTCTTCGCGGTTGTCCAGCAAGATCGCCTCGAAGACCAGCACCGCGACCATGGCGCCGACCGCGTCGATCACGATGCCTTCCCACTTCAGGACGTTCGCGACCCGAGCGTTCGGCCGCACGATGCGAAGCAGCGGGCCGATGACCGTGGGGCCGGTGACGATGATCAACGCTCCGAACAGCAGCGACAGCTGCGGGCTCAGGCCGCGCACGAGCAGGGCCGCGGCGGCGCCTCCGAGCCACGTCACCAAGGCGCCGATGGTGACGAGGTTGAACACCGTCCGGCGGATCTCGCCGAGCTGGGCGAAACGCAGCGTCAGGCCGCCCTCGAAGAGGATGAGACCCACGGCGAGCGAGATGACCGGGAAGAGCAACGACTCGGGGAAGAGCTCGGAGGGCTTCAGCCAGCCGAGCACCGGTCCGACCAGGAACCCCGTGGCCAACAGCGGCAGGATCGCCGGCACGCGAAGGCGCCAGGCGACCCATTGCGAGGCCGCGCCGAGCGCGATGATGATGGCGATGGCGAGGCCGGGCAGGCCGAGTAGGATCTCGTGCATCGTCCGACTAGTTTCGCACACGCAGAGGCCCGTCTCTCGCGTGCTACGCTGCCCGCCATGTCCCAGCCCCGACGCTACCTCGTGACCACCGATCACGGCGACGTGGTGGTCGAGGTGAACGCGGACGTCTCCGGCCTCGACTCCGACTTCCTGCGGCTACATCACGCCGGTCGGGGCGTCGGCGAGGACCTCGACACCGCCACGCCCCTGCGTGCGTTCGGCGCGAAGATGGTGGACCTCATCGAGTTGCATGGGGTCGGCGCGTTCGACGGCTCGGAGACGTTGCGCGAGATGCTCGTGCGCGAGAAGGCGACGCAGGAACTCAAGCGGATCGAGCGCTTCGCGAAGTCCGCGAAGCCGTAGGCGGCGCGACGCGCCGACGGTTCGCGGTCGCGGCGTCCTGCGCCCGCCCCGTAGCAGCCGGCCCTAGACGGACGCGACGCGACGCCGATGCGTCCCGCCGGCCGTCAGTCCTCGTCCTCTTCTTCCTCTTCCTCTTCGTCTATCTCGACGACGTCGCCGAGGTCCGTCAGGAGCTCCTTGTACAGCCGTAGCCCGAAGTCGCGCACGGCAACCAGGGCGGCCTCGCCCCGCAGTTCCGAGCTGACTCGGCGCTCCGCCACGTGCATCACGGCGGCGAGCAAGTCGTCGAACATCGGCCACGGTCCCTGGAACGGCTCGGCTGCTTCCGGCTCTCGCGCCGGGGCCGCCTGCGCCGGTGGTTCGTGGTCGGCCGCGACGTCGCTCTTGGCGGTGTCCGAGTCGGCCTGGTGGGGCTTGGCGCCGCGTCGCGAGGCCGCGCGCGAGGCGCCGCTTCCCGCGCGGGCCTTCTTACCGGCCGGTTTCTCGCCTCGTTCGCGGCGGTCGAGCGCGGTGAGGGCCGCCTCGGCGGCGTGTCGCTCGGCCGTTCGCTTCGAGCCCCCTTTGCCGCTGCCGAGGACTTCGCCGTCGATGACGGCGTCGGACGCGAACTGTGGCTCGTGTTCGGGGCCGGAGCGCTCGGTGCGGAACTCGGGACGTGGCAGGCCCAACTTCTGGACCCGTTCGATCAGGACACCCTTGGGGTGCGCCATGCATCCTCCTCACACGGACGGCGGACTCCGGGAGGGCCGGTCGTCCTCGTCCGCAACTGCCGGGCGCCCGCCGCGGCCGCAGCCGGCACCCGGCCCTGTGAGGCGGTGAGGATGCCGGCGGTGCGGCAGCGCCACGTGCCCGGCAGCTGCGAACGACACGCTACCACGGTGACCGGGGCGGGCAGGTGGTGCGGCGTGTGCTCCACCGTCGTGCGCTACAGTGGTGGGCATGACTCGCTTGCTCCTGTGCGACGACCACGCCATGTTCCGTCAGGGGCTGCGTAGCATCCTCGAGACCGAAGACGACTTCCGCGTCATCGGCGAGGCCGCCACCGGCCGTGAGGCGGTGCGCTACGCCCTGGAGACGAAGCCCGACGTGGTCCTGATGGACATCCAGATGCCGGAGCTGGACGGTGTGGCCGCCACCAAGGCGATCCTCGCCGAGAACCCGGACGCCAGGGTCATCATCCTGACCATGTACCGACAAGACCGCTACGTGTTCGAAGCCATCAAGGTCGGCGCGCGCGGGTACCTGCTGAAAGACGCGGGGGCGAACGACCTCACCGACGCCATCCGCCGGGTCGCGGCGGGGGAGACGCTTCTCAACGCCGAGCTGGCCGCGTCGATCCTCGACGAGTTCCGCAAAGTCGGCGAGCTTCCGACCCATCCGGAGCACAAGCTGACCGAGCTGACGGAGCGGGAGGAGGACATCCTTCGCCTGCTCGCGCAGGGCGCGTCGAACCACGAGATCGCCACGTCCCTCGGGGTCAGCGAGAAGACGGTGCGGAACCGCCTCTCCGAGATCTTCTCGAAGTTGCGTCTCAACAACCGCACGCAAGCCGCGCTGTACGCCCTGCGAGAGGGCATCGCCACGCTGCAGGACAGCGAGAGTTGATCGCGGATCACCGTACGGCGCCGGGCCCGCTTCGCTCGGTCGTCGGGTAGCTCGACGCCATGGCCACCAAGGACACCTCCGGCGCGGACGCCGGCACGAGCGGAGTCACGACGGACCAATCGCGTCCGCGGCGCACGCTGCTCGAGACGCTCACCGCGATCACCGAGACGGCTGCGCCAACGTTCGACGAGTCACGGCGTGCGGCGCTGGTACGCGAGCGCTGGCGCGAGGCGGGCATGGACGCAGCGTTCGACGACGTAGGGAACGTGATCGCGGTCGTTCCCGGTGGCCGCGGCCCTCGCGTGGTGCTGGCCGCGCACCTCGACAGCGTGTTCGGCCCCGAGGTGGACGTTCGCGTGCGGAAGGAGGAGGGCCGCTGGCGGGCGCCCGGCATCGGCGACAACGCCGCCAGCCTGGCAGTACTGACGCATCTCCTGCTCGACCTTCCGCCCGACGCGGAGCGGCCGCGGCTGGCGGTGGTAGCCACGGTCGGGGAGGAGGGCCTGGGTGACCTGCGCGGCGCCCGGCATGCGGTGGAGACGCTCGGCGACGAGCACGATCTGTTCGTGGCCGTGGACGGGCACCTCGGCGTCATCACGGACCGGGCCGTCGGATCGCGGCGCTACGAGGCGCGCTTCCGTGGCCGCGGCGGTCACGCCTGGGGCGATTACCCGGCTCCCAGCGCGGTTCACGCAGCCGGCGACGCCATCGCGCGCCTGATCCGCGTCAACGTTCCGGATCGACCCCGGTCGAGTCTCAACGTGGGGCAGATGTGGGGCGGCACCAGCGTCAACGCGATCGCAGAGGAAGCGGGCTTCAACCTAGACCTGCGTAGCATCGAGCGGGCAGCGCTCGACGTGTTGGCCGACGTCGCGGTGCAGCGCATCGAGGCCGTCGCGCGCGAGCACGGCTGCACCGTCGAGGTGCGCAAGGTCGGCGATCGGCCGGTGGGTACGGCGGACAACCGCGCCTTGGTGGCGGCTGCCAGGGCCGCACTGGAGTCGGTGGGGGAGAAGCCGCGGCTGGCGGCGGGCAGCACCGACGCGAACGCGGCCATGGCCGCCGGCGTTCCCGCGATCGCCTTCGGGGTCTACCGTGGCGGCGACGCCCACCGGCTGGAGGAGTGGATCGAGCCCGAGTCACTGAAGGTCGGGTCTGCTGCACTACGGGAGCTGCTGCGGCGCCTGGCTCGCTAGCGCGCCTTCGTTCGCTCCGCCGATCGCGTGTGAGCGCGAACGCGCACCACGGCGCTGCTTGCGCGCCTTCGGGCGCTTCGCCGGTCGCGTCTCAGCGCGAACGCGCACCGTGGCGCTGCTTGCGCGCCTCGAGCGCCATCTTGTCGACCTCTTCGTTCTCCGGGTGTCCGTCGTGTCCGCGGGTCCACGACCACCGCACGTCGTGCACGCGCTCGAGCGCGAGCAGTTCTTCCCACAGGTCGCGGTTCTTCACCGGCTGGCGCGACGCGGTGCGCCAACCGTTCTTCTGCCACCTTCCCAACCATCCGTCGGTGAACGCCTTCTTCAAGTACTCGCTGTCGGTGACGAGGGTGACGTCACAGGGCTCCGTCAGGGCCTCGAGAGCGCGCACGGCAGCCGTCAACTCCATGCGGTTGTTCGTCGTGTTCGGTTCGTAGCCCGAGGCGCGCTTGCGCGCCCCGCGGTGCTCGAGGAGGTAGGCCCATCCGCCGTCGCCACTGCCGGTGTCGCACGA
>CAZOTV010000132.1:0-1320 GCA_964582795.1 uncultured bacterium
TGGCGTGAACAGGCTCGCCGGGCCTACCATGGCGCCATGGCCAACGATGGCGGAACAGCCCCCGAGGTGCGCGAGGTGACCCTGCCGGGGGTGGGGAAGAAGTACGTGATGTCCCTGCGCGCGGGCGGCAACGTGGCGATCGTGGTGAAGCCCGACGGCGAGCGTCAGCTGTTCCACTTCCTCGCAGGCGACGACCGTCCTTGTGACGTGGTCAAGCTCGACCGCGACGAGGCGCAGCAAGTGGCGAACCTGATGGGGGGCGCCATGGTGGCCGGGCCGGACCTGGAGAAGCTCGAGCTGGCGCTGGGCGGCATGGAGCTCGAATGGGTGGAGCTTCCTGCCGGCTCGAAAGGCGTCGGGCGCACGCTCGAGGGCATGGCGCTGCGGCGTCGCACCGGGGCGTCCGTGGTCGCGGTCATCCGCGATGACGACGCCATCGCCAACCCGAACATCGACATGCCGTTCGAGGAGGGCGACACCCTCTTGCTGGTGGGCACGCCGGCGGAGTGCGAGGCGGCCCGCGCGATCCTACTGAGCAACGACTGAGTCCCGTGACGCGCGCGGGGGTTGGCACGTGAGCCTTCTACTGGAGTTCGGGCTGATCACGGCGGGGCTCTACCTGGCCGGCTGGGTGGCCCGGCGTGTCGGACTCCCGACGGTGGTGGGGTACCTGGCGCTCGGCTTGGTGTTCGGTCCTCAGGGCGTGTTGCAGGTCTACGCGCCTGGGCCGGTCGTGAGTCTGTTGGGTCAAGTCGGACTGCTGCTGCTGCTCTTCTTCATGGGGTTGGAGTTCTCGCTGGCGCGGTTCTTGGAAGGCGGGAGGGCCACGCTGAAGGCGGGGGTGATCGACCTCGTTCAACTGCCGATCGGCATCGCCGTGGGGCTGGTGCTCGGACTCGGCTGGCTGGGGTCGGTGTTCTTGGGCGCGGCGGTGTACATCTCGAGTTCCGGGGTGATCGCGAGACTGCTCGGGGAGCGCGACCTGGTCGCGTATCCCGAGGCCGAGCGCACGTTGGGCGTGCTCGTGTTCGAGGACCTGGCGATGGTGCTGGTGCTGGCCGGTCTCGGGGTCGCGAGCGGTGGCGGTGGGCTCGGGGACCTCGTCGGCGTGGCGGTGTTCCTGCTGTCGTACGGCGCGCTGGTGCGGTTCGGCATGCCGGTGTTGGAACGGCTGTTCGACCGCGAGGGCGAGGCGTTGGTGATGCTCGGACTCGCCGTGGTCTTGCTGGTGGCCGCGGCTGCTCACCAGCTTCACTTCCCCGAGGCGGTCGCCGCGTTCTTGCTCGGGATGGCGGCGGGCGAGACGAGGTCCAGCGAGCG
>CAZOTV010000132.1:1420-6437 GCA_964582795.1 uncultured bacterium
CGGTCGCCGCGTTCTTGCTCGGGATGGCGGCGGGCGAGACGAGGTCCAGCGAGCGCCTGGCCGAGTCGTTGCGCCCGTGGTATGACGTCGCGGCCGCGACGTTCTTCCTCGACTTCGCCGTGCATCTCGACCTGGCGTCCGCCGTGGGCGCGCTGCCTGGCGCCGCTCTCCTGGTCGGCGTCGTCGTCTTGTCGCAGGTGGTGCTGGGCTTCGCCGCCGGCCGCGTCACGGGCCTGAGTCGACGCGCGAGTTTCGGGCACGGCGTCATGATGCTCCCACGCGGCGAGTTCTCACTGGTGATCGTCGGCCTGGCCGTGGCGTCGCCGATCCTGCCCGAAGCGGTCAAGGCCGACCTGAGCGCCATCGTCTCCTCCTTCGTGGTGTTCATGGTGGTGATCGGCGGTCTGGCGTACCGCCGCTTCGACGCCGTCAACCGCGGCTTGCAGCGGCTCTTCACGCCCGAGGCGGCGCGTCGCGCCGAGGCGGAGGAGGCCGAACGCAGACGCGCCTTGGAGGAGATGAGGCTGGACTGATCGGTCGGTCCGTACCGGGAGCCATGGCGTGAACGTCCGGTGGTAGACTGGCGCCCTCGCTGGAGTCGAGTCAACCGTGAAGACCTTCTACCTCATCGACGGACACGCGCAGCTGTTCCGCGCCTACTACGCCCCGTTCCGGCCGTTGACGTCGCCCTCCGGCGAGCCGGTGAAGGCCGTCTACGTCTTCACCCAGATGTTGCTCTCGCTGTTGAGGGACGCTGCGCCCGAGTACCTCGCCGTAGCGTTCGACGTCAGCGACGGCACGACCCTGCGGAAGCAGTGGTACCCGGAGTACAAGGAGAACCGTGACGCGGCGCCGGAGGACCTCGCGCCGCAGTTCGCCCGGGTCCGCCAGGTCGTCGAGGCGCTCGGGGTGCCTATCTTCGAGCTCGAGGGGTACGAGGCCGACGACGTCATCGCCACCATCGCCGCGCGCCTTGCCGACGACGACGTCGAGCTGCGGATCGGCAGCCGCGACAAGGACCTCCATCAGATCCTGAGCGACAAGGTGAAGCTCTGGGATCCGTCCAGCGGCGACCTGCTCGACGCCGCGAAGCTGGTGGCGGAGAAGGGGTACGCTCCCGAGCACGCAGCCGAGGTGCAGACGCTCACGGGGGACGCGACCGACAACATCCCCGGCGCCAAGGGGGTGGGGCCCAAGACGGCTGCCAGGCTGATCGCGACGTATGGGAACGCGGACGCCGTGTTGGAGCACCTGGACGAGCTCAGCCCGAAGCTTCGCGAGAACCTAGCGGAGCATGCCGCGCAGATGGCGCTGACGCGCCGTCTGGTGACCCTCGACCGCGACGTTCCCATCGACTTCGCGCTCGCCTCGTGCGTTATCCCGACGCCGGATCCGAGCCGGTTGCTGCCGCTGTTCCAGGAGCTCGGGTTCCGCGGCTTCCAGGACCAGGTGGCGGCGCTGGCGGGAGTAGCGAACACGGCGCAGCAGGCCATCACGGAGCGGTCGACGGCGCCGGCCGCGGCAGCAGACGACGCGGCTCGCGTGTATCGCGCGGTGACGAGCGAGGCCGAGCTCGATGAGTTCTTGAGCGAACTGGCGAACCAGTCCGCGTTCGCCGTGGACACCGAGACGACGAGCCTGCGCGCGGTCGACGCGGACGTCGTCGGCTACGCCTTCAGTTGGGAAGCGGGCACCGGCTGGTACCTGCCGGTACGGGGCGACCACGGCCGCGTGCTCGACCCGGGACGCGTCGCCGAAGCGTTGCGCCCCATCCTCGAGAACGAGGCCACCCTCAAGGTCGGCCAGAACCTGAAGTACGACATCGTGGTGTTGGAACGTGCCGGTCTGCGTCTGGGCGGACCGCTCTTCGACACCATGGTGGCGGCCGCGCTGCTTCACCCGGAGCGGCGCACGAACAACATGGACGACCTCGCGCGAGACCTCCTCGGGCTGAGGACCATGCCGATCAGCGACCTCATCGGCAAGGGCAAGGAGCAGCGCAGCATGCTGGAGGTGGCGCTGGAGCCGCTGACGCGCTATGCCGCCGAGGACGCCGACGTCACCTGGCGCCTCTACCAGCACCTCGCCGAGCGCTTGGAGGGCGCCGACGACGATATGACGCGCCTCTTCCACGACGTCGAGATGCCGTTGGTGCGCGTGCTGGCATCGATGGAGCGCGATGGCGTCGCGCTCGACGCCGAGTTGCTGCGACGCTACGAGTCGACGCTACGCGAGAAGATCGACGGTCTGCGCGAGCGCCTGTTCGAAGCAGCAGGCGGAGCGTTCAACCCCGACTCGCCCAAGCAACTGGGGGAAGTGCTGTTCGACCGGCTCGGCTTCCGGGTGGTGAAGCGCACCAAGACCGCGCGCTCGACCGACGCCGAGGTGCTGGACACGTTGGCGTCCGAGACGGACCATCCGCTGCCCGGGTTGCTGCTCGAGTACCGCGAACTCACCAAGCTGCTCGGCACGTACGTGCAGCCGCTACCGTCGTTCTTGGCGAGCAGCACCGGCAGGCTCCACGCCTCGTTCCATCAGACGGGCGCCGCCACCGGGCGGCTCTCGTCGAGCGACCCGAACATCCAGAACATCCCCATCCGCACCGACGCGGGCCGCGAGATCCGGCGAGCGTTCCGGGCCCGCGACGACGAGAACCTCCTGCTCACGGCCGACTACTCGCAGGTCGAGCTGCGCATGTTGGCGCACTTCAGCGGCGACGAGGAGTTGGCGCGCGCGTTCCACGAAGGGTTGGACATCCACGCGCACGTGGCGTCGCAGATCTTCTCGGTCCCGTTGGAACGGGTCACGCCCGAGCAGAGGCGCGTTGCGAAGACGGTGAACTTCGGCATCATCTACGGTCAGAGCGCGTTCGGCCTGGCGCGAACGCTGCGCATCCCGCAAGCGGACGCAGCAGCGTTCATCGAGGCGTACAAGGCCACGTACGGCGGGCTCGACCGCTTCTTGCGAGCGTGCGTGCGCGAAGCCGAGGAACACGGGTACGTCCGAACGATCCTCGGTCGAAGGCGCGCCATCGACGAGGTGCGCTCACGCAACCGCAACCAGCGGCTGCTGGGTGAGCGTCTCGCCATCAACACCGTCATCCAGGGCAGCGCCGCGGACCTGATCAAGGTCGCCATGGTCCGTCTCCACCAGCGCCTGCGCGACGTGGGCGGCACGGCGCGACTCCTGATCCAGGTCCACGACGAACTGGTGTTGGAGGCTCCGGCGGATCAGGCCGACGAGACCTTGGCGACCACGGTCGAGATCATGACTACGGCGCTGCCCCTGCGTGTGCCGCTGAAGGTGGACGCAGCGATGGGTCCGAACTGGCTCGAAGGCAAAGGCTGAGGGCCGCGCTCACTCCTCGCCGGCGAGCCGTTCGGAGTCGCGCAGGAACCAAGCGTAGGTCTCGTTGGCGGGCTCGAGCTGCACCGCGCGTTCGTACGCGCGGGCCGCGTCCTCGTAGTGCCCCTGCTCGTACGCGACGCGTCCGAGCCACGCCCAGGCGGCCGCGAAGCGGTCGTTCCGAGCGGTTGCCTCGGCGAAGCGAAGGCGCGCGCGCGTCATGTCGCCGGCCTCGTAGTAGTTGACGCCCTGGTAGAACGCGTCGGCCGCCTCGATGCCCCACCGAGCCTGAGCCTGGGAGACTTCGAGGAAGTACGCAGCTGCCTTGTCCTCCGGCGCCAGCTCGGTCAACGTCCGCCACGCCGCCACCGCCTGCTCCGGGCGGCGGAGTTCGAGCAGGACCCGGCCCAGCCACCTATGCGCTTCGAGGTCGTCTGGGACGAAGTCGAGCACGCCTGTGTAGAGCGCCGCGGCGCGCTCCTTGTCTCCCTGTTGGTAGGCGGCGTACGCCACGGCGTTGCCGGACACGGACACCAGTTCGCGCGCTTCGTCATCCAGCGCGCCTCCTGCGTCCACGAAGGCGTACCAGCTGTCCATCGCCGGCCCGTGCCAGTTGGCGCGGCTGTAGGCCTCGGCGAGGAAGCGAAGCGGCGCCGGGTGACCGGGCGCCAGCGAGACGGCCGTGCGGCCTTCGCGGAAGGCCCGCTGCCACAGCGGACGGTCCGGGTACTGAGCTTCGTAGGTGGCCAGCGCCTCGGCCATGGCGGCCTCGCCGCGGTCGATCGCTTCCTGAGCGTTGGCGGGGAGTTCCTGAGCGACCGCGGTGCCGAGCACGGCCGGCGCCACCAGCACGCAGACCAGCGCGAAGAGAGCGGCACGAACGGCGACCGTCGCCTGACTCTTGCGCGGCTCACGGGTCGCGGGTCGCAGCGGCGGATCGGCGGGCGTCACGAGCATGCGCGACGCGGCGCGAAGACGTGGGTTCACGATGCACCTCCCAGGGGACGACCAAGACGAACCGCGCGCGGACGAACCATGCTTGTGGCCATGCGCGACGCCGGCTCGGATGTGGCGTCCTTCACACTCCGTTCTACTCAACGGGGATGACGCCTTCATGAAGTCTGGTGAACACGGGCTTGACGTTCGAGGGGCGCAACGGCGCGTCAGTTCGGGCTCCGGTCGTGCGCGGCGTCGGCCCAAGCGTCGTCCCACAGCGTGGAACTGGGGTTGCGCACGAGGTGGCGCAGCGCCGGCATCTGCTGTGGCCTTCCGGGCCGAGCCAGAAGGTACCCCTGACCGTAGCGCACGCCTTCGCTCAAGAGCCACGCCCGCTGCTCTTCGTCCTCGATGCCTTCGGCCACGAGGGGGATGCCGATGCCACGGGAGAAACCGGCGATGGCGCGGATGAGGTGCTCTTCCTTGGCCTTGCGTCCGATCCCGCGCACGAAGCCGGCGTCGATCTTCAGGTACCCGATCGGCAGACGGTCGAGGGTCCCGAGCGACGAGTACCCTTTGCCGAAGTCGTCCAAGGCGATCCGCACGCCCATGGCCCGCACGCGTTCGAGGATGCCGGCGGACGATTCGATGTCATCGATCGCGATCCGCTCGGTGACCTCGAGCACCAGTTGCTCAGGAGGCGCGCCGGTTCGCTCCAACAACGCGGCCAGGTGTT
>CAZOTV010000133.1:0-6266 GCA_964582795.1 uncultured bacterium
CTTCCGCAGCGTCTTCTTCTACCCGGTGCTGCTCTCGCCGGTGGTGGTGGCGCTGGTGTGGAAGTGGATCTTGCAGCGCGACGGTCTTCTGAACGCGCTCTTGGTGGCGCTCGGGCGCGAGCCGGTGCCGTTCCTGTTGAACGGCAGTTGGTCGATGACGTGGGTGATCCTCGTGAGCATCTGGGCGCACATGGGGTTCTACACGCTCATCTTGCTGGCCGGGCTGCAGAGCATCCCTACCGAGCTCTACGACGCCAGCGCCATCGACGGCGCGTCGCGCCGGCAGGCGTTCCGACACGTCACGCTGCCGCTCTTGATGCCCACGATGATGGTCGTGCTGGTGCTGTCGGTCATCCGGGCGGTGCAGATGTTCGACGAGGTGTTCGTGCTCACCGGCGGCGGCCCCGGCAGCGCCACGCTCCTGCTGGTGCAGTACATCTACACCACCGGCTTCGCGGCGCAGACGCAGCGCTTCGGCATGGCGGCGGCCGCCAGCGTCACGCTCGGCGTGGTGTTGCTGATCGCCACGCTCATCCAGCTGCGCGTCGGACGCGGCAGCGAGAGGTACCTGGCATGAGCGCCGAAGAGTGGTGCCTGGCATGAGCAGCGTGCGCCGCTTCCTCGGCAGGCGCCAAGGCGGCAAGCGCTGGACCGCCGCCGACATCCTCACCTACGTCTATCTCGCCCTCGGCGTGCTGATCATGTTCGGACCCGTGCTGTGGCTGGTGCTGTCGTCGTTCAAGACCCAAGCGAACCTCCTCGAGTTCCCCCCGACGCTGCTCCCGCTGGCGCAGGACACCGCCGTGGTCGACGGTTACCCCGAACCGCTGCCGCTCTACGACGTGGTGCTCGACGACGGCGGCACCGCCCGGATGGCGCAGGTGCGGCGGGTAGGGTTGGTGGCCCAGATGGTGGACCCGGTCGACCCTGGCGACCTCGTGCCCGTGCCCATCGACCGCCGCACCGCCGTCCGCCGTGTGCGCTTCGCGACCGAGAACTACGGCGAGTCGTTCCGCCGCTTCGACTTCTCGACCTACCTGCGCAACAGCGTGGTGGTGACGGTGGTGGCGACGATCCTCACGCTGCTGATCAACAGCATGGCCGCGTTCGCGCTGAGCAAGTACCGCTTCCGCGGCCGGACCGTGATCTTCGTGGTGTTCATCGCCACCCTCATGATCCCCATCAGCGTCATCCTGGTGCCGGTCTACTTGGTCATCACCCAGGTGGGCTGGGTGAACTCCCTGTGGGGCGTGATCATCCCGGGCGCGGCCACCCCCACCGGCGTGTTCTTGCTGCGCCAGTACATGCTCACCATCCCCGACGAGATGCTCGACTCCGGCCGCATCGACGGCGCCTCCGAGTGGCGCATCTACTGGCAGATCGTCCTGCCGCTCGCCGCGCCCGCCCTCGCCGTGCTGGCCATCTTCTCGGTGATGTGGCGCTGGAACGACTTCCTCTGGCCCCTCATCGTGTTGACCCGCAGCGAGCTCTTCACCCTGCAAGTCGGCCTGAACGCCTTCCAGGGCGAGCTCCAGGTGCAGTGGCACTACGTGCTCGCGATGACGGTCATGACGCTGCTACCGATCACGCTCGTGTTCTCGCTGCTGCAGCGTTTCATCACCACGGGGATCGCGGGGACGGGGGTGAAGGGGTGAGTCGCTGCAGGCGCGGGCGAGCACCCTGAGGGCGTCCCCGGGTGTTTCGACGAGCTTCGGTCAGCATGAGCCCCTTGTGAGCTTCGTCAGAGAACCGTGAGAAGACGTTGCTAGCATGTCCATCAGGTTCGACCAACCCTGACCGATGTTCGGCGTCCTGGAGGATGGATGCGCCGCACCACACCACCGAAACGACGGCGCAGCGACGCGCCAGCGGATGCAGCGCCGCCCTACGGAAGACGGCTGGGCCGCAGCGGAGCGTTGCCCGCCGTCCCTTGGCCGGACGGCAAGCGATTCGCCTTCACGATCTTCGACGACACCGACTGGACGACGATGAAGAACGGCCCGCCCGTCTACCAGGTTCTCGAAGACCTGGGTTTCCGCACCACCAAGTCGGTGTGGCCCATCGCCGGCGCGCAGAAGCCCGTCGTGGGCGGGGAAACGTGCGCCAACCCCGAGTACCGCGAGTGGGTGCTCGGCCTGCAGCAGCGCGGCTTCGAGATCGCGCTTCACAACGTGACGTACCACTCCTCGACCCGTGACGAGATCGTGCACGGCATCGAGGAGTTCCGGCGGATGTTCGGCACGTACCCGCGGGTGCATGCCAATCACTTCACCAACCGTGACAACCTCTACTGGGGGCCGAGCCGCTTGAGCGGCGTGCACCGTCGCGTGTACACGATCCTGTCCCGCGGGAGAACCCGCGGCTTCGACGGCGGCAGCAGCGAAGGCTCCCCTCACTTCTGGGGCGACCTATGCAAGGAGCGCACCGAGTACGTCCGGAACTTCGTGTTCACCGACATCAACACCCTCAAGGCGTGTCCGCACATGCCGTACCACGACCCCGAACGTCCGTTCGTGAACCACTGGTTCGCCTCGTCCGACGGGCACGACCTCACGGCGTTCTTGCGCACCCTCTCGCCATCGAACCAGGACCGGCTCGAGGAGGAAGGGGGCGCTTGCGTGCTCTACACGCATCTCGGCGCCCGCGGCTTCTGCCGCGACGGCCGTGTGAACGCCGACGTCGTGAAGACGTTGGAGCGGTTGGCCGCGAAGGGCGGATGGTTCGTGCCGGTGTCGACCTTGCTCGACTTCCTTCGGGCACGACGCGACACGAACGTCATCCGGTTCCGCCAACGTTGGGGTCTCGAGTCGCGCTGGCTGTACGAGAAGGTGTTCGTCACGCGCGGCAGGACCTGACGCCGCTCACGAACCCGGCGAACGCGCGCCTCCACGCGCGGCGCCTGCGCGCTCGGCGCCGGCTCACGCGGGCTCGGCGTTCGTGGCGCCGCACGGCCTAGGATGGGTGCCAGACCGCAACGCCGCAGATCGCCGTCCGGCGCGCGGCGAGAAGGGAAGCCCATGGACTACCGCCTGCTGGGCCGCACCGGCGTCCGCGTCTCGTCTCTCTGCTTCGGCACGATGTCGTTCGGCGGTCCCGCCGACGAGGACGAGTCGGGGCGCATGTTCGCCGCGGCGCGCGACGTCGGCATCAACTTCTTCGACACCGCCAACGTGTACAACCAGGGCCTCTCCGAAGAGATCCTGGGCCGGCTGATCCGCGACGAGCGCGACGAGCTCGTGATCGTCAGCAAGGTCACCGGCCGGATGGGCGACGACCCCAACGCGCGCGGCTCGTCGCGCCGCAACATCGTGCAGGCGGTCGAGGCGTCATTGAAGCGGCTGGGCACCGACCGTCTGGACGTCTACCTGCTGCACCGGTTCGACCCGGACACGCACATCGAGGAGACCCTCGAGGCGCTCGACGACCTGGTGCGGCGTGGCCTGGTGCTGTACGTCGGCGCCAGCAACTGGGCGGCGTGGCAGGTCATGAAGGCGCTGGGGATCTCGGCTCTGCGGGGATGGTCGCGTTTCAGCGTGCTGCAGCCGATGTACAACCTCGCGAAGCGGCAGGCCGAGGTGGAGATCCTGCCGATGGCGCGATCCGAAGGTCTCGGGGTGATCACCTACAGCCCGCTCGGCGGAGGGTTGCTGACGGGCAAGTACGGCGCGGGCCGAAGACCCGAGCAGGGCAGGCTGGTGGAGAACCCGAACTACACCGCGCGCTACGGGGTGGATGCGTACTACCGTCTGGCGGACGACTTCTCGGCGTACGCGAAGCGCCTCGGCGTCAGCCCGATCACCTTGGCGGTGGCGTGGGCGGGCACGCATCCGGGCGTGACGGCGCCCATCATCGGAGCGCGCGATCTGGAGCAGCTGCGGCCGTCGTTGGACGCGGCAACGTACGAGCTCACGGCGGAGACCCGGGCCGACATCACCGCGTTGGCCACGGCAGCGCTGGGCGAGGTGCCGCTCGCGCACGATCGGCGGGAGGAGGCGGTGGGGGGCTAGCAGTCCGGCGGCAGCGCTCCCTAGCTGCACTCCCTGGTGCCGTTCCCCGACCGGAGTGTTGTACCCTCCCCCCATGAAGAAGGTCGTTCTCCTGCCGCTGGCGTTCACGGTCGCGCTGCTTGCCTCCTGCGCATCGTTCTTGGCGGTGCACGAGTTCGAGGGCACGGCCACCGTCGACGGAGTGCCGGTGCCGCTGCTCTTCCGCTTCACGACCTACGAGGGGCTCGTGCGCGGCTCGTACTTCGTCGACGGTGCGAACGACGCCACGGGCAACGCCGAAGGGACCCTCTCCGGCACCACGCTCTTGATGACGCTCACCGAAGTCGACTGCGTGTACGATTTCGAGGGCATCGTGAACAGCGAGAACCTCAATGGCGCGTACGTACCCCGCACGACGGGCTGCGGCGCCGGCGGCACGTGGACGTTGCAGTACACGGGAGACGGGTTCTGACGGAGCGCGTCTCCTGACCGAGCACCTGTCGGCCCCGCCCATGACGCCGGCGCCGCGCCCCGCCTTCCGCGGTTGGTGGGTGCTAGCCAGCGCACTGACGGTCCAGTCGCTCCAGGCCACGCTGTTCTTCCAGGCGTACGGCGTCTACGCGCCGTTCTGGATGGCCGAGTTCGGTTGGACGCGCACCACCGTCTCGTGGATCCACTCGCTGCACCGCACCGAGACGGGGCTGCTCGGCCCGATCAACGGCTGGCTGCTGCAACGCTTCGGCCCGCGCCGGGTAACGACGTTCGGCGTCACGCTGCTCGGCCTGGGATTCGTCGCCCTGGCCGGAACTCGAAGCACATGGCAGTTCGTGGCCGTCTTCCTGGTGATGGCGGTGGGCGGCAGCATGTGCGGCATCTTGTCGTTGATGACGGCGGTCGTGAACTGGTTCGACCGCCGCCGCTCCAGCGCGCTCGCCATCCTCAACATGGGGATCAGCGTGGGCGGCCTGCTGGTGCCGATCGTCGCCTGGGGGCTCACCCAAGCGGACTGGCGCACGGTGTCGGTGCTGTCGGGCGTGGTGCTGCTGGTGATCGGGTTGCCGGCGGCGCGCGCCGTCATCGACGACCCGGAGTCGTTGGGGCAGCGGCCGGACGGCGATGCCCTCGCAGCGACCGAAGCGAACGCGCTCGAGGCGGACGACGCCGAGCCAGCCCCGGCCGCGCCTCCACCACGCCCCACCGCCGCCGAACGCAGCGCCGCCGCCCGCGCCGCGTTCCGCACCCGCGCGTTCTGGCTCATCTCGATGGGGCACTCGAGCGCGCTCGCCATCGTTTCGGCCGTTACGGTGCACTTCGTCATCTACGTGAACGAGACGCTCGGTCTGTCGGTGACGCTCGGTGCCGCGCTTCTGACGTTGATGACGGCCTGCGCCCTGGTGGGCCAGGTGTCCGGTGGGGTGCTGGGAGACCGCTTCGACAAGCGGTTGCTGGCCGGGGGCGGCATGCTTCTACACGCCTCGGCCATGGCCGTGTTGATCTGGGCCTCGGCGCCCGCCGCGGTGGTGATCGCCGCGATCCTTCACGGCCTGGGTTGGGGCGTGCGCGGCCCGCTCATGGGCGCGATGCGCGCCGACTACTTCGGCCGCGCCGCGTTCGCCATGGTGATGGGAACTTCGTCCGTGATCGTGACCGTCGGCTCGGTCGGGGGGCCGCTGATCGTCGGTGTGCTCACCGACGCCACCGGCGGGTACGCGCTGTCGTTCGCGTTGCTCGCCGGGATCGGCCTGATGGGCGCCGCGGCGTTCTTCACGCTGCCGCCGGCGACGCGCGCCACTACGACACTCGCCACCGCGCCGCGAAGCCGGGGCGTGCCATGATGTTCGCATCCGCATCGTCGTCGCTCACTCAATGGGAGGTGCAGGGATGATCCACCGAGTAAGCCCCTTGGCCCGGGCGTGGCTGGCCGCGGCCCTCGCGCTCGTCGTGCTCGTGGGGTGTCAGCAGGCGCCCGTCGTGCAGGCCACGGTCATCGCGTCCCAACCCGATGACGTCTACTCCGGCCAGTCCGTGCCGATGGACGTCGCAATCCAACGCGGAACGACGCTCGGCGCGGACGTGACGCTCGAGCTCGTCTCGGCAGAAGCCGGCATCACTGCCACCGACGTGAGTACCAGTGACTCGTTCGAGACCATGACGGTCGAGGTGGACGCCGGCGTCGCGGCGGGGAGCTATCCGCTCACCGTGCGCGCCACGAGTGGCGGTTCGACCGAGAGCAACGCGGTCACCCTGACCGTGCTCGGCATCGAACCCGGTACGGTCCGC
>CAZOTV010000134.1:0-6255 GCA_964582795.1 uncultured bacterium
AGCAGCGCGTCCTGCTGCGCCTTGTTGAACCGGTGCACCTCGTCGACGAAGAGGATGGTGCGCCTGCCTGCCTGCCGCTCCCGTTGCGCCTGCGCCACCGCCTCGCGGATGTCCTTGACGCCGGCGAGCACGGCGTTGATGGCGGTGAAGCGCGCTTTGGTCGAGTTGGCGATGACGCGCGCCAGCGTCGTCTTGCCGGTCCCTGGCGGCCCGTAGAAGATCAGTGAGCTCAGTTGGTCGGCCTGGATGGCGCGCCTGAGAAGGCGGCCGGGTCCGACGATATGTCCCTGGCCGATGAACTCGGTAAGCACCCGCGGTCGCATGCGGGCCGCGAGCGGCTCGCTTGCAGCGGAGGTGAAGAGGCCGGACTGCGGGGCGTCGTCGGGGTGGCGAGCGGTCATGGCGCACCGTCAGGGTATCGCGGACGACGCCGGCGAGTGGCCCCCGCGGATGCGAACGAGCCGCGGCAAGATGGCTCCGGCCGCGGCTCGTCGGGTGCGTCGGGCGTTCAGTCCAACGGCACGTAGAGGTTCAACTCGAGCGTGTAGCTGCCGGCGGACTCCGAACTCCAGGAACTCGCCACGACCAGGTACCGCCCCGGCTCGAGCTCCACCATCGCCTGGGAATCCGTGCCCGAGGCGACGTCGTCGTTCTCCGCCAGGACGGTCCCCGCCTCGTCCATCACGTACAGCACGGTGTCGAAGTCGAACGACGCGAGGCTGGCGACCAGCAGGGCGGGGCGCTCGAGGTCGAACGCGTAGACCTGACTCGGGCCGCCCCACGTGCCGGGCGCCGCGACCATGGAGGGGTCCAGGAAGCCGGTCTGAACGCTCGGGACGTCGATCTCGACGGCGTCGACGGTCATCGGCCGGCCTGCGCCGCGCTCCACGACGTAGCGACCCACGTCGTACGGCCCGTAGCCGCTCACGACCATCAGGTACCGGCCGGTTTCCGGAAGCACGAGCTGCAGGGCGGAGTCGGAGCCGTAGCCGTTCCAGTCGTCGTCGTTGAAGTCCAGCACGGCGCCCGCCGGGTCGTAGACCGTCAGGTAGGTGTCGAACTCCACGCTGCTCACGGCAAGTCGTACCTGCTCCCCAGCGACGCCGTAGAACACGTAGAGGTCGACGTACGAACCGTCCTTGAAGTTCTGGCCGTCGTCGGCGCTGAGCTCCCCTTCGAGGGCGGCGCCGTCGACGAGCTCGGGGAGCTGCGACAAGTAGTAGTTCGGCGGGTTGAGCGGGAGCTGGGCAGCGGCGACGGTGAGCGCGGCGAGGGCGAGCGCGGCGGTGAGCGAGCGAGCGATACGCCGCGCCGTCGCCCGCCGGGAACGCGGCGGGGCATGGAGGGCAACTGGGGCGGGAACGCGGGTGGCAACGAGCGTGGCAACGAGGTGGTGCGAAGTCGGTTCCATGAGACGTCCTTTCGTCTGGCTGGTCGCCTTCGAGTCTATGCCGTGAACGCGCCTGCATGACCGACCTAGCGCACGCGTACGGGGCGCGTGACCCACGCGCCGCCGGTGCATGCCACGGGGTCGCGGAAGGTGCTGCGTGCGCCGGGCTCGGCCTAGGCTCGATGCGCCTCTGATGCGCCGGGTTCGGCCTAGGCTCGATGCGCCTCCGTATCGAACATCGAGGCCTGCTCGACCCGCCCAGGACGCCGGAAGTGCTGCGTCGCGAGCGGTTCGGGCGTGCGCTCCATCCCGGCACGAGCGCGCGCCAGGTGGAACAGCGCTCGTACCTGCTCGGCGTAGGTCCCTTCGCCGCGCATCCGGCGTCCGAAGCGGCGGTCGTCGATGACGCCACCGTGCACCTCGCGCACCCGGTTCAGCACCTTCGACTTGCGGCCGGGGGCGTGCTCGTCGAGCCACGCTTCGAACAGCGGTCCCACCGCTCCCGGCAGTCGCAGGACGGTGTACCCGGCGTGCCGTGCGCCGGCTTCTCCCGCAGCCTCAAGGATCGCCGCGATCTCGGTGTCGGTCAGGCCGGGGATGATCGGCGCGACGTTGACGCCTACCGGGACCCCGGCCGCCGCCAAGTCGCGGATGGCCAGCAGGCGGTTGGCGACGGTGGCGGTGCGCGGCTCGAGCCGAGCGCGTAGGTTCTCGTCGAGCGTGGTGATGGAGAGCGTCACGCGCACGCCGCCCCACGCCGCCATCTCCGCCAGGAGATCGACATCGCGCGTGACCAAGGCGTTCTTGGTGATGATCCCGACCGGGTTGCGGTAGGCCGCGAGCACCTCGAGGCAGCGACGGGTGATCGACAACTTGCGCTCGACGGGCTGGTACGGGTCGGTCACGCCGGACAAGGCCAGCACTCGGGGGCGCCAGCCGGCTCGGTCGAACTCGCGCCCTAGCAGTTCGTGTGCGCGCCTCTTCACCAGGATGACCCGCTCGAAGTCGAGGCCGGCGGAGAGACCGAGATACTCGTGCGTCGGGCGGGCGTAGCAGTACGAACAGCCGTGCTCGCACCCCCGGTAGGGGTTCAGGCTGGCGTCGAAGCCGACGTCGGGGCTGGTGTTGGTGCTGATCACGCTGCGGGAGGTGTCGTCGAGGTACCGGGTGCGAACGCGCAGGTCGTCGTCGGTGACCTCGGCGGGATCCAGCTCGACCTCGATCTCGGTGAAGCGGTTGACGGGATCGGTACGCGTTCCCCGCCCGGGGTAGCGGCGCGCGGGGGTCGACCGGTCGTCGTCGGGCATGGCGGGAGTGTAGCAGTGACCGGGTCGGCGCCGCGTTTCGGGGTACTCTGGGCCGTCATGGCCGAAACCGACCCCGTTCGCAACGCGACCCCCCGCGACCGAGCCCGCGCCCGATTGAGCGGCAAGGGGGGTGGCGCCACGCCGACGGCGCCGCTCACATGGCGTCAGCGCTTGTGGCGCGAGATTCGCGGGTACGCCGAGGCGCTCGTCATCGCCTACCTGGTCGTCACGTTCCTGTTCACCACGGTCGGTGTCGTCGGCTCGTCGATGGAACCGAACTTGAACGGCGGCAACGGTGGGACGATCCTCCAGTCGTTGCTCACGGGCGATCGCGTGTTCATCCCGAAGTTCGACACCTGGCTCCGCCGGATGGGCGTGCTGCCCGCGTTCGAACGCGGGGCGGTGGTGGTCTTGCGGGAACCGGCCAACGCCCCGACCGCGTTGGTGACGGGCCGACAGAAGTTCTTCATCAAGCGGATCGTGGCCGTGCCCGGCGACCGGATCCGCATCGAACGAGGGCAAGTGATCGTCAACGGTGTCGCCATCGACCAGAGCTTCATCACCGACGAGGACAAATTCCGTGTCGCGGAAGTCGACTTCCCGAAGGTCGTCGTCGAGGACGGCGACGTCGCGGCGATGGTGGTCGGCTTCGACCGCGCCTCCACGACGCTCTCCAACCCGATCCTGCCGATGGGGGGCTTCGATCCGGCGCCGACTTCGGTGGACGACCCACGCGTGCAGCTGTTCTACGGCAACGTCGTGAGCAACGTCGAGGTCCCTGCCGGCACCGTCGAAGGCGCGCCGGTGGTGCTCGATCTGGTCCTGCCCGACGGCTACTACTTCGTCATGGGCGACAACCGCTCGGCGCGCGGTAGCGAGGACTCGCGCTACTTCGGTCCGATCAAGGCCGTCAGCATCGCCGGCCGCGCGACGGCCGTCATCTGGCCGCCGCGCCGCGACGGCGACTGGAGCTGGCGCCGGCTGCCTGCGCCCGAAGCGTTCGACCTGACGCCCTGACCGGCCGACATCGCGGCCGCGCCGTGCCGTGGTCGGGTACCGGTCAGCGCACGGCCACCTTCCAGCGGCCGTCGTCACCGGGCCGGTGCGGTACCCACAGCACGCCGACGTAGCGCACCGCGATGTCCGAACTGGTGGGGCGCACCCGCACCGTCTCGAGCTCGATCGCGTCGGGGCGAAGCTCCAGGTCAGGTAGCGCCGCGAGTTCCCGGTCGAACTCCGCTTGCAACGCAGCCAGCTCGGCGGTGCTTCGCTCGAGCGTCTCGCGCGCGCGATCGACGTCGCCACTCTCCTTGCCCACACCGGAGGCGCGGCGCACCGCGGTCGACACGCGTGACGCCGAACGCCTCCCCAGGAACGCGCCCAAGACCGCGGTACCGACGGAGACGGCGCTGTCCAGCGTCCGCTGCTGGAGTTGCTGCCGTTCCCGTTCGATCGCCTGCGAGTCACGCATCACGCGCCGCTCCAGCGTCGCCAGTTTCGACTCGTACTTCTTGCGAAGCGCGGCGCGTTCCGCGTCGCGCAGTTCGCGCGCGCGATGCGCGCAGCGGATGGCGAACTCCCGCTCGGGCTCGTCGGGTTCGGACACGAGCTTGCTGGAAGGGTGACGATAGAGCGCTAGCGCGCCGTCGGCGCGAAGCCACCGTTGGAAGAGCGTTTCCCACTGCTTCGTGCCCGCCTCGCTGACGTCGACGTCGGGGAAGCGCTCGAACGTCACGCCCGCCTGCGGCTCGGCCGTGGTCGCGTCGAGCGCCACGGGCGCGTCCTCCCCTTCGGCCCAGGAGAACGCGATCGGGCCCTCGCTCGGTTCGACCATGCGCTCGATACGCTTGCCGACGTCCACGCCGTACTGCTTGGAGCTGTAATGCACGTCAGCGACGCCCATCACGAACGGGAAGTAGCGCGTGTTCGCGAAGTCTGCCGCGGGCGCGTACGCCTGGCGGACGTGCGGTGGCAGGAACGGCTTGCCGCCGTCCTCACCGGCCGCTCCGGGGGTGAGGTCGAGCGCCGCCGTGCCGCTCGGTGCGGCGCGGGCGTGCACCACCGTCGAGGGCGCCGCGTCGAGGGGCACCTCTTGGTCGGCGTCGGTGTCGGCGCCGGGTCGCGGCGCTCCGCTGATGGTGCTCAGCCGCCTGATCTGCTCGCGCGACAACGGTCCTGCCAGGTACGACATCACCCAGCGCGTCTGGAAGAGCGCAGGCTGGCCCTCGTGCACGTTGTGCATCAGGAACGTGCGCTTGCCCAGCCGGCCGATGACCTCGGCGAGGTCTCCGGCGGGCACGGCGCCGGGAGCGGCGGAGCTCAGTCCGTCGACGAGACGCTGCTTGTCACGCTCGGTCTGCAGCCGCCCGACGAACCACGTGCCGGCGTTGGAGAGCGCCTTGTAGTCGAGGTCCACGGGGTTCTGGGTGGCGAGGGCGAGTCCGACCCCGAACGCTCGCGCCTGCTTCAGGAGGGTCAGCAGGGGCTTCTTGGTCGGAGGTTCCGCGACCGGGGGGAGGAAGCCGAACAACTCGTCGACGTAGACGAGGGCGCGCAGGCTCGGCGTGCCCGACTGGGAGCGCGTCCAGGCCACGACCTCGGAGAGCAGGAGCGAGAGGAAGAACATCCGCTCCGCGTCACCGAGGTGCGCGATCGACACCACCGCGATGCGAGGCTTACCGTCGCTCCGGTAGAGGAGGCTCTGGACGTCGAGGGGCTCCCCTTGAAGCCACGCTTGGAAGCTGGGGGCGGCCAACAGGGTGTTGAGCGCGAGCGCGAGCTTCATGCGGTCCTTGGCGGGGAAGACGGTCTCTACGTCCATCACGCCGATGCGTTTCACGGGTGGGTCTTGGACGGCGTGGATGAGCCCAGCCACGTCGAGGTCCTGCCCGGCCTGCCAGGCGTGGCTCAGGATGGTGGTGAGCAGGACGTGCTCGCGTCCCAGGGGGTCGGCGTCGATCCCCAGCAGGGTCAGGAGCCCCGTGGCGGCGGTGTCGAGCCGGTCGTGGAACAGGTCGGTGTCCTGCCGCACCGCCGCGGGTGGCGCGGCGAACGAGCGCAGCACCGAGATGGGCCTTCCCGCGCTGGACCCCGGGGTGTACACGGCGACCTCGGCGGCGTCGCGGAGTCGGGCGATGCGCTCCGGGCCCTGTCCCCAGTCGGCCAGGCCACGCCGCCAGGTCTCGGCCTGGGCCGCGGCGTACGCCGTGACGTCCTGCCCGTCCCTGGCAGCTGCCTGCGGGTCGACCCAAGGCGCGAAGTCTTCCGGTAGCAGCTCGGGGAACGTGAGCGCGAGGTTCCCGAGGTCGCCCTTCGGGTCGATCGCGAGCACGGGCACGCCGTCGATGGCGGCTTCCTCGATCAAGCCGATGCCGAGGCCCGTCTTCCCGCTGCCCGTCATGCCGACGATGACGGCGTGGGTGGTGAGGTCGCTGGCGTCGTAGAGCAGCGGTTGGTCGGTGGTGGCGAGCGTGTCCGGGTCCACTTCGCGGCCAAGGTAGAACGCGCCGAGTTTCTCGAAGTCCACGGGGCCTCCCTGTCGTGGGCCCATCGTAGCCG
>CAZOTV010000135.1:0-6183 GCA_964582795.1 uncultured bacterium
CGTTCAGGCATCAGCGCTTCGCATGATAGGCGCTCGTCGTCGGTGACGATGTGAGGTCGGCCTTGCCGGAACGCTCGTCGTGTCGTTGCGGCGCGTCACGCTGTTCGCTCCGCAGCGTTCGCTTGACTCATCGACCGGCCGCGGTCGTGCCGTTGCGGTCTGGAACGCGTATCGGGGCGTTCCCAGGCGAACCGACCGTCATGGATTCCTTCCGCGTCCTCACGCACGCGACCCACATGCCGAAGAGCCGCCCGACGTTGTCGTCGTGATCGAAGGAGCGCTCGACGTGGGTTCGTGCATTGGCCCGCACCAACTCGCTGTCCATCCTGCCGTTCGCGACTGCGATGGCGATCCTCGCAGCGTCGTGGATCGCGTCGTGGTCGACCAAGAAGCCTGTCACGCCGTCCTCCACCAGTTCCTCGATGCCCTCGGTGCGCGTCGTGATGGGGATACTCCCGCAGGCCATCGCTTCCTTGACGACGTTCGGAAGGCGCTCGCTGCGTGAGAGGAACAAGAACGACTCCGCCGCGGCCATCTCCCGGATGACGCCCTCGTGCGGCACGTGGCCGAGGAACCGCACGCGGTCCGCGACCCCGAGCGACGTCGCCAGTCTCTCGAGCTTCGGGCGCAGTGGGCCTTCTCCGAGCACTCGGAAGGTGGCGTGATCTACCTCGTTGGCCACACGAGCGAAGGCGCGCAGGGCGTCCTCCATCCCCTTCTCGGCGATCAACCTGCCTGCCGTGACGATGCGACCAGGCACCCGAACGATCTCCCCGGCGACCGCTTCGATCGTCTTGACGTCGACCCCGTCGTAGATGACGGCGATCCGGTCCGGGGGCACGCCCGTGAAGCGCGCGATGTGCGGGACGTTGACCTCGGCCTGCGTCCTGACCACGTCGGCGCGGCGGCTCACGGTGAGCGTGCCGGCGAACTCCATCGCGAGGTCGTAAGCGATCAGGTTGACGGACGTAGATACGCTCGGAAGCACGCGCTGGACCAGCATGCCGACGATGGACGGGTAGTGACCCCACGCGAGATGCAGGACGTCCGGTGGGTCTTCCTCCAGGTCTGCCAAGATGTCGAACGCTCGCGGCATGTACAACACCGCGCGAAGAAGTTGGCGGGGCTTCCTCCAGCTCGGCAGTACCGCGTGGCGGAGCACCATCCCCACCAGCTGCGGACGTCGGAGTGCGTGAAGCACCCCCGCGAGGCTCCGCGAGACGCTGTTGTGCCGTGTCGGGATCGTGTTCAGCCGGCGCTGCTCCACGAGCTCGCCCGCGTTGGGGTGCGGTGTGCGAAGAGCGTGGACGCGAATGCTCGCCCCGAGCTCGGTCAACGTCCTCATCCGCGCCGAGATGAACGTCTCGGATGGTGATGGGAACAGCATGCTGATCACGGCAACGCGCAGCGTTTCGCTCGTCCGCACCGCCACGTCGTCGGCGGCGGCTGTCGAGACGTCGTGGGCGGCCGTGTGCGTCTGCCGTCGCAATGTCCGGCCCCGCTCAGCGGGTCGTCGCAGCCGTTCGGGGAGGACCTGCCCGGCTTGCGCCGGCCGCGTCGAATACCGCCTCGATGACGTCTTCGACGTCGCGATCGGTCAGTCTGGGGTGGAGCGGAAGCGACACCATGCGTTCGAACGCGTCCTTCGCGACGGGGAAGTCCGACGGCCGGTAACCGTACTTGTCCTTGTAGTAGCTCATCATGTGCAGCGGTCGGTAGTGCACGCTCGTGCCGATGTTGCGTTCCTTGAGCGCTTCGATGAGCGCGTTGCGCTCGATGCTGAGCCGCTCCGGGCGGATCCGCAGGACGTAGAGGTGCCAGGCGCTCGTGACGTCCGGCCGCTCGACCGGAAGTTCGAACCCTGGGTGCGCTCCGAACGCGTCCTGGTAGGCGGCGACGACCTCCCGCCGGCGCGTGTGGAAGCCGGCGAGCTTGCGGAGCTGATGCGTTCCGATCGCGGCTTGGAGGTCGGTCATGTTGTACTTGAAGCCCGGCATCACGATGTCGTACTCCCACGAGCCGCTCTTGTCGAAGCGCTTCCAGCCGTCCGCCGACATGCCGTGCAGGCCGATCACACGCGCACGCGCAAGCAGGTCCTGCCGGCCGGTGAGCGCCCCGCCCTCGGCGGTGGTGAGGTTCTTCGTGGCGTAGAACGAGAACGACGCGAAGTTCTCTCGGCTTCCCACCATCACGCCGCGGTACGTCGTGGGCGCGGCGTGCGCCGCGTCCTCGACCACGTCGAAGCCGTGTTCCTCGGCCAGGGCGAAGATGGGATCGAGATCGGCGGGGTGCCCGGCGTAGTGCACCGGCATGACCACCTTGGTGCGGGGCGTGATCGCGCGTTCGAGCGCCTTCGGGTCCATGCACAGTGTGTCCGGCTCGACGTCGACCAGGACGGGCTTCGCGCCGACGTGCTCGACCACGTTGGCGGTGGCCGCGAAGGTCAACGTCGGTACGACGACCTCGTCCCCCGGGCCGACCCCGAGCGCGACCAGCGCGACGTGCAGCCCTGCCGTACACGAGTTGAGCATCAACGAGTCTCCCCCCGGTGCGCCGACGTACGCGCCGAACTCGCGTTCGAACGCCTTCGTGCGCGGCCCGGTGGTGATCCAGTCGGAGCGCAACGTCCGCGTGACCTCGTCGATCTCCTCGTCGCCGATGGAGGGTGGGGAATAGGGTAGGAACGTGTCCCGCGGCATCTCGGTCTCCTCTAGCGACTCAGTTCGGCAGCCTCGGCCGATGGTCGCCGGCGAAGGACGATGAAGTCGCCCATGCCGGCAAGATACCCTAGCCCGTACCCGAGGTGCAGTGTCGCGAAACTTGCCATGACTCGTGTGGCGCGGGGCAGGTCGGCCGTGGCACGCCAAGCGAAGGCCAGGGCCGTCAGCGCGTAGAGCGCCAGCTCGATCGCCAAGAGCACGCGGGCGGCCCGCCACCACGGCGCGAGGAGAAGGAGCCCGGCGAGGCTGGCAACGAACAGCGGCGGCACCAGTTGCCGGAAGTTCGTGAGGGTGCCGTGTTTGCGATTGACGTACACCTTCCAGTATCCGTACTGGTAGTACTGCCGGAAGAGCTTCCGCATGCTCGAACGCACGAAGTACTTCGAGCGGATCTTGTGGGACAGCCAGATCTTCCTGCCCGAGCGCGTCAGCCGGAAGTTGAGCTCGTCGTCCTGGTTCCGCACCAGTTCCTCGTCGAACAGCCCGATGCGCTCGAGGTCGGCCTTGCGGTAGGCTCCGAACGCCAGCGTATCGACGTAGCCTTCGGCGCCGCCCGTCCGGAAGGTGGCGTTACCGACGCCGAACGGTGAGCTCATGGCGGTAGAGATCGCCTCGGAGAGCGGTGTGAGGTTCACGTTCTCGATGATCCCGCCGACGCAGGCGCACTCCGGGTGCGCCGCGAGTTCCTCGAGGTTCGCGCGGATGAAGTCGGGCGGCACCTCGGCGTGCCCGTCGACGCGGATCACCACGTTGCCAGCGGCCGCGCGGATCCCGACGTTCATCGCCTGCGGCACCGTGCGCTCGGGGTTGTCGAGCAGTCGCACGGCGGGATGGCGCTCGGCGAGGTCGGCTACGATCTCGCGCGTGCCGTCGTCGCTGAGACCGTCCACGACGAGTACTTCGAACCGGTCGAGGCCCTTGCCCGACTCGAGCACCGACGTCACGGCGCGCTCGATGAACGCTGCCTCGTTGCGAACGGGCAGGATGACGGCGACGGACGCTTGGCGACCGTCTCCTGCACCCGGGTCGGTCTCGGCGCGTGCGTACGGAGATCCCGGGCTCATGGTCGCGCTGCCGTCTCGCCCTGACCGAGGCCATCGGGTGGGGATGCCAACTCCGACACCAGGAAGCGGAACTTCCCGTTCGGTCCGCGCGCGATGGAGGCCAGCTCGCGCACGTCGACCTCCACGTCCCCGACACGATGCCGGATCCGCTCGACGACGGTGCTGCGCGTCGACGCGTCGAACCCTTCTGCCGGCACCACGTTGACCACGAGCTCCGCCGGTGACCGCTGCACCACCTGCGCTTCGTGGACCGGCAGCCCGTAGAAGACCGGGTTCAGCCAGAACACGCGGCGGCCGTCCACCGTCAGGATGCTGTCGTTGGTCCGCCCCTCGATCGAAGCCAGTCGCGGCAACGTTCGGCCGCAGGCGCACGCCTCGGCGTCCGGCGGAAGCGCGCCGCGGTCGCCGACCTCGTACCGGATCAGCGGCATGTCGTCGTTCAGCAGGCCGGTGCAGACCAACCTTCCTGGCTGTCCTGCGGTGACCTGGACGTCACGTTCGTCTTCGAGTACCTCGACGACGCCGGCCTCCGGCCACAGATGCATGGTCCCGGCCCCACACTCGCTGGCATAGGCCACGGCCTCGGACATCCCGTACGAGGCGAACGTGGGACAGCCGAACGCACGGCTGATCAACGCACGCTGCTGGGGCGTGAGCGGCTCCGCGTTGGTGACCGCTGCCACCATCCGCGGCGCGTCCAAGCCGCGCTCGAGCGTCGCCCTTGCCAGTTCGGCGAGGGACGACGAGTAGCCGTACAGATGCACCACGCGGTACTTCCGGAGCGCGTCGAGGTACTGCTGCGTGGTGCCCGGGGAGATGTGGAGCGTCGACAGGTAGAGCTGACGAAGCGCAGCGTTCCACACCCAGAACGGAGGCTCGCTACGGGCGGCGGGCACCACTTCCTGACCGCCGAGGATGGCCCAGCGATCGTGGCGCGTCACTCCGTACCAGCGACGGGAACGCGCCTCGAACAGCGCGTACCAGGCGCGCATGGTCTTGCGGCTGCGCCAGGTCGTCACCGGCGTGCCCGAGGTGCCGCTCGTCTCGAGGCGGAACAGCGCCTTCGCGCGCACGTCGTCCGCCACGAAGTCTTGCGGCCGCGCGCGCACGATCTCCTTGGTCAGTACGGGCCAGTTCGCGAGAGACTCCCAGCTCCCGACCTCGCCCTCGCGTTCGCGCGCGTCCCACAGCTCGCGGTAGTACGGAACGCGATGTCGTGCCCGGTGGAGCAGCTTCGCCAGACGCGCCGACTGCCACGCCGACCACTTCTCCGGGCTCCAGTGCTCGCGCTCGAGCGCTTCCGCCACCAAGCGGTCGGTCTCGGGTCCGTAGCGCCAACGCGCGAGGTAGGAGCCGTAGATGGTTCCTGCCACCGAGCGCAGCTGCGGTGACAGGCGCCGGTACAGCGGCATCAGGCGGGACTTCACGACTGCTCCTTGCGCGCTCTGGCGACGTCGTGCAGCAAGGCTGCCCAGGCCGGTAGCGTGCGCGACCAGTCGAAGGACGCGGCCTTCTCGCGGCCGTTTCGCGACAGGCGCGCGGCCAACTCCGGATCCGCCAGCACGCGGCGGACTGCGGCGGCCATCGACTCCGGATCGTTCGGCGGCACGAGAAGCGCGTCCACCCCGTCCTCCAAGAGGTACGGGATCCCGCCGACGGACGTGCTGATCACGCAAAGACCGCACGCCATGGCTTCCAGCACGCTGATGGGCACGTTGTCGACGTCGGTGGTGTTGAGGAACACGTCGCCTTCGTTCAGGCGGGCCGGCACTCCAGACTTGGGCACCGGCGGCGCCACGGTGAGGCGGTCGGTCACGCCCAGTTCACGTGCGGTCACCAGGGTCGCCTGCCGCGTGCCGTCGCCCTTGTCCGCACCGGTCATCGTGAGGTGGAGGCCGTCGACGTCGGCCAGCCTGGCGAGCACCTTCGGCGCCAGGGTCGGGTTGTAGATCGCGTGGAAACTCCGCAACCACACCAGTCTCGGCGCCGCGACGTTCCGAAGTCGGAACGGGTACTCGCTCACTTCGATCGGGTTCGGAACGACCTGGGAGCTGCGGGCGTATGGGCCGAGCGCCTCTGCCAGGTAGGCCGACAGCGCCACCACCTGGGCCGAGGCCCCGAGGACGCGCTCGACGCGGCCGGGGTGGGCGCGCGCGAAACTCGGCAGGTTGCCGCCCCGAAGCACGTGCACGATGGGGACCCCGGCGCCGCGCAAGACCGTCGTGGTCCACGCCGCCCAGCGGAACGCCATGCCGGAGAAGACGTCGATGACCGCTACGTCCAACTCGCGCCGCAGGCGATACGCCGTGGCGATCATGTCCAGCGCACGGCCGATGCGCTCGGGGCGGCTGGAGGTGGTACGGACGTCGAGCCCTTCGAGCGCCAGACGACGCGCCAGT
>CAZOTV010000136.1:0-6106 GCA_964582795.1 uncultured bacterium
ACTGGCGCGTCGTCTGGCGCTCGAAGGGCTCGACGTCCGTACCACCTCCAGCCGCGAGGGCCGCGTGGCGCGCGTCCTGGACTTGACCACGACCGCCTACCGGCAACGTCGACAGATCGACGTTGCAGTCATCGACGTGTTCTCAGGCAGAGCGTTCCGGTGGGCCGAATGGGCAACAGCCGTGCTCGACCGCGCGGGCGTGCCGTTGGTCCACGTGCTTCGTGGGGGGAACCTACCGAACTTCGCGCGTGCGAATCCGCACCGCGTCGAGCGCGTCCTTCGTTCGTCGACACGCGTGGTGGCGCTGTCCGCGTACCTAGGCGAAGCGCTCGCACCGTACGCCGGGAGTTGTCAGGTCGTCCCGAACCCCATCGCCGTCAGTGACTACCCGTTCCGCCTGCGTTCCGGCGTGACGCCCAGGTTGGTGTGGCTTCGCAGCTTCCATGCCATCTACAATCCGGTCCTGGCACCACGCGTACTGGCAGAACTCCGCGACGTTAACGGCCTCCATCTCACGATGACCGGCGCGGACAAAGGTGACGGTACCCGCCACGCGACCCTGGCGAAGGCGCGTGCGCTGGGGGTCGCCGATCGTCTGACCGTGTCGCCGCCCGTACGCAAGGCCGACGTGCCCGTGCGTTTGAATGAGGGCGACGTGTTCCTCAACACCACCGACGTGGACAACGTGCCCATCAGCGTGCTCGAAGCGCTGGCGTGCGGCCTGTGCGTGATCAGCACGTCCGTGGGCGGAATCCCCTATCTCCTGGAGGACGAGGTCGACGCACTCCTCGTTCCGAGGAACGACCCGGACGCCATGGCCGATGCGGTGCGGAGGATCCTGGCCGATCCAGACCTGGCAGCGAGGCTCTCGCGCAATGGGCGTGAGAAGGCGGCATCGTTCGACTGGTCCCGCGTCGTCCCGACCTGGCGACAACTCCTTCACGACGTCGCGGAGGCGAGCTCGTGAAGGCCCGGTTGATGCCCCTTTATCGTCGTGCGCCGACCTGGCTTCGCTCTCTGTTCGGCACGATCTACGGCTACCATCTCGCCCGTTGGCGCTACGGACCGGAGACCGACCGCCTGGTGCACGAGGCGCTCGACCGCGAGACGTGGAGCAACGAGCGTTGGTCGGCGTGGCAGTCGAAACGGGTGGAGTCCATCTTGTACCGGGCACGCCATCATGTGCCGTACTACCGGGAGCTCTGGGACGCGCGCGAACGTTCCGGCGACGAACGCCGCTGGGAAGTGCTCTCCGACTGGCCCGTGTTGAGCAAGGAGGTCCTGCGGGCGCGACCCCAGGACTTCATCGCGGACGACGCCGGCTCAACGCCGCTGTTCCGGCTCGAGACGAGCGGCACGTCGGGAACCCCCGTGACCACGTGGCGCAGCCGGAAGACCATGCGCGCCTGGTACGCGCTCTTCGAGGCACGTTCTCGAAGGTGGTACGGCGTGACGCGACATGACCGCTGGGCCATCCTCGGTGGCCAGGAGGTCGTGCCCGCCACGCGCAACGAGCCGCCGTTCTGGGTCTGGAACGCCGCTTCGCGGCAGCTGTACCTGTCGACGTTGCACGTCTCGACCGCGAACGCTCCCGCGTACCTTGGCGCGCTTCGGAAGTATCGCGTGGTTCACATCTACGGGTACTCGTCCTCACTCGCGGAACTTGCTCGGGCAACGCTCGACGGCGGCCTGGACGCACCCAGGATGAGAGCCGTGGTCACCAACGCGGAACCCCTGAACGCGTATCAGCGCGATCTCATCAGCCGCGCGTTCGGCTGCCCAACGTTCAGCTCCTACGGCATGTCCGAGGCAGTCGTAGGAGCCAGTGAGTGCGAGGCGGGCGCCCTGCACTACTGGCCGGACGCCGGCATCTTGGAGGTGTTCGACGACGACCGCGACGTCGAGGTTCCCCGCGGAACTGCGGGGCGGTTGATCTGCACTGGTCTACTCAACAGCGAGATGCCGCTGATCCGCTACGAAGTCGGCGATCGCGGGGTAGTCGCGGTGGACTCCGGCGCCTGCGCGTGCGGGCGGACGCTTCCACGTCTCACGTCGATCGAAGGCAGGAATATCGACAGCATCGTGACAGCCGACGGCCGGCGCGTCTTCTGGCTGAACCCCGTCTTCTACGGGCTGCCGGTGCACGAGGCGCAGTTGGTGCAGACGTCCGTTGCGGATCTCATCGTCAACGTCGTCCCCGCGGACGGCTTCGACCAGGAGACGCGGCACGCGATCGTCCAGCGGCTTCGTCAGCGCGTCGGCGACATCACGGTGGACATCCGCGAGCAATCGCACATCCCGCGGGGCCCGAACGGCAAGTTCCAGTTCTTGGTCTCGGAGGTGTCCCGGCACTCCAACGAGCCGGCGCCGTCCGGAGCGGAGGACGGCTCGTGAAGCGGCGAGAAGCGCCCGAAGCGGGGTCGCCCGGTCCCTACGAGGCTGTCTCCGTCATCCTACCGGTGCGCAACGAGGCTGCGTTCATCGAGCGGGCGGTGACGTCGGTCCTCGAGGCGGGAAAGGACCTCGTCGGTTTCGAAGTGCTGGTCGTGGATGGGATCAGCGACGACGGCACGCGCGAGATCGTGGCCTCCCTCGCCGAGCGCCATCCCGCCGTGCGTCTGCTCGACAACCTCGACCGCACCGTGCCGCAGGCCATGAACATCGGGATCAGGGCCGCCGCGGGCGACGTGGTGATCCGAGTCGACGGCCACGCGGAGGTGCCGCCTGACTTCATCCGCGCCAACCTCGAGGAGCTCGAAGCGCACCCGGAGTGCGCTTGCGTCGGCGGGATCATCGAGAACGTGAACCTCACACCGCTGTCCGAGGCGATCTCTGCCGCCATGAGCTCGCCGTTCGGCGTCGGGAACGCCACCTTCCGAACGGGCGGCGCCGAAGGCTACGTCGACACGCTGGCGTTCGGAGCCTACCGGAAGGCCGATCTCGAGCGAATCGGGCTGTTCGATGAAGAACTGGTGCGGAACCAGGACGACGAGCTCAACTTCCGACTGACTCGCTCGGGCAGGAAGATCTGGTTGTCACACAAGATCCAATCGAAGTACGTCGTTCGGTCCAGCATGCGCAAGCTCTTCCGTCAGTACTTCCAGTACGGATACTGGAAGGTGTACGTCAACCGTAAGCACGGCACGGTAACGAACGTTCGACAACTGGTGCCGCCGCTGTTCGTGGCCAGCCTCGTCGGGCTTCTAGTCCTTGCGCCGTGGTGGCCGCCCGCCCGCGCGCTCTTGACGATCGAGGTGGCGCTCTACGCGCTGGCGGCCCTCGCGTTCGCGTTGCGCGCCATGGCCGACCTGCCTCGAGCCCTACGAGTCATGGCGAGTTTCGCGACACTGCACGTCGGGTACGGGCTAGGGTATCTTGCCGGCATGGGCGACTTCTTCGTCCTTCGTCGGCGACCGTCGGCTCAGGCTGCCGAACTGAGTCGCTAGAGGAGATCGAGATGCCGCGGGACACGTTCCTACCCTATTCCCCACCCTCCATTGGCGACGAGGAGATCGACGAGGTCACTCGGACGCTGCGCTCCGACTGGATCACCACCGGGCCCCGTACCAAGGCGTTCGAACGCGAGTTCGGTGCATACGTCGGCGCCCCCGGCGGAGACTCGCTGATGCTCAACTCGTGCACCGCGGGTCTGCACGTCGCGCTGGTCACGCTTGGGGTGGGACCGGGGGATGAGGTCATCGTTCCGACCCTCACCTTCGCGGCCACCGCCAACGTGGTCGAGCACGTCGGCGCGAGGCCCGTCCTGGTCGACGTCGAGCCGGACACGTTGTGCATGGACCCGAAGGCGTTGAGGCGCGCGATCACGCCTCGCACCAAGGTGGTCATGCCGGTGCACTACGCCGGGCACCCCGCCGACCTCGATCCCATCTTCACCCTGGCCGAGGAGCACGGATTCGACGTGGTCGAGGACGCGGCGCACGCCGCGCCAACCACGTACCGCGGCGTGATGGTGGGAAGCCGCGAGAACTTCGCGTCGTTCTCCTTCTACGCCACGAAGAACCTCACCACCGCGGAGGGCGGGGCGCTCACGGGCCGGCAAGACCTGCTGGCGCGCGCGCGGGTGATCGGTCTTCATGGCATGTCGGCCGACGGTTGGAAGCGCTTCGACAAGAGCGGTTCGTGGGAGTACGACATCGTGATGCCGGGCTTCAAGTACAACATGACCGACGTCCAGGCCGCGATCGGCACGCATCAACTACGCAAGCTAGAGCGCTTCCACGCACGCCGTAAGGAGGTCGTCGCCGCGTACCAAGACGCGTTCGGGGCGCACGACGGCTTCGAGGTCCCGGTCGAGAGGCCGGACGTGACGAGCGCTTGGCACCTCTACGTACTCCGGATCCGTCCGGAGCGATTGGGCATCGAACGCAACGCGCTCATCGAAGAGCTCAAGGCGCGCAACATCGGCACGAGCGTGCACTACCGGCCACTTCACATGATGAGCTTCTACGCGGAGAAGTACGGGTACCGTCCCGAGGACTTCCCCGTCGCGAGTGACGCCTTCGAGCGCATGGTGTCACTACCGCTCCACCCCAGACTGACCGATCGCGACGTCGACGACGTCATCGAGGCCGTGTTCGACGCCGCCGGCGCAAGCCGGGCAGGTCCCCGACGAACTGCGACCGCGGCCCCCTGAGTGGCGCTCGGTGGCGCGAGTACGGATGCCCGACGTTGACACGCGCTCCGACGGGGCCGAGATGACCCCGAGCCCAGCATCGCCGCCCCCGGCATCGCTCAGCGTTGCCGTGGTCACCATGTTGTTCCCTTCGCCGTCGGAAACGTTCATCTCGGCTCGACTTCAGACGCTCACCGAGCGCGGCGCGCGCGTCCGCGTCCACGCTCTTCGAGCGCGCCACCCGAGCGCCGAAGCCTTGGTGGAGCAGCGCCGCCTTTCGGCCATCCCCACGCAGCACAATAGTGTCGCCCGGAGCGTTCGCGGCGTATGGCATGCGCTTTCCAGACCGTGCTCGTTGGCAGCGGTACTGCGCCACGCGGCCCTGCCGAGTTGGCGCAAGCCGAAGCAGTTCGTGCGGACGCTCATGTACCTGCCGCGCGCCTTCGATGTCCTGGCCGACCTCGAGCGGGACCCACCGGACGTCGTGCATCTCGCCTGGGGTCACTACCCGTCCCTCGTGGGGTTGATGGTGCAGCGCTCGTTACCGCAGGTCGCCACGTCCGTGAGCCTGATCGCGTACGACCTGACGATGGAGTTCGCCGGCACGGTGGCGGCGAGCCGCCACGCCGACCTGGTGCGCACGCAGGCCTTGGTGAACGTGCCCTTGATCTCCCGTTTCACCGGGCTTCCACCGGAGCAGATCGGTATCGTTTACGACGGGGTCGACGTAGGCAAGATCGAGGCGCTGGCTGGCGATGTCGCTCGTGTGCCGGGGCGCATCCTTACCGCAGGCAGGCTGGTCACCGCGAAGGGCATGGTGGAGGCCATGCAAGCGTTCGCGCTGGTCGCCAAGGAGATCGAGCACGCTACGTTCCGGGTGCTCGGCGAGGGCCCTCTCAAGCCGACGCTCGAACGCCTTGCCGCTTCGTTGGGCATCGCAGATCGCGTGACGTTCCTGGGCCACGTAGCTCACGAGCGTGTCATCCAAGAGATGGCAGCGGCGGAGTCGTTCTTGTTCATGACCCACAGGGAGCGCCTGCCCAACGTCATCAAGGAGGCCATGGCGTGCGGCAGCGTATGCATCACCACGCGCACCATCGGGATCGAGGAGTTGGTCGAGGACGGTGTCACCGGCTTCCTGGTCGACCAGGGCGCGATCGAGGATGCGGCACGGATCGCGATCGCCGTAGCCAACGGCAGGCTCGATACGATCACGATGCGGGACGCCGCGCGCCGCCACGTGGAGCGCAGGTTCGATCACGACGACAACGTCAAACGGTTGTTGAGTATGTGGCACGCCTGCGTGGAGAACCGTCGCAAGCTGATCGCAGCCGGTCACCCCACCACGCAACGGCGCCGTTGTCTGGAACCGATCGGCTCGCCGTCGTCGGGAAGTTGACGTGCTGCGGCGGGCTGAACTCACATCGTCACCGACGACGAGCGCCTATCATGCGAAGCGCTGATGCCTGAACG
>CAZOTV010000137.1:0-6101 GCA_964582795.1 uncultured bacterium
CCCTTGCCCGACCCGTGCCGCAGCACGTGGTCGACGATGGGGATGATGTACGTCAGGCTCTTCCCCGACCCCGTGCCGGTCGTAACGACGTAATTGTCACCGCCCCGCGCGATGTCGATGGCCTCCACCTGGTGCTTGTACAGGTTGAGCGGGACGCCGTGCTCCGACTCGCTCTTGCCATGGCGGAATACGTCCGCGCACAACGGGTGAAGCTTGTCGGCCTTGACCAGGTCCGGCACGCTGGCACCCGGGGCGAATGCAGGGTTGAGCTGCACCAGCGGTTCTGGCCAGAGCTCTTGGGCGTCGAACGCCTTCTGCACCCTGTCCGCCACATCGTTCGTTGTGACGTGGATGAAGCTGCGCGCGTACTCGGAGTAGTCGCGGGTGAGTAGGTTGCGGAAGTTGAAGATGTCCACAAATGCCCCCAGGGACTGCACTCCAGAATCTTCGAAGTCCACCCTACACAATCCGTGGCAAGAAGAACCTGGCCGTTGTAGTGCTGAGCTCAGATGGTCACATTGCGTGAGCGTTTGAGCGGAAGTGACGGGGCGTTACACTCGACCTAACAGATGAGACTGCTCAAAGTTGTACTTCACGGATACAAGCGGTTTGCCGATAGGCAAGTTCTCCGTCTCGACACGAAGCTAGTCGCGCTCGTCGGTCCCAACGAGTCGGGCAAGTCCTCCATCCTGGATGCCTTGACCCATCTATCATCCCCAGGCGGATTCAAGGAGAAGGAGGGCGAGCGAGAGGTCTCGTATCGGGGTCAGTTCCCCGACAACCATGAGATAGTCTCCGGTCTGTTCGCGCTTGAAGAGAACGACCGGGCTGCGATATCTGGTATCGACGTCTCCGCAAGGGTTCATCACATTTGGTTCGGGAAGCTCAAGAACGGTGCGCAGTTTTCTCGCCTTGCCCCAGGTTCCCGGCTCCTCGATACAAGCGTGGGAGCCGGGTACAGAAGCCAGGCAATAGCGCTTTGTAGAGCACAGCTAGGCGCTCGCGGTGACGGCGACAAGACTGGTCGCGGCCTTCCGTCCAAGCAACGTGAGGAACTCGAGGCTGTGCTTGCAGCACTTGCGGCTGAAGAGGCACTTTCGAGCAAGCAGATTGTCGAAACGTTGCGACTCTGTCAGAGGCTGTTCAATGAGACAAAAGTGGAATCGCTATCGGCCCTGGTTGAACACGTCACCGGGTTGAAGAACGCCGTTGAAGAGGCGGAAATCGCAGAAGCTCACGTTGCGGAAGTACTTCGTAGTAGATTGCCTCTATTTCGCAAGCTCCAAACCCAAGACCGGGAACTGAAGTCGAGCTACACCATCCACCAACCCCAGCCCAAAGGGAAGCCGCCCGTCTACTTTCCCGACAAGAACCAAGCGTTGACCAACCTCGCCACAGCTGCTGGTCAATCTCTGGAATCTCTGGGCGAGCTCATTGCAGGAGGCAGGCGGGCAGACGCAGAGAACTGGGCTGCGAAGGCAAGTCGGATACTGACGGACGTCGTGTCGAAGGGATGGAATCAGAGTACAGTCACATTTCGACTATCGGTTGATGGCAACCAGCTCAGAGTCATGGTTGGCCCAACAGAGGACTGGACAACGGTTGCCGAGCGCAGTGACGGAATGCGGCAGTTCATCGCCCTGGCTAGCTTCTTGAAGTCGCAAGGTTCGCCCGACCAGGATGTCATCCTGCTCATCGACGAGGCAGAGCAGCATCTTCACTACGATGCTCAGGCCGGGCTGGTAGAGATGCTTTCGCGTCAAACGCTCGCGAGAAAGGTCATCTACTCCACGCACTCTGCTGGGTGTTTGCCCGAAGACCTTGGGACAAGCTTGAGGGCCGTTGAGCCAGACCACGCCACGGGAACCAGCGTAATCCACACCACAATCTGGCACGACGGGAAGCTTGGATTCATGCCCCTCCATATGGCGCTGGGAGCGAGTACATTCGCGTTTAGCGCCGTCAGGAAAGCCGTCTTCGTCGAGGGGAACTCGGACTGCGCGCTGGTACCATCTCTGCTTAGAGAAGCTGTCGGTGCTGATGCGCTCGGCTTCTCTGTGACTCCGGGTCTGTCGCAGGCCTCCGTTATGGATGGTTCGCTGCTGAAGAGCGAGGCGCACCGGACCGCTTATCTGCTAGACGGCGACACCGCCGGAAGAGAACTCGAGAAGAAGCTTGTCGAGAGTGGCATACGGAAGGTAGACATCTTCCACCTCCCCAAAGGACACGTCGTCGAGGACCTGGTCGACGAGAGCGTCTACTTGGCTGCGGTTAACAAGGTCCTGGAAGAGCAGTTCGGACCCGGGGCCAGCATCTCGGGAAACGATGTGTCCAGCGTAAACCGGCCACGAGCACTTGCCAACTACTGTCGGGCAACGTTTGGTAAGGATGCGCCGAGCAAGTCCCAGGTTGCCGCCGCCATCATTGAACTGCGGACCAGCGACGAGGCCCAGTCGCTATTGGACAAGAAGCGCAAGCGGGCCCTCAGGGCGCTGTTCCGGCGGATGCAGGGCAGGCTTCTCCGCGAGTAGTCGACCGGCGTGAAACTGCACGGGGCAGCTACGGCGCCTTGCCCCGCAGTGCCTGGCCATGTATGCATAGCTTGAGTCGTCCGGTCACCGACATGTCAATGGGGTGCACGGGCGGTTGCGACTGCGCGGTTCGCTGCCTTGCTGATGCGCGAAGACAACAACGTTGGGCCTTCCACCTGCAGACCTCGACAGACCCTCAACTTGCAGAAGCCGACCAGCCGATTGCGGGCACATCGCGGTCCGAACATGACAAGCTTGGAGCCATACGTGCTCTTCGGCCCGTCAGGCGGGAATCTGTGATGGAGCAAGATATGGTTCACGTAGAGGAAGCCCTGAAAGCCGCGGTGGACACGTACGTTGACGTGGCCGATGCGGACGTAGTGCTCCTGCGCCAGAGGCTATTCGACCGGGGCTTCGGCAAGGTAGGAACAGACGAGCTCAGAGTGTTGCAGGATGCCCTAACAACGCTGCCAGGACTCGAGGATTCCCTAGGGCGTGACGCTTACTTCCTACATGAAGTCGTGCGGCTAACGGAGAGCCACCTTGCGTGGTGGTTGGCAGCACGGGCCAAGCAGACCTCACCTGCGCATGCGCTAGCTGAGTTGCACGAGTTCGCTACTGGTGACGGCTTCGCCTGGCACGCCGCCATGGTGCTGACCGGCGTCCACACACGTGACGCGGTCACTCTGGCAAATGGGGTCGCGCTTGTCACCCTCGGCGAACTGCCACAGTCATTTCAGCTCACGTCGCTACGTGACGAGCTCAGCGTGAACCCGAGATACCCGTTGGCTGCATGGCCCCAGGCGGCATTGCTGAAACACTACGCGCATCCCAAGGCCTTCGCGTCCAAAGGCGAGTCACCGTCCAGTATTGCCAAGCATCTAGTGGCTACGGCCGTTGAGGAGCTCGAGGAAGCTAGGCTCTGTCTCGCCATCGCTGGAACTGCTTCTCCTCACATGGTTCACCTCTGGTTCGCCCCGGCTGCCGGTGTGCCGCTCCCGAGAGTCGGACAGCGGCGTTACGACTATCCGCCTCGCCGTGAGGTCTTCGCGACTGAGGTGAAGTTGGAGTGGAGGTCAGGTGAACTTCACGAGTCATACCGGCGACTTGCAGACGATGTCCGTACACGCCTAAGGGTCTCCATGAAGTACCTGTGCGATGCCTTGGGTTCAGAGGACCTAGCCGACATGGCAATCAAACTCGGGATTGCGATGGAAAGCTTCTTCCTCCATGACATTGAACACCCCAGCGAACTCAGCTACCGGCTAAGTATGAGAGCCGCTCATCTGCTTGCTTCCACGGCACGCGAGCGGCGCGACCTCTTCGACCTGTTTCGATTGGTCTACGACCTACGCTCAGAAGCCGTCCATACAGGTCACCTCAGCCCGCGCCGTGCCCGCAAACCACAAGACATGCCAAGAGACAGTTGGAACCGGCACTACGCGACATTCTATTACCAGGAGCTTACTCGGGCAGCGGAGTACCTTTCGCAGGCGATGCGCAAGGTGATATTCGATGGTCTAGTTGACATGGAAGCACTTCTATTCGAGTAAGCGCGCGTCTGCAATGGCCGCAGGTCGCAAGAGTATGCGCCGTCAACTTCAGTGTGATGGACAAACTTCGGCTTCTGAGCTGCGCTCAAGGGGATTTGGTGGACGCGTACGAGGCGAAGTGCGGAGGGGAAAAGTGGGACATCGCGTCTCTCCTGGAAGCCGGATTCGTAGGAGAATGCCAGTGCGAAACGACGTGCGAATCCGGCGAACCTCTTGCGCACACTCCGCTTCTCTGGCGGATGGGCCCTGGAAATGCTCGGTTGTGCGGTTCGGCCGAACAGGGTTCCGTCGATGCTGATAACTGACCTGCCGGCTTCGTCTACCCACAAGTGAGGCGAGCCCACATTTTGCACTGCGTCCTGTCGCGACGGCGCCCCACTGCGGCTCGTGTTAAAATCAACGCCCCAATTCTAACGCATTCGGGGACATGTCAAACAGCTTGACACAAGTCGAAAAGCGTTGAATATGGGGGCAGCGATTTGACACGTCGCGTTCCTAGCTGGTGGCTCCTCCGAACAAGACTTGAGAAGGAAAGGGTGCGGTCGTCACTTGACGAGAAGTTCAAAGAACGGGACGTTTATGTAGTAGACCTCTCTTCCGGCGCGGATGCGCCGCAGGAACCCGTTTCGCGCTAGCTCCTTTAGGTACGAGGAAGCGGTCTGGCGTGACACGCGGCAAGCCTCCTGGACGAATGCAATCTTGGTATAGGGTTGCGCAAATAGGACATTCATCAGGTCAAGGCTGTACACACGGGGGCACTTCGTCAAGACTTCTTCGCCGACCGCTGTGCTGAGCTTTCGGATGGCCGATATCTTCTCTCGGGTCTGGGTTGCTGTCTCAGTGACTGCGTCAAGCATGTAGACAATCCACGGTTCCCAGGCCCCGGTCTCCGTAACCTCCTGGATGAGGCGGTAGTAGTCACCCTTATTGCCAATTATGAAGCGACTCAGGTAGAGCACGGGCAGCTCCAGAAGGGCCTGTTCCACCATATAAAGGATGTTGACAATCCTGCCAGTTCGACCATTTCCGTCGGCGAATGGGTGAATCGCCTCGAACTGGTAGTGAGCTACTGCCATCTTCACGAGGGGGTCTAGGTCATCCTCCGCGTACAGGAAACGCTCGAGATTGAGCAGCAACCGGCGGATGCGGTCTGCCCCATCAGGAGGTGTGTAGATAACATCCCTTGTCATTGCGTTAACTACGCGAGTTCCGGGCAGGCTGCGAACTCCGGCCCGGGTTTGCTTGAGAATCTGCACTAGCTCTTCGAAAAGGGTTGTGCTGAGCAGCCGACCGTGGAGCACCCTGTCGAACCCGTGCCACAGCGCTTGGTTGTATCTGAGCACTTCCTTGGTAGCTGGGTCGGACGCACTCAACGCCTCGCCTGCAAAGGCGAGATAGAGGTCGTCGTTCGTGGTGACGATATTCTCAATCTCTGAGGAGAACTTTGCCTCCTGTAGGCCCAGCACAGTGAGGAGGACCGCCTGGTTAGGGATGTTCTTGCCCGCACCCTTGAGTTCTGCAAGTGCCTTGTTCGCCCGAATAGCGGCTTTGAGAACGGCCTTCGTCTCTATGTCAACAGCTGGCGGCAGCAGAGGCAGGTCATTGTATGGACTCTCGCGGTCGAAGCTCATGGCAGTACCTTCCGCGCATCCTACAGCCTCGCCCCCTATAGAGAACCAACTGGGACGGCGATGACCGCGGTCAAGCCACTAAGGTCTGGCCGCATGGTTACAGCGCGTACGGGCCCGTCCCGAGGTTGAGAGATACGCGTAGGACGCCGAGGACTGAACCACGGCGCCTGGAGTTCTCCTGGAGTTGAACCGTGAATCCTTGGGACTGCTTGGTAACCGGCTAGTGCCACGATGCCGTTCAGCACGGAGGATTGGCACGCATTGGTGAAGGCTGGTTACCCGGAGTGGCTCTTCACACGCGAGGGGTCACAGGTTCAAATCCTGTGCCGCCCACCATGTGATGAGTCGGGACATAGGCGACACCTGAGTCGCGTCATGGGTGACAC
>CAZOTV010000138.1:0-5923 GCA_964582795.1 uncultured bacterium
ACGGGGAGTTCCGGGTCGACGAGGGCGATGGGGCCGTGCTTCATCTCGCCGGTGGGGTACGCCTCGGCGTGCATGTAGCTGATCTCCTTGAGTTTCAGGGCGCCCTCGAACGCCGTCGGCACGTTCACGCCGCGCCCGAGGAAGAGGGCGCCGGTGGCGTGCTGGATGCGTTCGGCGACGACGGCGGTCTCCGCGCGCCGGCTGAGGGTCTCCTCGGTGAGCTTGGGCAGCTCGCGTAGGCCGTGCACGAGCTCGCGCGCGAGGTCGTCGTCGACGTTGCCGCGCGCCCTGCCGATCCACAGCGCCAGCAGCGTGAAGGCGGCCACCATGCCGGTGTACGCCTTGGTGCTGGCTACGCCGATCTCGGGGCCGGCGTGGATGTACAGCACGTCGTCGACCTCGCGGCTGATGCTCGAGCCCTTGACGTTCAGGACGGCCAGGCTTCGCGCGCCCCTGCGCTTCGCCTCGCGCAGCGCTTCGAGGGTGTCGATGGTCTCGCCCGACTGCGACACCACCACGCATAGCGTGCGCTCGTTCACCACCGGCTCGGCGTATCGGAACTCGCTGGCCACCTCGACGCTGGCGCCGATCCGCGCGAGGCGCGTGAGCAGGGCCGCGCCGACCATGCCGGCGTAGGAAGCTGTGCCGGCCGCGGTGATGACCACCCGGTCGATGGCGTTCGGGTCGAGCCCGAGTTCCAGGTCGACGTCGGTGCCGTTGCCTGCGAAGCGCCCGAACAGCGTGTTCTGCAACACCGTGGGCTGCTCGTAGATCTCCTTGAGCATGAAGTGCTCGAAGCCGCCCTTCTCGGCAGCCTCGGCGTCCCAGTCGATGCGCGTGGCGGGGCGGTCGCGTTCTTCGCCGTCCAGACCGGTGATGCGCACGCCGCCGGCGCGAAGCTCCGCCACGTCACCGTCGAGCAGGTAGATGACGTCGCGCGTGTACGGAAGCAGGGCGGGCACGTCGCTGGCGAGGTAGTTCTCGTCTTCCCCCAGGCCGATCACCAGCGGGCTGGTGTTGCGCGCCGCGATCAGCGCCTGGTGATCGACGTGCGCCACCACCAGCGCGTACGCGCCCTCGACCTGCGCGAGGGCCGCGCGCACCGCTGCTGCGAGATCGCCCGCGCCGGCTCCGCTGGCGTAGGTGTCCTCGATCAGGTGCACCAGCACTTCGGTGTCGGTCTCGGAGGCGAAGGTGTGACCGGCGGCCGTGAGCCGCTGACGCAGGGCCACGTAGTTCTCGATGATGCCGTTGTGGATGACCGCGAGGCGGCCGTCTTCGGAGAGGTGCGGGTGGGCGTTGACGTCGTTCGGTCGACCGTGCGTCGCCCAGCGGGTATGGCCGAGGCCGAGGCCGCTTGCCGGCAGCGTGCCCGCCACGGCGTCTTTCAGCACCGCCAGCTTGCCGGCGCGTTTGACCGCGTGCAGTCGCGCTTCACCGTTGCCGCGGTCGGCCACCACCAGGCCGGCCGAGTCGTAGCCGCGGTACTCGAGCCGCGACAGTCCGTCCAGGATGACGTCGGCTGCCTGTCGGCCGCCCACGTACCCGACGATTCCACACATGGGAACGTCCCTTCTTTGATGTCCCGTCCGCCCGCGGCGTGACGCGGCGGTCCGCTGCACGGGCATCGGGGTCGGTGCGTTTCGCTGTTCCTTCGGGTGGTACCGGCTGGAGCGGCCGGCGTGCGTTCCTTCGGTCGGTCATTGTCCCCGGACGTGCTCGAGTGAGGGGGTGCAGCTCAGGAGGGGCCCGCAGACTTGGTCGGGTAGGGCGGTTCTCGCCCACCCGGGTTCGCGCTTTCGGCCGAATTGGGGTTCGTGGCTTACGCCCGATCCTCGCGTTCGACCTATCTTCCGGCGCCGGTCCTGCTTCGTTCGAGGCCCGGAAGCCCTCCACCTCGTCACCAGGGTGCGGCTGGCGTGATCGTCGCGCTCTCGCGCGTGGCCTACCGCAGGCCCTGGGCTTGCGCTACCTCGGCGTCCCTGCGTGTCTCGTGCTCCGTCTCACCTCCTCGTCCACGGCTCGCCCACCACCAGCAACGCGTGGAGGCCCCCGTAGATCCGCGCCTCGGCGTCGCTCAGCGTCGATTGGGCCTCGAGGAGCGGATACAAGAGGATACCGCGGCCCGCCGTCACCAGCGGTGAGCGTTGGAAGACCTGCGCCAGGCTCGGCGCCACGTCGCGTGGCGGGTAGAAGATCTCGCGTTCGTTGGCGGGGTTACGCTGGATCGGCAACGACGTCACCAGCGCGGCCATCAACACCAGGCCGAGCACCAGACCGCCGATGCCGCCGAGCACCATCTCGGGCCACGCCTTGCCGCGACCGGCGACGCTCAGTCGTCTCGCTAGGATCGCGAGCAGCAACCCGCCCAGGAACGCCGCGGCGATCGCGATCCACGGGTCTTGCGCTGCGATGACCAGCAACGGGCGCAACAGGATCACGCCGCCGACGCCGACCGCCAACCCGATCCAGCGCTTCTGCGCGCCGAGGGCCGTCAGGACGGCCACCAGCACCACCAGCACGACATCCAGCCAGGTCACGGCGCTCATGCGCGGATATCGTATCCCGCGCTCCTCACGGCTCGGATGACATTCCCCATAACGTCGTCGACCTCTCCGTCGGTGAGCGCCCGCTCGGGGTGGCGGAAGCGGAAGCGCAGCGCCACCGAGCGCATCCCCTCGGGCAGTTGCTCGCCTCGGTAGACGTCGAACGGTGCGAGCGTCACCAGCCGGTCCCCCGCTGCGGCTCGACACAGGGCAGCGAGTTCGGCGTATGACGCCGTCTCGGGAGCGATCACCGCGAGGTCGCGCTCCGCATGCGGTTGACGTGCGATCTCGTCGAAGCGGATGCGCCGTCCTTCGAGCGGCAACCGGAGTTCGGCCAGGTACGTCTCCGGCAGCTCGTACCGGGCGGCCACCTCGGGATGCAGGCGCCCAGCGAAACCGACCTCGGCTCCGTTCCATCGCACGCCGGCGGACACCCCGGGATGCAGGTACGGCCGCGGTGCCGGCGTGAACTCGATCTCGGCCCGGTCGAGCGCCGCCAGGTGCTCCAGGATCCCTTTCAGCACGTAGAAGTCGGTCGGCTGGTCGGGGCGCCACACGCCCACGGCGCGGGGCCCGCGCAGCAGCAGCGCCAGTCGCTCCTCTTCCTCCTCGAGGAAGACGTGCCCCACCTCGAACAGCGAGAGCGCGACTGCGAAGCGGTTGATGTGCGCAGCGGCGAGCAGGCCCGGGTAGAGCGCCGTGCGAAGCACCGAGCGCTCCAGCCCTTGCGGATCCTGCAGGCGCACGGACGGCGCAGGCGCGGCGGCGCGCTCGAGCTCCGCCTCGCCCGTGAACACGTACGTCATCGTCTCCTGCAACCCCATGGCGGCCAAGCGGGCACGCAGCGCGCGGTGCGTCGGGTCCGCTGCGGGCGGCACGAACGGCATCGCAGGCACGCTCAGGCCGATGTGGTCGTACCCATGGAGCCGGCCGACCTCCTCCACGACGTCCTCTTCGATGCTCATGTCGAAGCGCCAGCTCGGCGGCGTGACGCGCCACTCGTCGGCGCCGCTCTCGTCCACGTCGCACCCCAACGCCTCGAGATAGCGCCGTTGCTCGCTCGTCGGCACGTCGAAGTCCATCAGGAAGTGCACCCGCGACGGCCGGAAGGTGATGGTGGGGCGCGTGACTTCCGCGCCGGTAGCGCTGATGCCGGGATGCACCCGGCCGCCGGCGAGTTCCTGGATCAGGTTGGCGGCGCGCGCCGACGCCCACGGCTGTAGGTTCGGGTCCACGCCGCGTTCGAACCGGATGCGCGCGTCGGTCACGAGCTTGTGCCGGCGGGCGGAGCGGCGCACCGTGACCGGCTCGAAGTACGCCACTTCGAGCGCGACGTCGGTGGTGTCCGCGACGACGCTGTCGTGGAGTCCGCCCATGACGCCCGCCAAGCCGATCGCGCGGCTCACGCCGTCCGGCCCTGGGGTGGCGATGACCAGGTCTTCGGGACGGAGGTCGTACGTCTCCTCGTCGAGGAGCGTCACTTGCTCGCCTTGGTGGGCGCGCCTCACCTGGAGCACGGCCGCCGCAGCGTCCGCATCCGTCTTCGCGTTCGCCCCGTCGCGCGTGCCCAGCACGCGCCTGTCGTAGGCGTGCGACGGCTGACCGAGTTCGAAGGTCACGTAGTTGGTGACGTCCACGACGTTGTTGCGGGGGCGCAGGTCGAGCGCGGCCAGGCGCCTCTGCAGCCACACGGGGCTGGGCGCGATCCGCACGCCCTCGATGGCGCGCAACGTGAACCTCGGCGACCCCACCGGGTCGTCGATCTCCAGGTCGAGGCCGTCGTCGAGCGACGCGTCGCCGGTGTCGAGGCCCCGCGACGGGTGAAGCAGCGGCATGCCGAGCTTCGCCGCGAGGTCGCGCGCCACGCCCAGCAGGCTGAACGCGTCGGCACGGTTCGGGGTGAGCTCGAGCTCGATCACGGTCGTGGCGGGCCACGCGTCACGCAACGCGGTGCCGGGCACGACGTCGGTCCCGAAGGAGATCAGGCCGCCGGCCGCGTCGTAGAGCCCGAGTTCCTTGGGGCTCGCCAGCACGCCGCGGCTGGCGACGCCCAGCACCTCGCGCTCCGCGACCTGGAAGCCGAGCCCGGGAAGCGTGGCGCCGGGAAGCGCCAACGCCGAGCGCATGCCGACGCGGGTGTTGGGCGCGCCGCACACGACCTGCACGTCGCGCCGACCGTCGTTGGCGACCACGAGCTTCAAGTGGTCGGATCCCTCGATGGGGGTGACGGAGCGCACGTCGGCGACGACGACGCCCTCGGGCGCGGCGGGCTTCTCCTCCACCAGCTCCACGGCCAAGCCCAGCCCGTCGAGCGTGTCCACCAGGCGCTCGACCTCCGGCAGCGGATCCCCGAAGAACGTCTGCAGCCAATCGAGTGGCAGCCTCATGGCAGGCTCCTCATAGCGTTCCCCGGAACTGCTCGAGCACGCGCAGGTCGCCCTGGTAGAAGTAGCGGATGTCCGGGATGGCGTAGGGAACCAGCGCCAGGCGCTCGATGCCGAACCCGAACGCGAAGCCGGTGACGCCTTCGTAGCCGACGGCTTCGAAGACCTTGGGGTGCACCATGCCGCAGCCGCCGAGCTCGAGCCACTCTTCCTTGCCGCTGCGCGGGTTGGTCCACCAGATCGCGAACTCGGCGCCCGGCTCGACGAACGGGAAGTACGACGGTTGGAGCCGCGTGCGCGTTCCGGGTCCCATGAGCGCGCGGGCCATCTCGTCGATGGCGCCACGGAGGTCGGCCATCGTCACGCGCTCGCCCACCACCAGCGCCTCCAGCTGGTGGAACTGCGCCTCGTGCGTGACGTCGACCGCCTCGTTGCGGAACACCTTGCCGGGAACGACCACCTTGAACGGGGGCGTGTGCGACTCCATGTACCGCACCTGCATCGGGCTGGTGTGGGTGCGCAGCAAGCGGCCGTCGGTCGTCCAGAAGGTGTCCTGGGTGTCGCGCGCCGGATGCTCGTCGGGGAAGTTGAGCGCCCCGAAGTTGTAGTGGTCGGTCTCGAGTTCGGGACCCGTCACGACCTCGTAGCCGAGGCTGGTGAAGACGTCGAGCAGGCGGTTGGTGACCTGCGTGAGCAGGTGCAACCCGCCGAGCGGCGGCCGCGTTCCGGGAAGGGTGACGTCGACGCGTTCGCTCGCGAGTTGCGCTGCCAGCGCCGCTTCCTCGAGCTCGCCCTTGCGCTGATCGAGGGCCTGCTCGATGGCGCGCTTGACCTCGTTGATGCGTTGGCCGGCAGCGCGGCGCTCCTCCGGCGCGAGGGCGCCGAGGCGCTTCAGCTGCTGGGTGAGCTCGCCCTTCTTGCCGAGGTAGCGCACCCGAAGGTCCTGAAGCGCGGGTAGGTCTTGGGCGGCGGCGATCGCCTCGAGCGCAGCCC
>CAZOTV010000139.1:0-5883 GCA_964582795.1 uncultured bacterium
GCGACAGCAGTTCGAGCGCGTCCAGGCACGCCCGCGCGCGCTCCTCGCCGGCGAGATCGAAGGAAAGCACGCCCCCGAAGCCGCCGCTGAGCATGCGCGTGGCGGCGTCATGGCTGGGGTGGTTGGGGAGGCCCGGGTAGACGACGCGCTCGACGCCTGGGACGGACCCGAGCCAGCGCGCCAGCGTGAGCGCCGTCTCACACGACCGGCGCGCCCTGAGCGACAACGTCTCCAGCCCCTGCAGGGCCAGGAACGCCGCGAACGGGGACAACGTCATCCCCATGGTGAACAGACCCAGGTCGAAGGCGCGCGCGTGGAACGCGGCGTGGCCGCCCTTGTCGAGGTAGCTCCGGCCGTGCCCGTCGCGTGCGCGGAACCCGGGGAAGCGGTCGGTGTCCCAATCGAAACGGCCGGCGTCGATCAGCGCCCCCGCCAGTGCCGTGCCGTGGCCGTTGATCCACTTGGTGGCGGAGTGCATCACCACGTCCGCGCCATGGTCGATCGGGCGGCAGAGGAAACCGGCGCAACCGAAGGTGTTGTCCACCATGAGCGGGGCGCCGGCGGCGTGCGCCACCTCGGCCAGCGCCGGCAGGTCCGGCACCGTGCCGCTGGGGTTGGCGACGGTCTCGACCCAAACCGCGACGGTGTCAGGTCCGGCCACCGCCCTGACGGCGTCTGGCGTCGGCTGCACCACCCTCACCGTCACCCCCCAGGGCTGGAGCACCTTCCGGGCCACGCCTAGCGTGCCGCCGAAGACCTCGCTGGAGATCACCACCTCGGCGCCCGGCCGCGCCACCGTGAGCAGCGCCAGCGCCGTCGCCGCCTGCCCGCTGGCGAGCGCCAGCGCAGCGGCGCCGCCCTCCAGCGCCGTCAACCTATCGGCCAGCACCTGCACCGTGGGGTTGTGCATGCGCCCGTACTGGTTGCCCGGCCGCGTGCCGGAGAACACGGCTGCCGCCTCGTCGAAGCTCTCGAACACGTAGCCGGCGCTCGCCACGATCGGCACGGCACGTGCTCGGCTCCCGGCATCGGAGCGCTCGTAACCGGCATGCACCTGCAGCGTCTCGAAGTCCTCGTGCACCGTCGCCTCCTCACTCGCACCGGCCAGGCGCGAGCGTGCCCATTCGGCGGCACCGTCTACGCCAACCGTCTGCGCTCCAGCTTGTCACAACAGACCCCAGTACGCCGGACCGACGACGATGCCCACACGCCCTGTACGCAGCGTGGCCAGCGCCACCCGACCCGCCTCGCCGCTCGCGGCTGGCTCGGCGATTCCTTGCCCTACGGGACGGTCACGCGCGCGAACACCACGCTGACGTCGCCATCTTGGCTGGGCACGGCGGTGCTTGGCCGCGCGGCCCGCAGAGGCGCCCCGGTCTCCGGCAACCCGAAGGTGTAAGCCACGATCGTGAGCTCGAGTCCGCCCGGGTTCTCCATCCTCAACTCGACCTCGAGACCGTCGCAGGCGGGACCGTAACAACGGAAGTTGGCGAGGTCCGTCGTTGACGACTCGGCGCCGACCAGTTCGATCTCGTAGCCGACCCCGGGTAGGGACAAGCGCGTGGGGCCCACCGAGCGGGGGACGCCCAATGTAAGCCAGTCGCTGCCGTCACCTACCTCCAACCGTAGCCTCAGCTCCCTGCTGATGCCGATCGTTTCGTCGCTCAGAACCTCGATCGACGGTGGGGTGACGGTGCGTGTCGGGGCGGGGGCGTAGAGGAACCAGTCGGGGCCCGACGGTAGGGTCGTGGCCGCTGAGTTCGTGAACTCCCCGAACGTCGCGAACGCTGGAGGAAGGGGCGCGTCCGGGTCACGGTCGAGCAACCAACTGGCGCCGATCTTGGCACCGTCGCTCGAATCCTGAACGTGCCAGATGCTGAAGCGTTGGGGGCTCTGCTCGGTGAAGGTCGGAGCTCTCGACGCGAGGAACCCGGCGGCGACGACACCCACGACGCAGGATAGGAGCACGGCCCCGCGCAGCGGTAGGCGGCGGGAGCGCGTTCTGGTTCGTCGGAGCGCCGGATTGGGCGTAGCAGTTCGTGCGGGTGCGACGGCCAGCAGCGGCGTCAGGGTGATGAACGACAGTCCCAGGCCGAACGCCACGGCAGCGCTGAGAAACAAGCCGACGGCCTTCTCGATGGAGAGGGCGAACGGCAGCCAGACGTACGCCGCGGCGAACGTCGCAAGGATGGCGGCCCCAGCTACCGCGGGTCCAACGCGGTTGCTGACGCTGCTGCGGCCACCGAAGAGGAGCGCAAGCGCGAACAGGACCGTGGCGCAGACGAGCGGAACCAGGAACACGATGCTGACGCCAGGCACCGCTACAGCGGTCGCCAAGGCCGAGAACGCCCAGGCCAGCCACGCGCCCACGGCGAGACCCCAGAAGCCGAGCCAGCGCGAGTGCAGGGCCGCTGTCCCTACGGAGCCCGCCAGCGCGGCCAACCAAACGGCCACGCGGGTGGGAACGGGGGAGGCGTACCACGGCTGCGCCAGGCCGGTGAGCGCCTGCACGGCCGACGTGACGCCGTAGGCGAGCACCGCCGCGACGCCCAAACTCAACAGTGCCGCGAACACGCCGAGCAGAACCCGACCGAAGGTGAGTGCGCGCCGCCGCAGCAAGACCATCGCCAGCAAGATCCAGGCCAGCAGGCAAGCAGCGGCCAACGGTACTGCCCAGCCCTCGGGAAGCCTCAGCAAGGAGCCAGGAACCACATCCAGGTAGATGCTGTTCCCGGCTCGGGGCGCCGTCAGGTCAGCTGTGCCGAGCGCGCGCGCCGCGGCCAGGATGTTGTCGCCCTGGTGCTGGAAGCTGCCCGGATTGAGGTGGGCAAGGTCGTCGAGCGGCGTGTGGTAGTGCGCGACATCGTCGACATAGCCGAAGTTCATCCCGTTGAGCCCGGCGTTCTTGTAGATGGTGAAGTCGGTGTCGTTGGGTAGGAGCCGGTAGATCTCGTACAGCAGGGAACTGGTGGCCGGCCTGGGCGCGTAGCGGGCGAACGCATCGATCAACCACGCGTTGTTTACGTTCGTCTCGAACATCAGGCTCTGGCCGCTCGTACCCCTCGCTTCGACGTTGACGACGACGCCGACCTCCTGGAACCAGGGATGGTCTGTGAACGCTTGCGCGCCCAACAGCCCTACTTCCTCTCCATCGGTGAAGAGCAGGATGAACGGGTTGCGGAGCGGAGCGCCTGCCAGAAGCAACCTGGCGGTCTCGATGATGGCGGCAACGCCGACGAGGTCGTCCGAGACCCCGGGGCCCGCGCCCACCGAGTCGTAGTGGGCCGTGAGCAGCACGGCCGGACCTTCCCTCTGGCCGGGCAGGCGGGCAATGACGTTGACGACTTCGCCGCAGACGGCGAACTGGTCGAGGCAGGCCATGGCCGTCTGGGTCGAGACCTCCAACCCGAGTGTCTCCAGTTCGGTGATGATCCGGTTCCGGGTGTCGGCGTTGGCCCGAGTGCCGATCGGGTGGGGCGCTCCGTCGCCCACCAGCCGTTCGAGCAGTGGCATGGCGCGGCCAACGGCGAACACGTCGGCCGGCGCAGCGGAGTCTCTTGGAGCCGGGGTCGAGGTAGCTAGCAACGCCAGGACCAGTGCCGCCGCCGTGGCGAGAAGACCCATGATCGCGTAGCGATCGGAGGAGAACTTTCGCGAAGGGGGGCGTAGGCCCGGCGACCTGGCACTGTCGGAAGGTCGTTGCATGCCCCACTCTAGTCATGGCTCTTGGCGAAGAGCATCGTCGGCTTTCGCAAGTACGACACCACCTCGCAGGCGCAACGGCGGCCGACGGCGTTCGGCAACTGCTGACCCTGCGTACGAACTGGAGGGCGGTGTCGCGGTTCGCGCCGTCGGCCGCGAGCCGGGCCCGATGTCGCTGGTGCCGGCCGCCGGGCGGCGTCGTGGCGACGCGCCTCATGGTGGGGTGCGGTGCGGAGCGGTGGCGGCGGTGTTTCTGGCGGGCGAGATCGGGCTGCGCGTGTTGTTAGTGCATCCCATCAGCGCCGCGGATCTTGCCGCGGGGAGCCTATCGCAGACGGGCGCCGCCCGTCGCGGCGGACGTAGACTGGGGGCAACGCCGCCCGACGCCCGTCGATCCCCGGCCTCGATGGTGCGCCGACTGCTCGCGGCGTCCGAGGGGAGGGGCCATGGTCACCACCAACGCGGGTACGCCCCGCGTCCAGGTCTCCGACGACCGCCTCGCCGGGCTCCGCCGCTTCAACGCCGTCATGGGTCTGCTGCACCTCGTGCAGGGGATCTTCATGATCGCCGTGAGCAACGACACCAAGTACCCGGTGTTCACGAACTACCTGGGTGCGCAGTTCGTGGACGACACCATCCGACTAACGCCCGAGCCGCAGCTGCTGCTCGAGCTCCACTTCGGGCCGGCGGTGGCGCTCTTCCTGCTCATCTCCGCGGTCGCGCACGGCTACCTCGCCACCATCGGTTTCGAGCGCTACAAGCGCGACCTTCGGAACGGCATGAACCCGGTGCGCTTCTACGAGTACGCGCTCAGCTCGAGCCTGATGATCGTTCTGATCGGGATGCTCACGGGCATATGGGACCTCGGGGCGATCCTGCTGATCTTCTTCCTGAACGCCACGATGAACCTGTTCGGGATCCTGATGGAGTACCAGAACTTCTACACCAAGCGGGTCGACTGGACCGCCTTCGTGTACGGCTGCATCGCCGGCATCGTGCCGTGGATCGTCGTCTTCCTCTACTTCTACGGGGCCGTCAACTCAGGCGAGCAGGGCCCTCCCGGGTTCGTCTACGCGATCATCCCCACCCTGTTCGTGTTCTTCAACATCTTCGCGATCAACATGTGGTTGCAGTACCGCAGGGTCGGCCCGTGGCGCGACTACATATTCGGCGAGCGGGGGTACATCATCCTGAGCCTGGCGGCGAAGTCGGTGCTGTGCTGGATGATCTGGGTGGGGACGTTGGCGCCGGTTTGACGGCGGCCGTACCTGCGCGAACGCGACGTTCCCCGCGGGATCGGAGATTCGCATCGCACGACCGCGGGGCGCTCTGGAGCACAGCGCACGCGTACTGTAGGTCATGGCGCGACGCCATGCGGTCTCACTCGGCGAGCGACGTTCTTGCCTTTGAATGGAACGCGTATGGCGGCGCGTTCGAACACGACCTGGCTGCCCTCGAGTGGGATCGGTGCTCCGTGGACGGCGCTCGACCGTCGGTAGCGTCGCATCTCGTACCAAGCCGGGGCTTCCTGAAGACATCTTTCCCCGACTTGCGGGGGGAGAGAAGCCAAACGAGGAACCCCGTCTTGGACGGGGTTCCTGCATGGTGGGTCGTATAGGACTCGGACCTATAACCCGCTGATTAAGAGTTTCATTCGGGGGATGCCGGCCCGTGTCGCTCTATGTAAAGGTTGCGTCTTAGACGTCGTTTTCTGCGTCGGTTGAGTCTACGTTCGTCGGTCTTGGTTGCTCTAAGTTGGGCTGGATATCCCCATGGGGGATATGTGAACCGCCCTGGCTTTGATGGAGACTCTCCTTCCACGCGAAAGGAGAGAATGAGGCATGCGGACCAAGTACGACCAGGAGACGAAGGACCGGGTCATCCGGATGTTCTACGAGCGGCGGCAGGAAGTGCCTGGCGAGTCGATGCGGGCGTCGTTCAGGCAACTGCATGACCTGACGGGCATCTCACCTGACACCATGCGCGGCTGGGTGGACCGGGCGCGCGTTGACGCTAGGGAGAAGCCGGGCGTGACCACCGCGGAGCGCGAGGAGATCAGGGCTTTGCGCAAGGAAGTGGCGGAGCTGAAGCGCGCGAACGAGATCCTGAAGACGGCGAGCGCGTTTTTCGCGGCCGCGGAGCTCGACCGCCGCTTGAAGTGATCGTCGCTTACATCGATGC
>CAZOTV010000140.1:0-2635 GCA_964582795.1 uncultured bacterium
GTGGTCGTGCTCGACGTGCTTCCCGACCGCGGCGTGACCGGCGGCCGCTTGATGATCGACGACGCCCTGGCAGCCGGCTTCGAGATCGACAACGCCAACCTGCTGCGCGAGGGTGACATCCGCGCGCTCGACTGGCTGGCGGTGCCGTTCGCCACCGAGATGACCGAAGCGCGCTCGGAACGCTTCCTGGCGGCGGTGAACTGGACCACGGGCGAACCGTTGCGGCTCGCGTACGTCATGCGCGCCGTCTCGCCGGGCACGTTCCACTACCCGGCGGCGAAGGTGGAGGACATGTACCGCCCCAGCAACTACGCGGTGAGCGCCACGGACGTCGTGACCATCCGGCCGTGAGGGTGGGGAGGCGTGCCGGAAGCGCCCGGCGGCCCCGGCGCGGCGGGGGCGTGCTTCTCGCGCTCTTGGCGCTCGCGGTTGCCGGTTGGCTCGTCTTCGACCGCTGGGTGGCGACGACGGAACTGCCGCCCCTCACGACCGCGACGTCGGTCGAAGTCCTGGCGCGGGACGGCCGCTTGCTGCGCGCGTTCACCGTCGCAGACGGGCGCTGGCGGCTGGCAGTGACGCCGGACCAGGTGGACGCTCGCTACCTGGCGATGCTGATCGGCTACGAGGACCGGCGCTTCCGCCAGCACCTCGGCGTGGACCCACGGGCACTGGCGCGCGCCGTGGTGCAGGCCGCGCGGTTCGGGCGAGTGGTCTCGGGCGGCTCGACGCTCACGATGCAGGTCGCGCGCCTGCTCGAGGACGGCGGCACCGGCTCGTGGGGCGGCAAGCTGCGCCAGGTGCGCGTGGCGCTGGCGCTCGAGCGGGTGTTGTCGAAGGACGAGGTCCTGGCGCTGTACCTGCAACTCGCGCCGATGGGCGGGAACCTCGAGGGCGTGCGCGCCGGCAGCCTGGCGTGGTTCGGCAAGGAACCCGAGCGCCTGACGGAAGCCGAGGCGGCGCTGCTGATCGCCCTGCCGCAAGCGCCCGGCCTGCGCACCCCCGACGAGCACCCCGACACCGCGCGCGAGGCACGCGACCGCGTGCTGACACGGGTGGCTGCGCTGGGCGTGATCCCGCAGGACGCCGCCGCGGCAGCGATGCGCGAGGCGCTGCCCTCGTCGCGCAGGCCGTTCCCGAGCCTGGCGCCGCACCTCGCCGACCGGTTGCGCGCGGCGGATCCCGAGCGGCAGGTGCACCGCACCACCCTCGACGCCGACCTGCAGGCCGCTCTCGAGGCACTGGCCGCCGATGCGCTGCGCGATCTTCCGCCGCAGGCGACGCTGGCGCTGATGGTCGCCGACCCCGACAGCGGCGCCATCCTCGCCAGCGTCGGCTCGGCCGACTACACCAGCGACGCACGGCGAGGCTTCGTCGACATGACGCAAGCGCTGCGCTCTCCGGGATCGACCTTGAAGCCGTTGGTGTACGGCCTGGCGTTCTCGGACGGCATCGCGCACCCGGAGACGCTTCTGAACGACCGCCCCGAGGACTACGGCGGCTACGCGCCGCAGAACTTCGACGGCACCTTCCGCGGCCCGGTCAGCGCGCGTGAGGCGCTGCAGGCGTCGTTGAACCTGCCCGTGGTGGCGCTCACCGACGCGTTGGGGCCGGCGCGGGTGTTGGCCGCGTTGCGGCAGGCGGGTGTGGCCGCGGAGGTGCCGGGCGACACGCCTGGCCTGGCGATCAGCCTGGGCGGCATCGGCGTGAGCCTGGAGGGGCTGGTGCAGCTGTACGCCGCGATCGCGCGGGGCGGGGAGGTGGTGGCGCTGCACGCGGTCGAGGATGCGGGTGGCTCGGTGCCGTCCGCGGCCGACGCCGCCGGTTACGCGGCACCGGCACAGCGCGCGCGACTGCTGACGCCCCAAGCCGCCTGGCAGGTGGCAGACGTCCTGGCCGGCGCGCCGCGAGCCGCACGTTTGCCCGACTGGCCCCTGGCCGTCAAGACGGGCACTTCGAGCGGCTACCGCGACGCCCTGGCGCTCGGCTTCGACGGCGCGCACGTGGTGGGCGTCTGGGCGGGGCGCGCCGACGGCACGCCGGTGCCGGGCTTCATCGGGGCGGAGGTGGCGACGCCGGTGCTGTTCGAGGTCTTCGCGCGCCTCGGGGCGAAGCCGGAGCCGCTGCCGCCAGCGCCGCCCGGCACGCTGGTGGTAGCGACGAACGCCGAACTGGCGGCGCCGCTCAGGCAGTTCGGCGCGCGCCTGGTGCAGGTGGACGACGCGCCGCAGGTGGTGTTCCCACCCGACGGCGCGGCGCTCGCCCCGCTGCCGGGCGGGATCCTCGCGCGCGTCGAACGCGGGCGCGCGCCGTTCAGCTGGTTCGCCGACGGCGCGCCGGTGGCGGTCGGGAGTGTCGAGCGCGAGACGCGACTGGCGTTGGAGGGGCCGGGCTTCGTGACGCTCTCGGTGGTGGACGCCGAGGGCCGTGCGTCGCGGGTGCAGGTGGAGTTGCGCTAGGCAGGCGGCGCGGCTCGAGGTGCGGCTCGAGGTGCGGCGGTGGACATGTGTTCCTGTGGCGGGTACTCGTTCGCGAGTAGGTGTCCTCGAATGTGAGTAGGTCTCCTCGAGAACGAGGAGCGTTCGTGAACGCGTGTGCCACCCGTGAACGCCTGCGCCGTTCGCGAACGTGTGTGCCG
>CAZOTV010000140.1:2735-5754 GCA_964582795.1 uncultured bacterium
GCCACCCGTGAACGCCTGCGCCGTTCGCGAACGTGTGTGCCGCCCGTGAACGCGTGCGCCGTTCGCGAACGCGTGCGCCGCCTGCTCAACGCCGCGGCAACGGTGCGCCTGGGATCCACCGCTGGCCCGAGGCAACGGCGGCTGCTAGCCTCTCGATGCGCCGCACCCGCGTCTCCTCACGCTTGGCCGACAGCACCCAGTCGACCAGCATGCGCCGGTAGGCGGGCGACTGCGCCATGAAGAAGCGCCACGCCGCGTCGTTGCACTCCCGTAGCGCGCGGTCGTAGGGCTCGGGCAGCCGCGCGGGTCGCTCTGCGCGCGACGCGTCGTCCGTCGTGTCCGGTCGCCGCGCGGCGTGAGCTGCGATGCCCGCGGGTCGCATGCAGCCGGCGGCGGTCAGGACGGTCACGCGTTCGAGATTCACGCGGCTCCAGCTGCTGCCCGCGCGCCGCGGGGTGAAGCGGATCGCGTACCGCTCGCCGTCGACGCTGCGTCGCACGCCGTCGATCCACCCGAAGCACAGCGCTTCGTCTACGGACTCCGGCCAGGTGAGGCTCGGGCGGCCGGTGGCGCGCTTGAAGTACCCCACCCACAGTTCGGCGGCGGTGGCGTGGTGCTGCTCGAGCCAGGCACGGAACTCGGTGGCCGAGCCGAAGTAGACGGGCTCCATGGCACGCCCACCATACGGCCGCCGAGACGCACGTATCGAGTCGTCCAGCGCAGCGCACCCCCACCGCGAAGCCAGGGCCGACGTCCGTCCCTCCAACGTGGAAGCTCGCTGGAAGGCCCCTGTCCGACACTGCCACCGATGACCCCGGACGTGCGCCCGACCAAGGCGAAGCTCGACCCGCCCGCCACGCCGCCGTCGTCGTTCGTCATCACCCTCTGGCTCGAGCCCAGCGAGGGCTCGTCGCGCAGCGAGTGGCGATGGCGCGTGACGGAAGGGCACGGCGGGGCGTCGCGCTACTTCCGGCGGGTCTCGGACCTCCTGGCGTACGTGAGCGAGCGCGCCGACGTGCCGCCGCCCACATGAACGAGCGTTCGCCGGATGGCAGGTAAGGAGAGCGGATGAGCGACGTAGCGCCCCAAGACCTTCGAGACCTCCTGCGGCAGGTGCCGTACCCCGGCACCACACGCAACATCGTCAGCGCCGGCTTCGTGCGCGGCACGACGGTCGACGGCGCGGCGGTGACGGTCGAGTTCCGGCCGAACAGCACCGACGCAGGCAAGGTGGCCGCGATGGAAGGCGGGATCAAGGACGTCCTCTACGGCGCCGGTTTCGCCCTCGTGCGGGTGGACACCGAGGCGCCCTACGACGACACCTCGTTGCTCCTCGGCACGGGCACCATGAACCCGCTCCAAGCCGAGCTCCTCGAGGACGGCGTCGATCCGCAACCCGACGTCCTGCTCGGTGACATGCGCCGCCACGTGCCCGCGGCCGCCGAATCGGAACCCGACGAACCGACGTGGCGCTCGGGCGCGGGCCCCCTCCCCGTCCTGCAGTGGGAGATCGACCCGACCGACCCGGACGCCCCGTCCGTACAGCGGGCCGTCAACCTGGACGGTTGGGAGTTCCGCGTCTGGTGGCAGCAGCACCGCAGCGGCTCCCTCACCTACGCCTCCCTGCAGGCGCTGCGCGAGGACTGGGTGGACCACGCGGGCATCGCCCGCAGCCACCCCGTCGGCCGCACCGAAGCGGTGAACCTCGTCTACGACGCCACCCGCAACGCCGTCGTGGCCATCTACGGCACCGTGCGCGACTTCCGTCCGTTCGTCGAAGCGTTCCGGCTCGCCTACCTCGCCGAGCACGAGCAGCAGGACCCACGCACCGAAGGCGTGACGGCCGCCACCCCCGACGACGGAAGGAACCCCACCGCATGAGCTCCGATCGCAACGGCAACGGCCGCGCCAACGGAAACGGCCGCGCCAACGGCCAGGGTCGCTCCAACGGCAAGAACCGCTCCCCCCGCTGGTTCCGCGTCCTCGACGAACCGCGCGCCTGGGAGGAGTTCTACCGGCGCCGCTGGTCGTACGACCGCTCGGTGCGCACCAGCCACAGCGTCAACTGCTCGGGTTCCTGCTCCTGGGAGGTGTTCGTCAAGGACGGGATGATCACCTGGGAGCTGCAGAAGACCGACTGGCCGCAGATCGCCGACGACACCCCCAACTACGAACCGCGCGGTTGCCAGCGTGGCATCTCGTCGTCCTGGTATCCGTACTCGCCCGTGCGGCCCAAGTACCCGTACGTGCGCGGCGTGTTGCTCGACTTCTACCGGCAGGAACGCGCCGCCGGCAAAGGCCCGGTCGAGGCGTGGGCGGCCATCGTCGAGGACCCGAAGCGATCCAAGGCGTACCGCGCCGCCCGCGGCAAGGCCGGTTGGCGCCGGAGCACCTGGGACGAGGCCACCGAGATCATCGCCGCCGCCAAGATCTACACCATCCAGCGCTACGGCGCCGACCACCTGGCGTCGTTCTCGCCCATCCCGGCCATGAGCATGGTCAGCTTCCTCTCCGGGCAACGGCTGTCGAACCTGCTCGGCGGCACCATGTTGAGCTTCTACGAGTGGTACCACGACCTCCCGCACATCATGCCGATGATCTGGGGCGACCAGACCGACGTCGGCGAGTCGGCCGACTGGTACCAGAGCGCCTACTGGATCGTGATGGGCTCGAACCTCCCGATGACCCGGACGCCCGACGCGCACTTCGCCTCGGAGCACAAGTACAACGGCGGCAAGATCGTCAACCTCTCGCCCGACTACGCCGACATCACCAAGTTCGCCGACCTCTGGGTGCCCGTCCGCCCCGGCACCGACGCCGCCTTCCTGCTCGCGTGCATCCACGTGATCCTGAAGGAGTTCCACGTCGACAAGCGCTCCGCATACTTCCTGCCGTACGTCGCGCAGTACACCAACCTGCCGTTCCTGGTGCGGCTCGACGAAGAAGACGGCCACCTCGTCACCGGCCGCTTCCTGCGCGCCTCCGACCTGGGCGACTACCAGGACGAGGAGCACGGTGA
>CAZOTV010000141.1:0-5731 GCA_964582795.1 uncultured bacterium
ACGTGGCCCTCCGGCGATGAGAACTTCCGTTCACGCTCCATCGGCACGACTGAGTCTAGCAGCCGCGCGTCTCTGCGGCGGAACGCCAGCCGGATCGGTCACGACCTCACGAAGCACGTGCCTCACACGAAAACGGACTCTCCGGCAGGACCTGGACTGCCCCCTGGCTGTGGTAGACTCGCTCCACCTACCGGGGAACTCCCGTGCCGTCCGTCAGCAAGCGACTCCAGGGTCGCAGGAAAGGGAGCACAGATGTCCCACATCCGCAACGTCGCCGTCTTGTCGCATAGCGGAGCGGGGAAGACGTCCCTGGTCGAGGCGATCCTCTACCGGGCCGGCGCCATCCCGCACCTCGGCAAGGTGGAGGACGGGAACACCGCCTCGGATACGTCGCCGGAAGAGAAGCGGCGGAAGATCTCCATCTACGCCAGCGTGCACCCCTTCCAGTGGAAGGGGAACGACTTCAACGTCATCGACACCCCCGGATACGCCGACTTCGTCAGCGAGATCCGTGGCGCGCAGGCGGCAGCGGACGCGGCCATCATCGTGGTCTCGGCGGTGTCCGGCGTAGCGGTCGGCACCGAGCGGGTGTGGACGAGCAGCTTCGAGCGCGAACTGTCCACCATGTTCGTGATCAACAAGATGGACCGGGAGAACGCCGACTTCTTCCGGACCATGGCCGACATCGAGTCGTCGTTGCCTGGCAACATCGCCGCCATCCAGATCCCCATCGGCCAGGCAGAGAAGTTCCGCGGCATCGTCGACTTGCTCGCGATGAAGGCGTACGAGTGGCCCGATGGGGAGCCCAAGGAGATCCCCATCCCGGACGAGGTGGCGGGTGTCGCTCAGGAGTACCGGGAGCGGCTGGTGGAAGCCATCGTCGAGACCGACGACGCGCTGATGATGCAGTACCTCGAGGACGCCGATCTCGACAACGACGCGCTGCGGGCCGCGTTCGACGCTGCCGTGCGACGAAACGAACTCACGCCCGTCCTCTTGGCGTCCGCCACGAAGGTCATGGGCATCAGTCTGCTGCTGGACTTCATGGTCACCGGGGTGCGTCACGTCGAGGATCACGCCGAACTCGTCACCGAGAAGGGCGAGCCGCCGAAGCTGGGCGTCGACTTCCCGTTCTCGGCGCGTGTCTTCAAGACCGTCGTCGACCCGTACCTCGGGAAGGTGTCGCTCATGCGGGTGTTGTCCGGCAGGCTCAAGGCGGGTGAGCCGCTTCGCAACGCCAGCCGGCAAGTCGACCAGCGTACCGCGCACCTGTTCGTGCCAAGGGGCAAGGACCTCGAGGAGGTCAAGGAGCTCGAAGCCGGCATGATCGGCGCGCTGACCAAGGCCGACGACGTTCACACCGGCGACACCCTGACGGCCCCAGGGAACGAGTTCGTGCTCGCGCCCATCCGCTTCCCTTCGCCGGTCATGGCCATGGCGCTGTTCCCCAAGGCGCGCTCCGACGAAGACAAGCTCGGGGACGCCTTGGCCAAGCTGCTCGAAGCGGACCCCACGCTGGTGCTCGAGCGCAACCCGGACACGCACGAGACGGTGCTGTGGGGCATGGGGCACGTGCACCTCGAGATCGCCATCGCGGCGTTGAAGGAGCGCTTCGGCGTCGAGGTCGAGACGCGGCTCCCCTCCATCGCGTATCGCGAGACCATCCAAGGCGCCGGCGACGCGCGCTACCGCCACAAGAAGCAGACGGGCGGCGCCGGCCAGTTCGCCGAGGTGGCGCTCAAGGTGGAGCCGCTGCCGCGCGGTGGTGGCTTCGAGTTCGCTTGGGCCGTGGTCGGTGGCGCCATCCCCACGCAGTTCCAGACCAGCTGCGAGAAGGGCGTGCGCAGCGCCCTGGACGTCGGTGTGCTGGGCGGCTTCCCCGTGCAGGACGTCAAGGTCAGCGTCTACGACGGCAAGGACCACCCGGTGGACTCGAAGGACATCGCGTTCCAGGTGGCGGCCGCGCACGCGTTCAAAGACGCGATGCAGCAGGCGAAGCCGACGTTGCTCGAGCCGATCGCGCTCATCAAAGTGCGTGTGCCCGACCGCTTCACGGGCGACGTCATCTCGGACCTCAACACGCGGCGAGGACGCATCCTCGGCATGGACAGCGAGGGTTCGGTCAGCGTCGTGAGCGCGCACGTCCCGATGGCAGAGATCCAGTCGTACTCCGCCGACCTGCGCAGCATGACCGGTGGACGCGGCGCGTTCTCGTTGAAGCTCGACCGCTACGATGGCGTTCCACAGCAGGTGGCTGAACGCGTCCTGGCCGAACGGAAGCAGGCCCAAGAAGCGTCCTGAGTCCGTTCGCCGCACGGTGCGCTGCACGGTTAGGTTCGAGAGCCCGGGGCGAGACGACGCCCCGGGCTTCGTTCACCGGGCGTTGGGCAGCGCGATCGTCCGAGTGAAGCGATGTGGTCAGATGGCCGCGAGCTGCTCCCGAACGTCGTTCGCCAGTTCGCGTCCAAGCTCTTCGGCCTCGCGCGCCTCGCCCGTAACGGTGGCTTGCAGCGTCGAGCCGTCGAACACGACGGCGCCGAACAGCGTCAACTCGCCGTCGTCGGTCACGCTCGCCAACGCTCCCACCGGGTTGTCTACCAGTGCGGCCGCGAACGCGCGCTCGGCGCGGACGCGGTCGTAGCTCGGGCGGTGTTGAAGCGAGTACGCGGTCTCGAACGCGAGGTCGTCGTCGGCGCGCACGGCCAGACCTACGGCGCCCTGGCCGGGAGCCGGGGTGAACGTCTCGGTGTCCAGCACCGCATCGATCCGGTTACGAAGGTCGAGCACCGTGAGGGTGGCGGCCGGCAGCAGCACGGCGTCGATCTCGCCCGCGCCGAGTCTGGCCAGGACGGCGTCCGCCGGTTCGCTGCTCACCTCGTCGTTCACCCGACCGTGCATGGCGCGCAGGAACGCGGCGTCGCGCTCCGACACCACCGCGACTCGCGCCCCCTCGGGCAACGCCGCGAGCGTCCGCGCGCCGCGAGCGACCAAGGCGCTTCGCGCCTCGCCACGCCGAAGCACGGCGGCCAGCGTCACGCCTTCGGGCAGCGTCGTGGGCAGGGTGTCGAGTTGCACGACCGCGACGTCGACCTCGCCGCGGGTAAGGGCGTCGAGAAGCGCGCCGGCGTGATGGTGGCCTGCGTTCGCCACGGTGCGAAGGGTGAGGTGCAGGTCGGGCCACTCCTCCGTGAGTTGCTCGAGCACGGCGCGACCTTGTCGGATGGCGACCGAGCCCTCACGGTTGCCCAGCACGATTCTGGCCATGGCCATGTTGTACCACAAGCCCCGGTACCCGGAGAACGCTAGAAAGCGCGTGCTGGCGCGGGGATGCAGCCTTCCTCAGGCCATCTTCGAAGCCGCTGCCGTGAGTCGAGGAGCGGCGTCGACACGCTCCCACGGGAACCCCTCACGGCCGAAGTGGCCGTACGCGCTGGTGGTCGCGTACATCGGGCGCAGCAGGTCGAGATGCGCGATGATGGCTGCCGGACGCGCGTCGAACTCGGAGCGCACGATGTCGGCGAGCCGCTCGTCGGACATCACGCCGGTGCCGAAGGTGTCGACGTACATGCCGACCGGCCGCGCGACGCCGATGGCGTACGCCAGCTGGACCTGACAACGTCGCGCCAAGCCGGCAGCAACGACGTTCTTGGCGATGTAGCGGGCGAAGTAGCTGGCGGAACGGTCGACCTTGGTGGGGTCCTTGCCGCTGAACGCGCCGCCTCCGTGCGGTGCGGCGCCGCCGTACGTGTCCACGATGATCTTGCGCCCCGTGAGGCCCGCGTCGGCCGAAGGGCCGCCTTCGACGAAGCGGCCGGTCGGGTTCACCAAGAACCTGCGCGTACCTGCCAGCATCGCGGGCGGCACCACCACGCTCAGGACGTGCTGGTACACGTCCTCGCGCAGCTCGTCGAGCGTGACGTCGGGATGGTGCTGGGTGGACAGCACGATGGTCTCGACGTGCGTGGCCTCGTCGCCGTCGTACGCCAGCGTGACCTGGGCTTTGCCGTCGGGACGCAGGTAGGGAATGGCGCCCGCATGGCGCGCGGCAGCAAGCTGCTGGGTGATGCGGTGCGCGATCAGGATCGGCATCGGCATGAGTTCCGGCGTCTCGTCGATGGCGTAGCCGAACATGAGGCCCTGGTCGCCGGCGCCAACGGCGTCGTAATCGTCGCCGCTGTCGGCTTCCTGTGCGCGGTCCACCCCCCTTGCGATGTCGGGGGACTGCTCCGAGAGCGCGATGAGGACCGCCGCATGGTCGGCGTCGAAGCCGAAGGCCGCGTCCGTGTAGCCCACCTCCCGAGCGGCGCGCCGCACGATGCTCTGGACGTCGACGTCGGCGTGCGTCGTCACCTCGCCTGCGACCAAGGCGAGACCCTTCGTAAGCAACGTCTCCACCGCCACCCGCGCCGTGGGATCCTGCTCCAGCATGGCGTCGAGGACGCTGTCGCTGATGCGATCGGCGAGCTTGTCGGGGTGACCTTCGGTGACGGACTCGGCAGAGACCAGCCTGCGCACTTCGAACCTCCGGAGCCTACGGCGCCGGCGCAAGATGCGCACCGCGCGGCCGAGCGGCGCCAGCAAGGATACCAGGGTCATGGGCTAGACTCGTCCGATGACCGAACGACCCGAGGTGGCGGTCCGCGCCGCGACGGTCAAGGACGTGGACGCGCTCGACGATCTGCAGCGGGAGATCTACCGCGAAGGCGTGGCGTTCGTCGGAGACGGACCGCCGTCGCTCGCGGCCATGGAGCGACGGCTGCGGTTCTCCGACCCTCGAGCGTCGCTCGACTTGGTCGCGTTCCGCGGGAGCGACCTGGTGGGTTGGCTCGAGCTGAACCGCCACACGCCCCGGCGTCTGCATCATGTCGCGGTGCTCACGCTCGCCGTCGCGAACCGCGCGCGCCGGACGGGAGTAGGTCGACGGCTCATGCAGGAGGCGTACGCCTGGTGCGAGGAGGTCGGCGTGCGCAAGATCAGCCTCGACGTGCGCGCGGGGAACGCGGCCGCCATCGCGCTGTACCGCTCGGAAGGGTTCGCGTTGGAGGGCCGTGAGCATGCGCAGGTGCGCGTGGAGGGCGGCTTCGAGGACAACCTGATCATGGGCAGGTGGCTCGGGTGACGCTCGAGGCTCCGCGGTAGACTGCCATGGTGGACGGATCGTCGAGTGCGGACGGGGGACGGCCGGAGCCGATGGCCGGCGAGTGGCCTCAGCAGCGCGTCGCGCTGTTGGTCGACACCCAGAACCTCTACTACGGGGCCCGCGACTCCCACGACGCTTCGGTGGACTACCGGACGTTACTGGAGGTGGCGTTGCGTGGTAGGTCGCTGGCTCACGCGAACGCCTACGTGGTCGAGCGGGAAGGCGACAGCACCGCGTTCGGGTTCTTCACCAAGCTCTCGGCGCTCGGCTATCGCGTGAAGCGCCGCAAGGTGCGCGTCCATCGCGTGAGCGACGACGGCGCTACCCAACTCGAAGGCGACTGGGACATGGGCATCGCGGCCGACCTGGTAAGGGCCCTGGGCCACGCCGACGTCATCGCCCTGGCAAGCGGAGACGGCGACTTCGTTCCGATGGTGGAACTGGCGCAGCAGCGCGGCGTTCGCGTCGAAGCTCTGGCGTTCCGCGACACGGCCAGCCAGGCCTTGCTCGATGCGGTCGATCGGTTCGTCGACCTCTCCGACGTCGCCGGCATCTTCCTGCGCAACCGCGGGAGCTGAAGAAGACCTGCCG
>CAZOTV010000142.1:0-1910 GCA_964582795.1 uncultured bacterium
CGGGTGCTAACTCCAGCCGGGAGCACAGCCACGATGGTGAGCTTCCGGACAGATAGGGGCGGACAGCCTCATCTCGCTCCCGCGTCGTTGGCGGGGCGGCCCGAACGAGACGATCTCGGAAGGCCGCACCGAGCACGCGAGGAGCGCCCGAGCGATCGGGCAGGAGGAGGACCAGCATGCGCACGACCCCGCAACGAAGCGCCCCGCGCGTTCATCGCCGGCGCCGGCACCACACCTTCGACAAACGAATGTCCTGCGCGGCCTAGGGCCGCAGCGTCGCCGTTTCTCGTTGGGCCCAGGTCGACCTGGCGAACGAGCCGTCAGCGGCGCGATCCACTTGGTGAGCCTCCAGCCGAGTCGGATGATCCGGCGCGATCAAGGGGCTTGCGGGTGCGTTCGCGCGCTGGCGCACAGGACATCACCCTCGTCGACGAACCACGCTTCAGGACACACAAGGAACCGGACGAAGTCGGAGCCGGGCACAGGCGGAACGGGACACCGATCCGACCACAGTCCGATCCACCACGAAGCCCACCCTCGCAGGACCCGACGGTCCTGGAACCGCAAGGAGAACCCCATGCCGTACCGTTTCGAGACGCTGCAAGTGCACGCCGGCCAAGAGTCCGCTGACCCCACCACGAAGTCGCGCGCCGTTCCGATCTACCAGACCACCGCCTTCAACTTCGACGACGCCGACCACGCCGCGCGCCTGTTCGCGCTGCAGGAGTTCGGCAACATCTACTCGCGCATCATGAACCCGACCAACGACGTGCTCGAGAAGCGCATCGCCGCGCTCGAAGGTGGCGCAGCTGCGCTGGCCGTGGCATCGGGGCACGCGGCCGAGTTCCTGACCTTCACCACGCTGGCCGAGGCGGGGGACAACATCGTGTCGTCGCCCAACCTCTACGGCGGCAGCCACAACCTGCTCGGTGTCACGCTGCGGCGCTTGGGCATCGACGTGCGCTTCGTGGGCACCGAGGACGACCCCGCTGAGTACGCCCGCCTCATCGACGACAAGACCAAGGCCGTCTTCCTCGAGACCATCCCCAACCCCAGCCTGCGCATTCCCGACGTCGACTCCATCGCGGCGGTGGCGCACGAGCGCGGGGTGGCGGTGGTGGTGGACAACACCGGCGCCATCGGCGGCTACCTCTACCGCCCGGTGGAGCACGGCGCGGACATCGTCATCCATTCCGCCACGAAGTGGATCAACGGGCACGGCACCGCCATCGGCGGCCTGATCGTCGACCTGGGCACCTTCGACTGGGCGAACGGCCGGTACCCGGGCTTCTCCGAGCCCAGTCCCAGCTACCACGGCCTGGTGTTCACCGACGTCTTCGGCGTCAACGGGCCGTTCGGCAACATCGCCTTCGCCATCCGCGCGCGTGTCGAGGGCCTGCGCGACCAGGGCCAGGCGCTCTCGCCCCAGAACGCCTTCTACTTCCTGCAGGGGCTCGAGACGCTCAGCCTTCGCGCCGACCGGCAGGTGGAGACCACCCGTAAGCTGGTCGAGTGGTTCCAGCGCCAACCGGGCGTGTTCGACGTGAACTACCCCGAACTGCCCGGGCACCCCAGCTACGAGCGCGCGAAGGCCGACTTCCCGCGCGGCGCGGGCGCCGTGTTCACCTTCCAGATCGAAGGCGGAAACGAAGCGGGTAAGCGCTTCCTGAACGCGCTTACGTTGGCCTCGCGGCTGGTGAACTTGGGCGACGCGAAGACCAGCGTCACGCACCCGGCCAGCACCACGCATTCCCAGCTCGACGAGGCGGGGCTGGCGAAGGCGGGCGTGACGCCGGGGCTCATCCGCATCACCCCGGGCTTGGAGCATGTCGACGACCTCATCGAAGACTTCGCGCAAGCGCTCGATGCGGCGCGCGGCGGCCACGCGGCGGCTGCTGCGGACTGAGGCC
>CAZOTV010000142.1:2010-5649 GCA_964582795.1 uncultured bacterium
GTGGCGTACGAGACGTACGGCGAGTTGAACGCCAAGGGCGACAACGCCATCCTGATCGCGCACGCACTGACGGGCTCCGGCCACGCCGCCGGGTTCACCGAACGCGAAGAGGTGCCGGGCTGGTGGGACCCGCTCATCGGACCCGGCAAGGCCATCGACACGCGCCGCTTCTTCGTGGTGAGCAGCAACGTGCTGGGCGGCTGCTACGGCACCACCGGACCGACCAGCCTCGATCCGGCCACCGGCCGGCCGTACGGCGCGCGCTTCCCGCGCTACACCATCCGCGACATGGTGGAGGTGCAACGGCGCCTGATCGACGCGCTCGGGGTCCGCAGCCTGCGCGCCGTGATCGGCGGCAGCATGGGCGGCATGCAGGTGCTGGAGTGGGCGGCGACCCACCCCGAGCGCGTGCGCGCCATCGCGCCCATCGCCATCGGCGCCAGTCACTCGGCGTGGGCCATCGGCCTGAACGAGGTCGCGAGGCGCGCGATCATGGCCGACCCGGCCTGGCAAGGAGGGAACTACCCCATCGAGCGGCAACCCGACACGGGCCTCGGACTTGCGCGCGCCATCGCCATGCTGAGTTACCGCAGCTTCGCGTCGTTGGAGCAGAAGTTCGGGCGTGGGCGGGTGCCGAACGGGGCAGGGAACGGTCGCTCGGGCGCTGCGGAAGACCACTTGGGTTCCGGCCCGGACGGCGAGGCGGCGTCCACGGGAGAGGCCCAAGACCTAGAGGCCCTCGACGCCTCGTTCGAGATCGCCTCGTACCTTGCCTACCAGGGTGTCAAGCTGGTGAAACGCTTCGACGCGAACACCTACCTGCACCTGACGTGGGCGATGGACGACTACGACGTCGCCGAAGGTCGAGGACGCGTGCAGGACGTGCTGCGGCGCATGGGCATGCCCGCGCTCGTGCTGGGCATCGACTCCGACGTGCTGTACCCGGAAACCGAGGCCCGCGCGCTCACCGAGTACCTGCCGAACGCCCGCTACGCGCGGATCTCCTCACCGCACGGGCACGACGCGTTCCTGATCGAGTTCCCGCAGGTAGCGGCGCAACTTCGGCGGTTCCTGGCTGACGACTGACGGCTCGCAAGGGAGCGTGCGCCTTGGTGGTCACGCCCCGGCGATGTCGAAGTTCACCGCCTCCAGCGTCTCGATCGTCTCGTGCACGGGGCAGTGCTCGGCGACGCGTTGCAGGATCGCCTTGGTGCGCTCGTCGTCGATGTGCGCGTTGGGAAGGCGAACACGGACGTTGAGGTTGGTCAGGCGGGTAGGCTTGTCCGCCTTCTCGTAGTCGACGTCGACCGTCAGGCCGGTGGTGTCCATGCCGTGGCGTTCGCAGTAGTCCATGACCATGGCGCCGACGCAGGATCCGATGGAGACGATGAACAGCTGTGGGGGCTGCAGCGCGCGGTCCTTCCCGCCCATCGCGTCCGGAACGTCGATGGTGATGGTGTGCTTCCCGACCTTGCTGGCGAACAGGGCGTCGCCCTCGTAGGTGGTGGTGATGGTGGCCATGTCGGCTCCTTTCCCCTCACGATACGGCGGGCACCAAGCATGGCGTAGGGACGAACGCCGTGCAGTACGCTTCCGAGTTGATCGTGGGGCGCGATCGCTCAGGCGCGAGTCTGTGGTGCCGGCGCGGCCTCGACCGCCGCCGCCTCGCCGGCAGTCGAGCCGGCCATCATCAGCCCCAACCGCTCCGGCGTGGCCTCGGCTTGGCTCAACTCGCCCATGATCCGGCCCTCGTACATCACCAGGATGCGGTCCGATAGACTCATGATCTCGTTCAAGTCGGCCGATACCAGCAGCACCGGCAGGCCCTCGTCGCGCGCGCGCACGATCTGGCGATGGATGAACTCGATGGCGCCGATGTCCACCCCGCGCGTGGGTTGCGCCAGCACCAGCGCGCTGGGCTTGCGTTCCATCTCGCGCGCCACGATGAGCTTCTGCGCGTTGCCGCCCGAGTAGTTCGCCGCGGCGATGGTGGTGCTGGTGGGGCGCACGTCGTAGTCGCGGATGATCGTCTCGGCGTGCGTCTCGATGGCGTGATCGTCGAGCAGGCCCATCGAACCGGCGAACGGCGGCCGGTGATGATCGCCCAGGATGGCGTTCATCGCGGCGGTGAACGGAAGCACCAGGCCACGCCCGTTCCGGTCTTCCGGCACGTGGCTGATGCCCACCTCGCGCCTGCGCCTGCCGCTCTCTTGCGTGACGTCCCGCAGTTCGCCGTTCGAGCGCAGCAGGATCTGCCCGGTGTCGGCCTGCTCGAGGCCGGTGATGCACTCCACGAGCTCCGACTGGCCGTTTCCTTCGATGCCGGCGATGCCGAGGATCTCGCCTTGGCGCACGTCGAACGACACGTGATCCAGCACGAGTTTCGGCTTCACCGGGTGCTTGAGGGTGAGTTCGCGCACCGCCAGGCCGACGTCGGCGGGGGTGGCCGGCGTCTTCTCGACGCGCAGCAGGACATCACGCCCGACCATCATGTTCGCGAGTCTGCGCTGGTCGGTGTCCTTCCGCTCGACGGTGCCGACCATCTTGCCGTCGCGCATGACACTCATGCGGCCGCAGACTTCCATCACCTCGTCGAGCTTGTGGGAGATGAACACCGCGGCGTTGCCCTTGTCCGCGAACTCGCGCAGGAAGCGGAACAGCCCGCGCGTCTCCTGCGGCGTGAGCACGGCGGTGGGCTCGTCCATGATCAGGATGCGCGCCTCCCGGTAGAGGGCCTTCAAGATCTCGACCTGCTGCTGGAAGCCCACCGGCAGGTCCTCGATGCGGGTGTCGGGTTCGATGTCGAAACCGAACTCCTCGATGAGGTCGCGCGTGCGCTTCCGGGCCGTGCCGTAATCGATCATCGGCCCGCGTCTCGGTTCGGAGCCGAGGATCAAGTTGTCGGTGACCGTGAGCGGCTCGACCAGCATGAAGTGCTGGTGCACCATGCCGATGCCGAGCGCGATGGCGTCACGCGCAGAGTGGATGACGACCTGCTTGCCGTCGACCTCGATGGTGCCGGCGTCGGCGGGCTGCAGACCGTAGAGGATCTTCATCAACGTGCTCTTGCCCGCGCCGTTCTCCCCGATGAGGGCGTGCACCTCACCCCACTCGAGGTCGAAGTCGACGTCGTCATTGGCGAGCACGAGCGGGAAGCGCTTCGTGATGCCCCGCATACGGACGGCATGGGCCATGCCGAAGTATACTGTCGTGCACGCCGGAGGCGTAGGTCCGGCGTGAGGCACGCCGCCCGAGGGCGGGCGCCGCGCGAAGAACCAGGTGGCACGTTCCCGTGGTCACGTCCAGTGGTCACGACCGCATGGGGGCGACACGGCTTCGACGGGGCTCTACCGAAGGTGAGGCTGCGCGTCGCGGATGCAGCTGGCCGCGTCAACAAGCTGCAACGCCTTAACTGGCAACAACACCTACGCTCTGGCTGCGTAACCGTAGCTAGCGTTCCCCGGAAGCCCCGCCCATGGCTCGCCGGATCGAACGTCCTGAAGTGGGCTGGCCGTAGGGCTCGGACGTTGGCCCGAAGGCGAGACTTCTGACGTCTACGCGCGCGGCAGTGCCTGCCGACGAGCCAGTCGCGCGCCGACAATCGATCGACGGCTACACGCGTAGACGCCCACTGGAGGG
>CAZOTV010000143.1:0-5641 GCA_964582795.1 uncultured bacterium
GCGCGGCCTCCTGCGTGGCCTCCCGCGCAGCCGACGCGGACGCGCGGGCGTGCGGGCGTGCGGGTACGCGGGCACGCGCCCGCACGCCCGCGTGGACGCGCGGTCATGCGGAAGCGCTCGCCTCGAGCGCGACCCGTACCTCGAGCGTCCCTTCGCGCGGTGTGACCCACCACCGTCGGGCCAGCGCAAGCGTGACGCTCCCTTGCGTGCGGACGTCGAGCTTACGCCCGGACCGGCATATGTCGAGGAACCCGATCAGCCCAGCTAGCGGCAGCTCCACCTGCCACACGAGCGCCCGATCCACGGTGCCGACCAAGACCGCGGGGTGACCTTCGATGGTGGCCTGGGGCCGCCCTGCGTCCATGGCCTCATCCTGGACTGCCGAGCGACCACGATGAATCCGCCCTAGGCGGCTGCCTAGAGGGAGTGGGCCGTTATCCTGGGCGGGTGGCCGGCATCGGCTCCCTCAACGAATCGCCGCTCCACGCGGCGGTCAAACGTCATGTTGCCCCACCTGGCAGCCGCTTCGAGGTGGAGGTCGGCGGCTACGTGGTCGACGTCGTCGCCAACGGACTGTTGCTCGAGGTGCAGACGGGCAACTTCGGCGCGATGCGCGCGAAGCTCGGCGCGCTGCTGCCGGAACACCGGCTGAGGTTGGTGCTCCCCATCGCCGGCCGGCGGTGGATCGTGAAGCGCCACGACGATGGTCGGATCGATCGCCGTCGCTCGCCGAAACGGGGTTCTCCTCGTCACTTGTTCGAGGAACTGGTCGCGCTGCCTACGCTTCTCGCGCACCCGCACTTCGAACTCGAGGTGATCCTCATCGAGGAGCAGGAGTTCCGTCGTCACCGACCCGGCAGGGCCTGGCGGCGACGCGGCTGGGTGATCGAGCACCGAGAACTGGTCTCGGTGCTGGAGCGTCGCCTGTTCCGCGAGCCGAGCGACCTGTTGCCCCTGCTGCCCGACGGCCTGCCGGAAACGTTCACCACGGCCGACATCGCCGCCTCCGCCGCTTTGCCGCGGCGCTGGGCCGGTCAAGCGGCCTACTGCCTCGCTGCGCTCGGACTCGTCGAGCGCGTCGGCAAGCGTGGCAACGCCTACGTCTACCGGTTCACGAACGAGGGCGCACCAGATAGCGACGGCGCGCCCGGACTCTATGGCGCACCGGGGGACGTGCTCCCGCCGGAAGGCGCCCCCACGCCTGCCTCTTCCAGCGCAGCGCGCACCTCGACGTCGGACGGTTCGACCACCGCGCCGCTTCGCAAGTAGACGAGGCGTCCTCGGGGACGCTCGCCCAACGCCAGCTCGGCAGCGTGGAGGTAGAGCCCGAGCTGAACCAGGTACCGCTCCGGCCGGACGCTGCGGTCCGTCTTGTAGTCTTCCACCACCCACGTGCCGCCAACGCGGTAGAGGCGGTCGATCACGCCCTCCCACACGGTCGGGCCGATACGCACGGCGAACGGCACCTCGGCGCGATCCGAATCCCGCTCGGCCACGGGTGGGAGCGGCCCACCCAGCATCGCGTGGTACCGAGCCAGCAGGTCCCGCACGTCGCCCAACAGCGCCTCCTGCTCCTCCGGGGCGTAAGCGAACATCACCTCCTGCGCGCGTAGGTTCGCGACGTGCTGTGGATCGTCGTGGCGCCAACCGTGACCGATGGCGTAGTGCACGAGCGTTCCGATGACGCGGCCGCTACCGGGCAGCGCGACCGGCGCGGCGCTCCCGTCACCGGCCGGAACCACGGCGGCGGGGCCGGTCTCGTGCCATGGCTCCTCTTCGGTGACGAGCTCCGAGGTACGCAGGGGGGCGTCCAACTCGCTCACCAGGCGTGACGGGCTCGACAGCGGTGGAAGCGGGTGCGGCGCGATGCGCCGGTCGATCCAACGCGCCGGCTCGACTTGGTCACGTGACGCGCGCGCCTCGGCAAGCGGCGTTCCTACCGGCTCGTACGGGAACGTCCTGACGCGAACGCCTGCGGCGGCGCCACCATCGTCCAGGACGTCGTCCAGCAGCGTGGCCAGCCAGCCGTAGGCGCCACGCTGCCGCGCGCTCCCGCTCATCACCAACACGTCCCGTGCGCGGCTGGCGGCGACGTACAGCAGCCGATACGACTCGTGGGCCGAGCGCGTCCGAGATGCGCCGGCCGCGGCGTAGTAGCCGGCCGAGCCACGCAGGTACACCAGGCCATCGTCGGGTTCGACCAGCACGTCATCGACGTGGTCGCTGGGGAACCCGCCCGTGTCGAACAGCGCGGCCAGGCGGAACTCGAGGCCCTTCGAGCGATGGATGGTCAGCAAGCGCACGCCGGCGCCGGACTGAGGCACGTCGCCTGCGTCGGCTTGGCGCGCCAGCAGGTCGAGCCGGTCGAGCAGCAGCTCGAGGTCCGCCGGCGCGTGCGCCACGACCTCGAAAAGCAGCGCGTCGACGTTCTCCCTGGCGCGTGGCGTGAGCAGCTCGAGGAACCGCTTGCCGTCGACCAGCGGCGCGCGCACGACCTGCCGGATGGCCTCGGCGGGAGGCATGCGAGCGATGGCCGACAGCCGACCGAGTCGGGCGCGGACGCCCGGGTGTGCGCGCTCGAGCGCTTCGAGCGGCTCATCGCTGGCGACGATCGCGGCGATCTCCGCTTGGCCAAGCCCCGCGAACGGTCCCCTCAGGAACGGCGCGAGGCTCGGTCCGGTCGGATCGATGCCGGCGGCGAGCGCGTGGTAGACGTCGCGGATCTCGCTGCGCTCGTAGTAGCCGCGTCCCTGAAGCATCACCCGCGGCACGTCGGCCGCGGCCATCACCGCTTCGACCTGCTCGAGCTTCGCAGAGCTCCGTGCGAGCACGGCCATGTCGTCGTACGAGATGCCGCCCTGGTGGTGCGCGATCAGCCGCTCCACCAGCACCTCGACTTCACGCGCGCGCAGCTCCGCCAGCGGCTGCGGCCCCTCCACGACGAGAAGCTCGACCGCCCCCTCCACCTCGGCTTGGTCGCCGGCCGCGCGAACGTCAGGGGCTTCCCGCGGCGCGAACCCGAGTTCGCGCGCGGCCAGAGCACCCGTGAGTCGGTTGAGGAACCGCACCAGGGCCTTGGAGTGCCTGCGCGACTCCGTCAGGGGCGGAAGAACGCCCCCCACGCGCTCGGCGGCGTCGAGCGCGCGCCGGAAGACCTCCACGTCGGCGCTGCGGAAGCCGTAGATCGACTGTTTCGGGTCGCCGACCAACTCCAGTCGCGCCCCTGCCGCTGCCAGGCGCTCGAAGAACCGCCCCTGGATGGGATTGACGTCCTGGTACTCGTCGACGAGCACGACCGGGAAGCGCGCCACCATGCGCTCGCGGGCGCGAGGCACGTTCAGCATCGCCATCGCCCGACGCTCCACCTCACCCGGCGCCAGCAACGTCGCCCCGAGGCGCTGCTGGTAGCGCGCCATGGCCTCGCGGTAGAGCCGCCCCAACGCCTGCTCCTCGTCGTCGTCTCCGAACCGCAGCTCCTCGGCCAGGGAGCGCTTCGTGAAGAGCTTGGTTGCGACGGCGCCGGCGTGTTCCCCAAGCCACCTGGTGGCGTCTTGCAGCGGCGGTCGCCCGGCCGAAGCGAGCAGGAGGAGGCCACGCACCTCCTCGTCGAAGACGGCGGCGGCTTCCCACTCCCCCAACAGCGCGAAGCCTGGGTCCAGTCCGAGGAGCGGCGCGTTCAGACGCAGGCCCGCGATCATGAAGCCGTGGATCGTGCTGAGAACGGCGCCGCCGAGCTCGCGCGCCGCCGCTTCGAAGCGCTCCGCGTCGCCCGAGGGTGTGAACAGCCCCCCGAGGTACCCGCCCGCTTCGCGGACCTCGGCGATGCCAGCCGCTACGCGCTGGCGCAACTCGTCTGCCGCCGCGCGCGTGAACGTGACGCCCGCGACCCGGCGCAGCGGCACGCCTTCGTCGATCAGTTCGAGGTAGCGCTTGACCAGGCTGGTGGTCTTGCCGGTTCCCGCCGAAGCGACCCGCACGCGCACCGGCAGGGCCGAGGCGTCAGTGGCCTTCATGGCGCCGCCTTCCGTGCTCGTGCGGCGCGGATCGACCGCTCATCTTCGTGCCCCCTTGCGGCAGACGTCGAAGACCGGGCAGTCGCGGCAAGCGAAGCCGGGCTTGGGGCGCGCTTCGCCTGCACGGAACGCCGGCAGCACGCGCCGCACGTCCTCGCGCCTGCGTTCGATGCGCCGCCAGACGTAGGTGATGCCGTTCTCGAACGCATCGATCGGCGCGTGAAGCAGGGGCCACACCACCAGGTCGACGCGCCGCACGCCGTAGCTGCGCTGCTCCAGGAGCGCTCCGGCGGCCCAGTACTCCGCCCAGCGGCCGTCCAAGATCGCCGTCGCCTCCTCGACCGTCGTCGCGGCGCCGGGAGCGACGAAGCGGTAGAGGGTCACGCGCACGTCGCCACCCGAGTTGGCCGCGCCCCCCTGCAACGGCGTGCGTTCGGCCGCGTCCAGGCGCGCCTCGGCGTGACCACCGCGGCCGCCGAGACGCACGCCGTACGTCAGTCGCTGCAGCAGTTCGGCGTGCTCGTGGAGCCAGCCGTCGGCTTCGGGGAACGCTCGGGCCAGGTGCGCAAGCCGCGCGTCGGTCAGCCGTTCTTCTTGCGTGAGCGCGCGCCGCAACGCGCGCCAGACCGGTTCGTCCTCCTGCTCCTCGGCCGAGCGTCGGGCCGGCTTCAGCGCGCGCTCGCCCCAGGCGCGGAACGAGCAGGTGTCGTAGCGCCGCAAGAACTCGACGCTGGGTGGTCCGAGCGCCACCGGATCGAGCGACGCGCGGTACGGCTCGGCGTCGTCGAGCTCCAGCCGGCTCCCGGCGGGTACGTCCGGCAACGGCGCCGGGTGGGCTCCCAGCAGCGTCGCATCGGGCACCAACGGCCCGCCCTGGTCGGCCTCGGATGCCGTGATCACGACGTGATCGGCGCGCTGCTGGAGTTCGCCGGCCAGCGTCTCGCTTCTCCCTTGGAAGCGCCGCGGCAACCCAAGGTGAACGAACGCGTCGTCGAGTGGGATGCGGTCCTCCTCCGGCACGAAGTAGTCCTCGCGTTCGCCAGCGCCGTAGACGCCTTCCACGGCGCCGACGACGTACGCCTTGGCGAACCGCCGACCGGAAGCAAGCGTCGCGGTGAGGAGCGGCACCCCGCCCGGCTGGCGGCGCGGGCGCCTGGCGTCGAGCAGCAGCGCCGCCCACCAGGCCCGGAAGCCAGGGCCGGTGGCGAGGCGCGCGGCCTCCTGCGCCTTGCCGAGCACGAGGTCTTCGAAGCGATCGGGAAGCGCCTCGACGCACGTGGGCAGCACGGTCCTCACCAGGCGCGTGGCCCACGCTACCGGGTCGCCTTCGACCTCGAGGCGGCGCATCCAGGCGTGCCACACCGCACGTACCCCCAGTCGTTCGGCCAGCATCGTCACCGCCTCGGCGCCCGCCACACCGTGCTGCAGGGCAGCGTTCGCCAGACTCGCCAGTTCCGGGATCGCCAGGATGCGCGACGGGGTCGGGAGCTCGGGGAGCTCCAGCAGGTCCACCAGGACCCGGCCGGCAGCGTCGTCGGCCAACGCCGCTGGCGTCTCGTCCATGACCGGGACCCCGTACTCCTCGGCCAACGTCGCGACGGCGCGAACGCGCTCGGGTGGCACGATGA
>CAZOTV010000144.1:0-5562 GCA_964582795.1 uncultured bacterium
GCCGTCAACGCGCTCGCGACACCATCGCCGTCGAACGCCAGGGCCACGGCGTTGTTGAGGAGGCCAGGGCCCTGCAACACGGTCGCTCCGGCACCCGCGCCGACGACGCTCACGCCGTCGGGCACGTTGGGGCCCGGCGTGAGACCGCCGCCCGCCCGTTGGGGCCACTGCTCGCCCGCGGCTGCGGAGAATTCGCCGGCCTGCAACTGGACGGTGTCGCCCGACGCGGCCACGCTCAGCGCGTGTGTGAGCGTGCGGAAGGGATCGTCCTCGGTACCGCGGCCGGTGGCGTCGTTGCCGGTGGGGCCGGCAGTGATCGCGTCCACGGCCAGCACGGCAGGGAAAGTGGTGGGGCCTCCCGGGGCGTCGAGCACCAGGTCATGCACCCCGATGGGCGAACCGTGCGCCACGTCCGCTTCCAGCACGATCTCGGTGTCGCTGCCGCCGGGAGCCTGGGTGATGGCGACGCCCCCGAACGTGACACTGGTGGCGCGGTCTAGGTTGGTGCCGGTGACCGTCAGGGTGACGATCCCCCAGCCTTGTCGCACGCGACAGGTGCCGCCGCTGCCTGCGCATCCCGCGCCGTCATCGACCACGACCGTCGTCGGCCGCGCCACGATGTCCTTGACGTGCACCGTGAGGGTCTCGTGGCGGGTGCCGACGCTCGCGGTCGCGATGACGTCGAGGAAGGTCGTGCCCAACGTGGCGCCATCGGCCACCGTCAGGGCGAGTTCTCCTTCGGTTCCGGCGATCGTCTGGTCGGGCGCGGACACGCCGGACGGGGGCGAGGCGAGCGCCACTGTCACGGGCGCCGCGAACCCGCCGGAGCGGTTCACCTGCAGGCGCACCGGCGTCGTTTCGGCGACGTGGGCGTCGATCACGGCGTCGACGAGGGTGAGGGTGAAGGTGGGCGTCTGTGCTTGGGGGCAGGCCGTCAGCCCTACGACGAGGAGGGCCCATGGCATCGAACCTGCCAATAGGGCGCCGATCCGCGGCGCGCGACGGATCGTCGTGCCGGCGGCGCGGGGAAGCTGCGAGAAGGCGCCATGGTTGCGGGCGGCGTCATACCGGGGTCTCGGTTGCGCGCTCATCGTGGCTGAACCGGGATCACCACGACGGCGTGCGCCAACGTCGTGGGTGTGGTGCCGTCGGTGATGGTGACGTAGAACGTCCACGACTCGCCGAGTTCGGGCGGATAGTAGGAGGCGTCACCGGTGGTGTTCGTGGTGATCGTGTGCTTGGCGTTGTACGTCGCGTTGGTGCAGCCATGGCACTGGGCCGCGAAGGTGTACTCCACCCCGTCGGGATCGGTCGCTCGCGCGCGCAAGCTGAGGTTCCCCACCATCACCTCGCCGTACGCGGGGATCGGTCCGACCTCCCAATAGAGGCTCGTACCGATCACCTGCAGCGGCTCGGTGATGTTCGGTGCGGGGTTGGGCGGAGGCGGACCGACGTAGACCGTAATCGTCTTGGTCGTGCTGTTCGCTCCGTGCGGGTCGACGGCGCGCAACGTCATGGTGCGTTCTCCTTGCACGTTGAACACGGCGCGGCCGTAGCACACCTTGTCGGAGACGGGGAAGTTGGTCACCTCGTCGGGCGCAGTGACGCCCCAGATCAGGGCGGAGCAGTCGAGGTCGTCGTTGTCGTCGTACCCGGCGGCGCTCACGAAGTACGGCACGGTGGCGGGCACGGAGCTCTCGCCGGGCGTGAAGAACGCTGTCGGTGGCGGGTTCTGCACGTCGACGGTGAACGACCCGGTGGCCTTGGCCCCGTGGGCGTCGGTGACGTTCACGGTGATGGTGCGCACGCCCGGGGTCGTGAAGGTGTGCAAGCCAACCGGAAGCGGGCCGTCGAGGTTCGAGGTCAGGGTGAAGGGCAACGTGCCCTGCTCGGGGTCCTCGACGTAGTAGATGCCGATGTACTCGCCCTGGTTCTTGAAGAAGCTTAGGTTCACCGAGTCACCCAGCACCACGTCGGTGTTGGGCTTGAGAACGACGACACGCGGCGGTTGGTTGGGCGAGCGCGCGAACTCGGCGCGCTCGAGGAAGAGGCGCGCGCTGTGCTCGGCAAGCCTCCCGATGATGGGGAGGTCGACGATGAGCGATAGGTAGCCCTCCACCTCGCCGAACAACTGCCACAACGGATCGCGTGGGATGGCGGCGCTGACCTCGGCCCCCAAGCGCATGCCGAGAACGGGGCCGGCCACGCCGTAGAGCATCAGCCCGAGTTCGGCCTTGCCGTACGCCTTCACGGACACGCCGGCTTCGAAGTCGAAGTCGCTCTCGGCAGCGGCGACGAACGACGGTAGGGGATCGAAGTCGCGCCAGCCGTTGTCGTCGGTCCACTTCGCGCCGACCTTGGCCTCGGCCGTCTCGGCGAACTGATAGTCGAAGCTGAGGTGCACCTCGCCGGTGGCGCCCACCATCACGTACACGGTGGGAACGAAGCACACGGGCACGACGACGATCACGAAGCACTTCGCTGCGAAGCGGTACTCCGCGACCTTGATTTCCTTGGTGAGTTGCACGCTCGCGTCGCCCTGGAAGCGCAGGCGCGCGGCCTGCTCGAACCCGACCCACGCCTCGAAACGGTCGACTTCGGGGGTGAGGCGGCCCTCGAGGACGTTGGGCGGGTCGATGCCGATGCCCACGTTCCAGCCGGCGTTGAAGTAGATCTCGCCGGTGACGGTGAGCGCCAAGTCCACCAGGTCACCGTCGACGTTCAGCAGCGTCTCGTCGAAGCCGACCTTGAACTTGTAGCCGTCGCCGATGTCGATGGCTCCTTGGGGCGCCACGGCGGCGCCGGCTGCGTTGCGGACGTTCTCGCCGGCGTCTCTCGCGAGTCCGGCGGTGACACCCGCCAGCAGAGGCGTTGCGCTCACCAGGTCGGCCTCGGCGAGCTCCGCCTCGAAGTTCATGTCGCCCTCGAGGAACACGTCCGTGAGGTTCGCCTGCACCGTCTGCAGCACGTAACCGTTCCCGTCCCGCGCGATGGCCTTGACCTTGCGCAGGAAGCCTGCGGGAGCGGCGGCGGTCGGTTCGCCGACCAGCACGTCGTCGGGCTCCAGCCCGGCGAGCACGGAGGTGTCGGCGGCGAAGCGCATCTCGCCCGTGTCGGGATCGAACTGCGTGAGCGCGGTGCGGGTGGCCTCGTCGGCTACCTTCGCCGTATCGGCGACGACGACGGGGCGGGGCCCCGGCTGCGTAGGCTGCCCGCAAGCCCCAAGCGCCACGAGCAGTGCCGCGGCGAGCGCGGTCAGAGCGGACCGCATCGGCCTCGGTGCGCGCCCTCGATGGCGCGACGCGTCCGGCCCGGACGCGCGGCTCAAGATGCCCTCCGCCCGGCCGGTGCGCGCGCCTGCCGAAGCGTTCCCAACGTGCCTACGGTCATGGGGTTCCCCCCGGTTCGTTCCCCGATCCACCACCGAGACTCGGTCACGGCGCGGCACCTCCAGTTTTTCTGTCGAGACAGGATGTGGCACGGCTCGCCCGCTGTCAATGACCGTTGGGCGAACGCGTGCTTGGTACGATGGTCGGTCATGACCGACCTGTCAGCGCATCCCAGCGGCACGTTCGACATCGGCGCGGGGCGGCCCGACGCCATCCGCGTGCATCGTCTCGGTTTCGGCGCCATGCGCATCACGGGGCCCGGCATCTGGGAAGACCCGGCCGACCCGGCGGAGGCGAGGCGGGTGCTGGCGCGTTTGCCGGAACTCGGGGTGGACTTCATCGACACCGCCGACAGCTACGGCCCGTTCGTCAGCGAAGACCTGATCCGTGAGGTGCTGCACCCGTACGAAGGAGTCGTCATCGCCACCAAGGGCGGACTCACGCGCCATGGTCCGGACGTCTGGAAGCCGGTGGGACGGCCCGAGTACCTGCGGCAGTGCGTGCTGATGAGCATGCGTAGGCTGGGCGTGAGCCGCATCGACCTGTGGCAACTTCACCGGGTGGACGCGGCGGTGCCCGAAGACGAGCAGTTCGACGCGATCCGCGAGATGCAGGAAGAGGGCCTGATCCGCCACGTGGGCCTGAGTCAGGTGAGCGTGGCGCAGATCGAGTCGGCGTCTCGCTTCTTCCCGGTGGCAACGGTGCAGAACCTCTACAACCTGTCGGACCGCGGTAGCGAGGACGTGCTCGAGTACTGCGAGGCGCACGACATCGGGTTCATCCCCTGGTTCCCGCTCGCGGCGGGCCGTTTGACCGAGCGCGGCGGGGCGATGGAGGAGGTGGCGAAGCGGCACGGCGCGTCGTTCGGACAGGTGGCCCTGGCTTGGCTGCTGCAGAAGAGCCCGGTGATGCTGCCGATCCCGGGCACCGGCAAGGTGAAGCACCTGGAGGAGAACGTGGCGGCGGCGAGCCTTCACCTGACCGCCGAGGACATGGCGCGGCTGGACGCGTTGGCGTGAGCCCGTCGGGCGCGATGGCCCGAGTGGCGCACCGCGCCTGGGTGTCGCCCTTGGGGGCAGGGTGCTGGGCGACGCCGTTGCGGCGCGGTCACGCCGTGGGTACGGTGAGGTCGAGGTGCCGTCTGGGCACGACCCCGCACCCTGGGTCCGCGTAGGAGAGGACGAACATGAACGAAGGCGCGGTCACCGACCTGATCCTTGCCTTGTTCGACGACGTGGACGTGGTGGAGGTGTGGGGAAGCAAGTTCTTCTACCTGCTGCCGCACGCGGACCCGCCGGAGCCGAAGGACGTGTACTTCGCGAGCATCTCGCTGGCGGACAGCGCGCACGATTCGGCCTCGGACCTGGACCGCGAGGACGTGTTCCGTCTGAACGTGGGCGTGTCGCGGGTGCGGTTCTTGCGTTTGTTCGGGGCGGCGGCGATGCGCGCCGACGCGAACCGTGACTACGCCGCCTTCGACACCTTGATGCCGCACCCGGTGTACGGCGGCGCGGCTTGGGTGTGCGTGGTGAACCCGAGCGCGGAGACGATGGGCTCGATGACGGGCCTGCTCGAGGAAGCGTACGAGTGGGCGCGTCGGAGGCGGGCGGCGGCGCGGCGAACCGACTGAGCCTCGCTCTCGCGCGGCGGCCCGAGTGATCCTCGGGCGTTCGGAGCCCACCGGCGGATCCGTGGGCGTTCGCCGTTCGTCCTTCGATGCGCTCGAGAAGAAGCCCCCTCCGGTGGTTCCCGGAGGGGGCTTCGATTCGGCCTAATGAACGGGCCGTGCTACGTGGTCACGCGCCAGGCGGTCACGCGCTCGCGTTCGCGAACGCTGCCGCCGATCAGGCGTGCGTTTCTTCCTCGTAGTCGGCGTCCGCGGCGTCGTCGTCGGCTGGGCCGTCGTCGGCGTCGCCGGCTTCCGCCGTCACGTCGTCCGCGGCGGCCTGCGCAGCAGCGTCTTCCTCGGCTTGCTTGGCGGGGCGCTTGCCCTGCCGGAAGGCGGCGGTGAGGAGCGCGGCGGCTTCGGCGGCGTCGATGGCGTTCTCGGCGTCCACCTCTTCGGCTTCTGCCTTGACGGGCTGGGCCTTCGCTGCCGGCGCGGCGGCCGCCTCGCCTGCGGCCTCGCTGGTGATCTCGGCGGCGGTTTCCGCGAGCTCGCGCTCGTTCACCG
>CAZOTV010000145.1:0-5540 GCA_964582795.1 uncultured bacterium
GCTGAACGTCATCGACGACGTCTACCGCGCGAAAGACATGGTGATGCCGGCGCCGAACGTCGCGGAGGCCGTCGCCACGCTGGAGATGGCCGGGTTCGTGAAAGTGGGCGAAAGCGACCCAGGCGGGCAGTACGCCGGCAACGAAGCCGCGGGCTCCGTGACGCTGGAGCGCCACGACGACACCTGGGGCGGGCTCATCGCGGTCGTGATCGAGTCCGAGCACGCCGACCCGGTGTTCGGCCCTGGACTACGGGTGCGCAGCGTCTTGTCCGGCGCGGCGAAGACCGCCGATGAAGCACGGGCGAAGGCGCTCGCGCTCAACGGGGCAGCGTGGACGACGCACGAGCCGCTGGTGGGAACGGGCGCGTGGTCGGCGGGGCCGGACGGAAGCCTGTTGCACACGTCGTTCTACCCCCGCGTCTCGTTGGCGAAGCAGCACGTGGTCGGGGCCGTGATGGAAGAGTTGGCGCATGGGGTCTGGGGGGCGGGTGTGGCGGGCTAGACAGGAGCGTGTCGTCCACCAATCTGCCCTGGTGCGTGGAGTCAAGGTTGGCGAACCCGCGTTCGATGTTCAAGGGGCGAGGATTGCCGTCCAGATCGAGGCGCAGCCAGTCGTACAGCTTGAAGGTGAAGATGTACGGCGTGGCGCTGATCTCGAGCACCATATTGCCGGCGCCCGAGCAGTGGACGGTGCCGGGGGGATCAGGAAGAGGTCGTGGCGCTGGGCCGGGAGGGTGCGAACGAAGCGCTCGACGTCCACCTCGGCGCCTGTGTCGTCGGTCGAGCCGCGCCGTCCCGCCCAAGCTCTCAGCTAACGGCGCGCTGGACGCGTTGCTTGAGCGGGCCGACGTGGGCCATATGCAGTTCTCCGGCTCCTCTTTGCTTGGCATCAGCATGCGCTCTCCCATACCAACGAAACCAGGAGACTTGGAATCGGGAAACCCGCCCGCTGTGCGACGTCAACTTGATACGGGAGGGTGACACGCGGCAGAGTGCCGCCCGGCGGAAGCCTGGTGCACACACAGTCCTTCCACCACATGTCGTTGGCGACTCATCTCGTAGTGAGCGCGGTGAAGCATGAGATGAGGCAAGAGGTGTGGGGGCGTGCGTGTTGAACGGCCCCAGCGAAAACGTATGCTGGAGCCACAACGGTGACCGGCTGGGTCCACATGGACTGACTAGTAGGAGCAGCCAACTAGCCCGACCTCGGCTTGTTCGGCCCGGGAGTTCAACATGGACGTCACGACGATCGAGTCGGATTTCGAGGACATCGAGCTCCGAGCCGAGTTGCTCGCAGACCTTGAACAGCGACTACTCAAAGCCGACGTCGATGTATCAGATGCTCTCTCCAGATTCTCCCCCCAAGCTGATGAGAGTCAGAAGCGCCTAATCGAGTCCACGGCGAAGCGTATTCGCATGGTGGCACCAGCCGGTTCCGGAAAGACCCAAACAGTAATCAACCGCGTCATGAAGCGCATCAGCGATGGTGTGAAGCCATCTCGCGTCCTCACGCTTACCTTCGACAACTCAGCCGTCTCGTCGCTACAAGAGAAGCTGAGGGAGAGTCTAACTTCGCTGCAGTTGCCGGGGCTAACCCAGGACAAGTTCACGATTTCCACCTTGAATAGCTTCGGCTTCGGCGTGCTGCGGCAGCACTTTCCGGCCGAGTTCAGGACTGTCGTAGAACCTTACCGAGCGCGAAGGCTAATGCAAGAGGTGAAGGACGCGCTGAAAGAGCGTAGTCCAGAGCGTTTCCAGTTGCTTCCTACCAATGTCGAGAACCAGTACTACCTGGACTTCTTCAGCCTCCTGAAGAACGTGTGCTTCGATCCCCGCCACCTGGACGGCCAAGCGGCAGCGGATTTCATCCTGAGCGCACCACAGGGAGTGGTCTACTTCGAGCCTCGCCAAACGACCCAGCAGCGAGGCGCTATCATCCAGGCCCTCTTGTGGATGTTTGCTGCGCTCGAGAAGGCCTATCAGCGAGAGTCGTTGATGGACTTTGATGACCAGAAACTGCGTGCGTTGGTCTGCTTGCGAGGAGACCCGCAGACGATGGAATCGGTTCAGCGTCGATTCGACGAAGTCATCGTCGACGAGTTTCAGGATATCAACAAGCTGGACTTCGAACTCATTCGCGACATTGCGCTAGCCTCCACGCTCCTCGTGACCGGTGACGATGACCAGGCGATTTATGGATTCCGGGGTTGCACGCCGGAGTACATAATCAACTTTGATAAGTACGTTGGTAAAACTGCGACTTACGAGTTGCGTGTGAACTACCGCAGCCCTAGAAACATCGTAGACATGTCCAGCCGCCTAATACGCCACAACAAGTGGCGAATCAAGAAGCATCCTGTTGCTCATAGGTCGGAGAATGCCTCAGTGAAGGTCATAGCGTCCCGCACCTCCACCGTTGAAGCGAAGCTGCTTGTGTCCTACATCAATCAGATCCGAAATCACAATCCTCTGCTGAAGCTTAGCGATTTCGCGGTCCTTTACCGGACAAACGCACAGAGCCTCCCCATTCAGATAGAGTTCATCCTCAATGAAGTCCCCTACTTCGTGCGCCCACAAGACAATGTGCTACAGAACCAGCTGCTCGAGAAGCTGCTGGCTGTTCTCCGCGTGAAGCTCGCCTTGGAGGATCGTAAGGTTCCAGAGCCGCCCGACGCCGCGCTTTGTGTGGGAGCGTACTTTCGATACGTCCAGCCCTCGGACCTCCAGAGCCTGGAACGCCTCTTTCGGTCAGAACCGGACTTCTTCGCGACGTTATCGTCCGGCAAGTTGCACGCCGTCTTGCCGAAAGCCGCGAGCAGCAACATCGAGTCAGCGATGCATTCGGTTCTCAACACAGGGCGTCTCATGGATAGCCTAGACGTACTGGCGCAACGTTTCCACGGGCTAAGGGGCATGATAGGCAGTCTGGAGGACGTGGTTCGTGATCGTGTCCCTCTAGGTGAGGTTTACGAGCTCGCGGCCAGCTTTGAAGGGAACACGAGGGACTTCGTCCGGACCTTGGATTCCGCTCTACGGAAGGCGAAGCGTCAAGGGTCGGGGCGTAACGAAGACGATGGTGTCGCACTTCTTACGTTCTTCAAGGCGAAGGGCCGCCAATGGCACACCGTGATGTTGGTCAGCTGCAATCAAGGGTTGATACCTCACGCTCGTGCTCCACTTGAGGACGAACGCCGCCTGTTCTACGTGGCCATGACGCGCGCGACTTCGAACCTCGTCGTGTCGTACTTGAGAGACAGCTGTGGAAACGCCGTCAGACCCAGCCAGTTTCTAGCCGAAGCCGGACTTCGAGACGATGCCTAGTTCGTATCGACGGCGCTGCAAGTACTGCGGGGCATGGATCTCCATGCGCCAGATGCCTCACGGGCAGTGGGTTGCCTTCGATGCCAACGGGCCGCATGACTGCAGAGGGAAGTACGCGCGGTCCAAGACACGCAGTACGGCCCGTCCCGCTCGTTCGTCTTCGTCCAATGCGCCGTCACGTCCCCGCGAGAAACCGAAATCAGAGGGCAAGACCCCGTACCACGACGTTGAGTTCCCCGAGATTTCGGTTGCTGAGCCCAGCGTACGTAGTCCGCTAGCCGGAGAGTCGAAGCGTGAACCAAGTCGCCGAGCTCCGAAACGTGTTCCACCGCCGGTGTCGGACAGCCCTCTGGCTCAGCCCCCGTCGCGGCCCCCGAAGTCAGTCGGGGCGGGTCCAGAGTCCAGTACCGCTACACCTGAGCATCGCACTGCCGGTCACGCAGCCACGACCAATGATGGCGCGAACTTCCCGTGGGGCCCGCTCTTCATCGTCGCCGCCACTATCGGGTTCATCTGGCTCGTCCTTGCAGGCTACTGAAGCAGGAATAGTCCGCACCAGGTGTCACGACATGGTGCCAGTTGAACACGTCCAATTCATCAGGCCCGCTCGAACGTCGCACGTCTAGCGTTCTGCGAGCGCCGCCACTATCGGACATGCGGCGTCAGAAACCTGCTAACGGATAGCCCGAAGCGACCGCCCTGCTCAATGGGCTCTCCACATGGGTTTGAGAGACGCAAAGAGCACCTTCGCCTCCCCCACCCCCTCGTTCACCAGCTCGTACGCCCCCGCCGCCGCCGGCACCACGAACGTCTCCGCGAAGTGGAACACCACCTCACCGCCCGACGTGCGCAGCCGCACCGGCCCGCCCTCCACCACGTTCAGCACGTGCGGGGACCCGTCGGTGGTCATCCGGGCGGCCGTCGTGATCTCGATGCGGTGGACGTCGTAGAAGTGCGCGGGGTGCGTCGGCAGATGCACCAACCGCCAGCCGTCCCCTTCCCGGATCGTCCTCGGCCGAGACACGAGCGTGTCATCCACCACCCTGCCCTGCCGCGTGAAGTCGAGGTTCGCGAACGCCCGCTCGATGTTCAGCGGCCGCGGTTGACCGTCGAGGTCCACGCGCCCCCAGTCGTACAGCTTGAACGTGAAGATGTACGGCGTGGCGCTGATCTCGAGCACCATGTTGCCGGCGCCCGAGCAGTGGACGGTGCCGTGGGGGATGAGGAAAAGGTCGTGGCGCTCGGTCGGAAGCGTGCGAACGAAGCGCTCGACGTCCACCTCGGCACCGCTGCGAGCGCTCTCCTCCAAGGTGGTACGGAACTCGTTCGAGTTCATGCCGTCCTGGAACCCCAGGTAGACGCGGGCGCCAGGCGCGCAGTCGAGGATGTAGTAGGTCTCGTCCTGCGTGTACGGCTCGCCGAACTCCGCCTCGATGTACGCGGGGCTCGGGTGGCACTGCAGGGACAGGTTCCCGCCCTCCATGGTGTCGAGGTAGTCGAAGCGGATGGGGAAGCTGGTGCCGAAGCGCTCGGCGTGCTCGCCCAGGACGGCGCCGGCCTCCTGGAACATGAGCATGTCGAACGACACCTCGAGGCGCTCGCCGCCGCTCTCGAGCGTCAGGCCGTTCTCCGGGGTGATGAGCTCGAACGACCAGGCGTAGTTGGGCGCGTCCTGCGGCAGCTGCGGGATCATCCGTTTCAGCCACTGGCCGCCCCACGGGCCCGGTTCGAACCAGGGCCGGGCGCGGAGGTAGGAACGGCTCATGGCGCGCAGGGCGTCGCGCAGGTCGGAGCCAGCCATGAAGCTGGGGTTGGTGGCGTCTTGCCCGTCCAGGATGACGTCGATGTCGGGCAGCAGACGCTGCTTGTGCCGGTCCAAGGCCGGCCAGTCGACGAAGTAGAAGCGCTTGTACATCTGCTTGGGCGCGTCCGGCTGCGTCCGACCCAGGTTCGTGACGAGGCTCTTGCGGGAGCGGTGTTGGAGCGTGTCCTTGGGCAGGTCGACGTAGAGCAGGGGGCCGGGCCAGCCGGCCAGTGCGGCGCCGCAGCCGTAGAGGATGGTGAGGCGGGCGGGGTCCGGGCGTAGCGCGGCGAGGGCTTCCTCGTCGAAGAAGTCGGCGAGGGTTCCGTCGAAACGGCGGCCGAAGAGGGGGTCGTTTCCGCCGAGGAACGGGGCGACCAAGCGCTCGATCTCCGCTTCCGGGCGGAGGGCGGCGTCG
>CAZOTV010000146.1:0-5480 GCA_964582795.1 uncultured bacterium
CCATGCAGAATGTGGGCTGGAGGCCTTCATGCCCGACGCCGACACGGCCGAACCCATCGTGATCCGTGCGCTCACGGCGAGCGACGCCGCCGACTTCCGCGCGCTCCGCATCGAAGCGCTTCACGACAGTCCGAGGGCGTTCTCCACCAGCGCCGAGGAAGAAGAAGCGCGGTCGCTCCAGGAGACCGCAACACGCATCGAGCCCGGACCCGGGTTCGTGGTGCTGGGAGCCTACGACGGTGTTCAGCTGGTGGGCATGGTGGGCATCCGCAGGGAAGCCCACGCGAAAGAGCGCCACAAGGCGACCATGTGGGGGATGTACGTGACCCCCAGCGCTCGCGGCCGGAGTGTCGCGCGGGCACTGGTAGCAGAGTTGCTGCAGCGGGCAGCGGCCATGCAAGGTCTGCGCCAGGTGAACCTAGGCGTGGCAGCCGACAACGAACCGGCACGCAGGCTCTACGAGGCGTTCGGGTTCGAGGCGTTCGGTCACGAACGCAACGCGCTCGTGGTCGACGGCGAGGACGTCGACGAGGTGTTCATGGTGCGCGTCATCGGCGGCTAGGGGGCGGCTAGTGGAGCGGCTGGTGGGGCCGGCAGGTCACCGTGACTTCGCCGGCGCCGCCTCACTCGTAGGTCGCGCGGTCATCGTGCACACGCACGGCGCCCCAGACGCTCACCCCGCCCGACTCCTACCTTTGGCCGCCCCGCTGGGCCATCAACACCTTCTCGTGTTCGCGTGCCAAGCGTTGCAGTACCTCGGAACTTCGGCCCGTGATCTCGGCGGCGAGAGTCGCCGCCCAGGCCGTGGCGCGCTCCTCTTCACCGGCCACGAGCGGGCCGGACATCCCCTGCACGTAGAACTGCTGCGTGGGCGCGGCCAACGGCATGCCGAGGCGAAGCAGGCAGTGCTCGATGGCGTCGGCCGCGGTGCCGAAGCGCGCCAGCCAACGCGGCCGCTCGAGTTGCGTGCCGAACGCCACCGACGGAACCCGCGCCTCCTTGCAAGGGTGGGCCTTCAGCCAGTCGCGTAGTCCGAGGCGCGTTGCCCGAGCGACGTCCGTGGGAGAGCCGTCCTTGCCGTCGTTCCGCGCCCACGCCACCGCGTCGGCGCGGCTCTTCGCGCGGCTGAGACCGAAGCGGTGCGTAGGGCCACCGACCAACAACAGGTCCAGGTCGATGGGCAACGTCGCGGGCGCCGAACCGACTTCGACGAGATCCACCGACATGTACCGTGCCAACCCAGCGGCAAGCGCGTTCGCCACCTTCTGGGTGTTGCCGTACATCGACTCGTAGATCACCATGGCCCGCATCCTGGGAGACCTCCTCGCACGGCCAAGGTCCTGCTATCACGATGGTGGGTGTTCACGCGGCTTCGGCGCCAGTGTTGGGTGTCCCGGTCCGAGTGGCACCGCGCTACCATGCGCCATGCGCGCCATCCTCGTCGACGCTCCCAAACAGACCCCGAACTTGACCATCGTTCGCGACCCGGAGCCGCCTCCTCACGGCGCCATCGTCGAGGTTCGCGCCACCGGCGTGTGCCGCAGCGATTGGCACGCGTGGGTCGGCCATGACGACACCGTGTCGTTCCCGCACGTGCCGGGTCACGAGTTCGCCGGTGTGGTGGTAGCCGTCGGCGCGGAGGTGCAGCGCTTCGCCGGCGGAGAGCGGGTGACGGCGCCGTTCTGCTGCGGCTGCGGACACTGCTCCGAGTGCGACGCCGGCCATCAGAACCTTTGCGCCCGCGAGTACCAGCCCGGCTTCGACGGCTGGGGCAGCTTCGCCGAGTACGTGATGGTGCCGTGGGCCGACGTCAACTTGGTGCCGCTTCCCGACACCATGGACTTCGACCAGGCCGCCAGCCTCGGATGCCGCTTCACCACGGCCTACGCGGGGCTCACGGCGCAAGCCGGCGTTCGTCCGGGGGAGACCGTGGTGGTCTACGGCTGCGGTGGCGTGGGCCTGTCGAGCGTGACCATCGCGGCGCGCATGGGCGCGCGCGTGATCGCGGTGGACGTCGAACCGAGGCGCCTGCAGTTGGCGCGCGAGCTCGGCGCGGCAGAGGCCGTGAACGCTTCCGAGGTCGATCCGGTCGACACCGTCAGAGCGGTCAGCGACGGCGGCGCACATGTAGCGGTCGACGCGCTCGGCAGCGCCGGCACGGCGCGCCAAGCGCTCCGCTCGCTGCGCAAACGCGGTAGGCACCTGCAGCTCGGGCTGCTCTTGGGAGACGACGCCAGTCCACGGATCCCGCTCGAGATCGCCATCAAGCACGAACTGCGGATCGTCGGCAGCCACGGGATGCAGGCACACAAGTACCCGGAGATGCTGACCTTCGTGCGTACCGCGAACGTGCCCCTCGAACGTCTGATCGGCGCGCGGCGGCCCCTGGCGGACGCCGGCGCAGTCCTGGCGTCCATGGCCGAGTTCGCGCCCCTGGGGGTCACGATCCTGCAGCCGTGACCAGCGGGGGCGCGCCATCCAGGCGACGATCGTCTTCGGCGGCACGATGCGCGCGTTCGTGGACGTGGCCGCGGCCGGCGCGCTGGACCGAGACCTTGCGGCGGTATGGGCGTGTATGACGGATGTCCCTGTCGCGAAGTGGGCCAAGCGGGGGATGCTGCGGCATGAATCCTGACGCGAGCGCTACGGATTGCCGGTGCTCGTGCGCGCCGCCCGACGACTGCGGTCGTCGTCGGGTCTGCCCGTTGAGCGCGCTGGAACTCGGGTGCTGCGCCCGCGTGGTCGACATCCACGGGGCCAGCCACCTCCGCCGTCGCCTGCTGGCGCTCGGTGTGCGTCCCAGCGCGGAGCTGCGGCTCCTTGGGCGTGCGCCGCAACGCGGGCCGCTCGAGCTTCGCGTCGGCACGGTGCACCTCATGATGCGCGAGCACGAAGCGCGACAGGTCATCGTCGAGTTCACGCAGGCCGATCATGTTGCCCAAACGACCGTCTGAACCGGAACCGTCCGCGACGTCGGCAAGCGGGCGTGGAACGACGTCCGCCCGCTGGTACCTAGTGGGCACCCCCAACGTCGGCAAGACCAGCCTGATCAACGCCGTGTCCGGCAGCAGACTCGAGGTCGGCAACTGGGCGGGCACCACGGTCGAAGTCACCACCGCGGCCGCCCGCATAGGCGGCGACGAGATCGTGTTGGTGGACCTGCCGGGCGCCTACACGTTGGCGAGCACGAGCCCGGAAGAAGACGTCGTGCTGCCCGCCATCGCGGCCGATCCCGACGGCGTGATCGTGAACCTCGTCGACGCCACCCACCTCGCGCGGGACCTGACGCTCACGCTCGAACTCACCGAACTCGGAAGGCCCATGTGTGTCGCCTTGAACCTGGTGGAACAGGCGATGGCCAGCGGGATCTCCGTCGACGCCGCCGCGCTCGAGTCGCGCTTGGGCGTTCCTGTCGTGACCCTGAGAGACCACCGCCGCCACGGCGCCGGCAGCCTGGTGGACGCAGCTCGCCAAGCCCGCGTCCCTGACCCGATCACCACCTACCCGGAGCGCATCACTTCGGCTTGCGTCGCGCTGGCGCCATCGTCCCTCACCCGCTGGCATGCGCTGGCCGCCCTGGCGGACGAACTTCCCATCGACGAACCCACCGCCCGCGCGGAGCGTGAAGCGCTGAGCGCGGATGGCATCGACCCCTTCCTCGCGATCGCCGAGGCGCGCCACGTGACGGCGACCGGGATCGCGGCAGCGACCACGGAACACGTCCAGGGCCGCGCGGACCCGGGCGACCGCGTCGACCGCTGGTTGCTCCATCCCGTGGTGGGTCCGATCGCCCTCGTTGCCGGACTCGCGTTGACGTTCCATCTGACCTTCGCGCTGTCCGACCCGTGGGTGGCCATGATGGGAACGATCCAAGCCGTCCTGTCCGGCTGGGTCGCCTCGCTGCCTCTGCCCGCCCTGGCGATCTCGTTCCTGTCGGGGGCGCTCATCGATGGCGTGGGCACGGTGGTGGCGTTCGCGCCGGTGTTGTTCGCGCTCTACGCGATCCTCGGGTTCCTCGAGAACGCAGGCATCCTGGCGCGCGTGGCGTTCCTCGCCGACGGCTTGATGAAGGCGCTCGGCCTACCAGGACGCGCGGTCTTGCCGATGGTCCTTGCGCTCGGGTGTACCGTTCCCGCCGTCCAGGCCACCCGCGGCCTCGAGCAACGCAGCGAGCGCTTGCGCGTCGCGTTGGCGCTCCCGTCGATCCCGTGTAGCGCGCGTCTGCCCGTGCTGGTGCTGCTCGCGGCCGCGTTCGTCCCGGCCCATGCCGCGTGGGTCGTGACCGGGCTCTACTTGCTGGGGTTCGCGGTGTCGCTCGCGTCATCGCTGCTGTTCCGGAAGCTCCTGCCGGCGGCGCCGAGCACCGGCACGATGGAACTCCCGAGCTACCGCTGGCCGCCGACCCGCCTCGTTCTCGGCCTCGCCTGGGCCCGCACCCGAAGCTTCTTGCGAAGCGCCGGCGGTCCGATCCTGGTAGCGATGGTGCTGATGTGGGCACTGCTGAGCTTGCATCTGCCGGGCGGCGCCAGCCTGTTCGAGACGGTCGCTCGCTCCCTCGCTCCCGTGTTCGCTCCCCTCGGGATGAACGACTGGCGCATCGTCGGCGCTTTGATCCCCGGAGCGGTGGCGAAAGAGGTCGTCCTCGGCGGCCTGGCCCTGACGTTGGTCGGCGGCGCCGCGGTCGAACCGCTCGCTTGGATGGAGGGCCTGCGCACGCTTGGATCCGGCGCCTGGATCGCCGTTCGCGACACGCTCACGGCGCTGTGGGGCTTCGGCGGTGGGGAAGCCATCGACACGGGCCTCAGCGTGAGGCTCGCCGGTGTCCTGTCCAGTGGCGGCGCGATGGCCCTGATGGTGTTCACGCTCTTGTACATGCCCTGCGTCGCCACCTTGACCGCACTCAGGCAAGCGTTCGGAACGCGGTGGATGCTGCTCTCGGCGGCGTACCAGACGGCCGTCGCGTACCTGTTGGCCCTGGGGGTGTTCGTGCTGTGGCCCTGACGGTCGAGATCCTCGAGGCGGCGCGCGTTCCGGTCACGTCCGACGACATGGCCAGGCGCCTGGGCGTGCCAGCCAAGTACGTCGAAGCCGAACTCGCCAAGCTCGAACGTCGCGGCTACGTGCGGCGGGAAGCGTGCGCACCGGGGGCGTGCGCACGCTGCTCGCTGCGGTCGACCTGCGAAGGAACCATCACCGATCGCTGGGTCGTGCTACTTCCTCGAGAGGCCTAGCCGGTTCCCGTTGGGTCGGCTTCTGCTGGGCAGGTTCCCGCTGGGCCCGGTCCTACCCGGGACGTTCTTTCGTGGGACGCTGTCCGTACCCGGTAGGTTCGCGCAAGGCGCGCTCCCTCGTGGTTGGTCCCTGCATGGTGCGCCCGATCACGGCCGCGCCAGCACGTCGTCCACGCGCAGTCGCACCGAGCGAACCGCCAATCCCCCGTCCTCGGAGCGGGCTTCGACGCGAAGGGTGCGCGGCCCGGC
>CAZOTV010000147.1:0-5480 GCA_964582795.1 uncultured bacterium
CGAGAGCAACGCGGTCACCCTGACCGTGCTCGGCATCGAACCCGGTACGGTCCGCGGCGAGATGCGCTCGGATCTCATCCCCACACCTGGCGCCGTGGGCTTCAACGCCACGGCCGCCTCCGTCGACCCGGGGAGCTTCGGCAAGCGCAGCTACGTGCCAGGCGAAGACGTTCCCATCGAGTGGAACGACATGCGCGCCGTGCCAGGCGAGTTGTTGGTGCGCTTCCGGGCGGGGGCCTCGCCTACGTTCGGCGCCAACGGCAGCGGCGGCGCGCCCGAGCTCACGGTGGACGGCGTGAAGCTTCACGCACCGGACGCCGGCTTCGTGGCGGGCACGCTGCAGACGTGGCGCGCCGAGGGCGTCACCAGCGTCGAGCAGACCATCGCCTTGGCCGAAGCGTTGCAGCTGCGCCCCGACGTCGTGTCGGCCGCGCCCAACTGGCTCTTCTCGGCACATCAGGTGACGCCGCCCCTGATCTACGACCTCCAGTACCACTACCCGTCCGTGCTCCTGCATGACGCGTGGGGGGTCGAGAACGGGACTTCGAACGCCGTCACGGTGGCGGTGCTCGACACCGGCTACCAGACCCACGGCGACCTGGACGGCATCTGGCTACCCGGGTACGACTTCATCAATCTCGACGACGACGCCACCGACGGCGGCGATCCTTTCGCCGACTTCGTCAGCCACGGCACCCACGTGTCCGGCACCATCGCCATGCGCACGGCCAACGCCCCGCTGGTGGCCGGCATCAGTCACGGCGCGTCCATCCTGCCGGTGAAGGTGTTGAGTGACGAGGGCTCGGGTTCGTTCGAGGCCATCACCGCCGGGATGGTGTGGGCCAGCGGCCTCACGGTGCCGGGGTACACCTACCCCGTCGGCTGGGTCATCCCGGACAACCCCAACCCCGCGCGGGTCATGAACATGAGCCTCGGCGGCCGCGTAGGCGAGTGCCCGGCGGAGATGGCCGCCATCACCGAGTACCTCGCCAGCCAGGACGTCATCGTGGTCGTCTCGGCCGGCAACGACAGTCAACCGACCGACATGTTCGCCCCCGCCAACTGCCCCGGCGTGATCACCGTCGGCGCCACCGGCCCGTACGACGCGCGCGCCTACTACTCGAACTACGGGTCGCACGTCGACGTCTCGGCTCCGGGAGGCGACTTCGACTACGTCTACATCGGTGAGGTCAACGGCGGGTACTTCCCGACCGGCGTCCTTAGCACCACGAAGGCGAACGGCGTCGACAACTACTTCTGGTTCCAGGGAACCTCCATGGCGGCGCCGCACGTTACCGGCGTGGTGGCGCTCCTGCTGGCCGACGACCCCAACCGGACCTACGCCGACGTCTATGACGCGATCACCACGACGGCCGCCCCGATCTCCGCGGAGAAGTGCGACCGGCCGTCGGGCGACGAGTGCGGTGCCGGCCTGCTCGACGCCAACGCTGCACTGGGCGGCGGCCCGTCGGCGCCTTGGGCGGGCGCGCCACAAGCCAGCGTCGGCCTGTGGGCCTGCACCACGGCGGACTGTAGTGACGTGGACGTGCTCGACCCGGCCGACTACGAGATGGACGTCGACCTCACCCGCGGCTACGTGCCGCTCGACTTGTCGGTGCCGCCGGGCACCTACCTCGCGTTCGGCTCGGTGTCCGCACCGGGCGCGATCGTGGAGAACCTGATCGGCGAGCAGGTCCTCGAAGTGACGTCGGGGAACGTGACGAACGCCGAGTTCTGGGCGGAGCCGGCCGGGCCGTGAGGGAGGCCTGACCCGTAGATAGGGTCGAGGCGGAAGAGTCGAGCGACCAACACCCCTCGTACACCCACAACGCCGTTCGTCCGGCCGGAGCCCAAAGGTTCCGGCCGGACGCTTGGTGCTGGGCTGTGTTATGTGCGTCTTCGGATCCTCGCGCAGCGTCTTGACACGGCGCCAGGGGTGTCGGCTATGCTCACGCCAAGCGGTTGAACAATTGCGAGGTACAAATGTCCATCCGGACGCATGGTCGTGACACGACCGAGCATCTTCGATTCCTTCACACCGTGGCCAGCCTGTATCACCTCGAGGGCAAGACACAGGCCGAGATCGCGGAGATGCTGAACGTGTCGCGCAGCAGAGTCCTACGAGCGTTGCATGAAGCGCGCGACGTCGGCATCGTGCAGATCAGCGTCGTCGACCCGTCGCGTACGGACGAGTCGCTTGCGGCAGACCTCGAACGGGGGTTGGGCCTCAGGCGGGCCGTGGTCGTGGCCGGCCACCCAGAAGACTCGGCGTTCACCCGGCGTCGCCTGGGTCATGCAGCTGCAACGCTGCTCGACGAGATCCTGCCCGACGATGCGGCGATCGGACTCGGTTGGGGAAGGACGTTGTACGAGGTGACACAGGCGCTCGAGCCCCGGCGCCGCCGCAACCTACGCATCGTCCCGTTGATGGGTGGTCTCGGACAGGTTGCGCCGAGCTTCCAGGTGCACGAGATGGCGCGGGTGTTCAGCGAGCGCTTCGGTGGAGCATGGATCCCGTTCTTCCTTCCCGCCATCGTCGAGAGCGAGGACACCTATGAGGCGCTGATGGCGTCGGCCGACGTCGCTCAGGTCACCAATGCCTGGTCGTCGCTCGACGTCGCCCTGTTCGGGATCGGCAACATCGACCTGGGCCGAGAACTCCAGATGCTGTTCGCCACGTATCTCAACGACGCCACGAAACGGCGCATGCACGACGCGGGCGTCGTCGGGGACATCTGCATGCGCTTCTACCGCTCCGATGGCACCTGTGTGGAGGACGCACTGAGGTTCGTAGTGAGCATCGATCTCGATCGCTTGCGCCAGGTGCCGAACAAGATCGCCGTCGCGTCCGGTGCGGAGAAGGCGGCAGCGATCCTGGGCGCGGTTCAAGGCGGTTACGTCGACACCCTGGCCACGGACGCGACGGCCGCACGCGAGATGTTGCGCCTTTCCCAGGTGCGCTCCCGGGAGGTCTCACGATGAGTAGCGGCGTCACCGTTCGTATGAACCGGATCTTCGGCGACGACGGCAGGTCGGTGATCGTGGCCATGGACCATGGCCTTCCGGGCATGCACCCTCTCGGTCACCTGCAGGATCCCGGCGCGCTGATCGACGCGATCGTCGCCGGTGGCGCGGACGCGATCCTCACGACCCCAGGCATCGCACGACGGTTCGCAGGCCACCTCGGACGGATCGGCCTCGTGGTGCGACTCGATGGCGGCGCTACGAGCATCGGCGACGTGCCCCGAACCAGCAGCCTGATCGCGTCGGTGGAAGACGCTGCGCGCTTGGGTGCCGACGCGGTGGCCGTCATGGGCTTCTGCGGCACTCCCGATGAAGGAGCGAGCCTCGCGACACTCGGTGACGTCGCGGTGGAGTGTCGCGCACTCGAGATGGCCCTCATGGCGGAGATGCTGCCCCTCGGTTTCGGCGGCGAACCCACGGTCGAGGAGATCGCCATCGCGGCCCGCATCGGCGCCGAGATGGGTGCGGACATCGTCAAGACCAAGTATGCGGGCCCCCCGGACGCGTACCGGCAGGTGACCGAAGCGTGCTTCGCTCCCGTCCTGGTCCTGGGCGGAAGCGCGCGGGATCTCTCCGAGGTCGTGCGCGAAGTCGACCACGCGATGGCCGGTGGGGCCGCCGGTGTGGCGATCGGGCGCAACGTGTGGCGGGCGCCGGACGTCCGGTCCGCGGTCGCCGCCATCGTCGCGTCGGTGCACCCAGCCGCGAGCGAACGGAAGTCCGTCTCCGGCAGCGGAGCCGAAGGCGGCGGGTTCGGGTGAACGTCGCGCGGCTCGGTCTCATCGTGAACCCGAGCGCGGGGCGCGGGGCGGCGCACAACCTTCGGCTCGCGCGGATGACGGTGATGGCGCTGGTGCCGGAAGTCGTCGTTACCGGGGCGGGTGAACTCGGCGGCGACGCGCTTCTCGACGTCGTTCCAGGCGTCGTCCCCGAGCTGGTCCTGCTCTCGTCGGGTGGCGATGAAAGTGGGCGTGACACCACCATGACGTTGGCGTGCGATGCCGTTGGGTATGGCGTCGATGCGTTGGCGGTCGTGGGCGGCGACGGTACCTTGTCCGACGTCGCGGTGGCACTCGACCGGGCAGGGTTGCGTTGTCCGATCATCGGTGTCGGAGCCGGCTCCACCAACGTCGGTTCCCTCGTGACTTGCCCCGGCGCCGGCGTGGCGGACCTCGCGCCGGAACGGCTGAGCGTCGAGTCCGTCGACGCCCTCGGGGTTCGGGTGGGTGGGGCCGCGGCACTCGCGTTCAATGACGTCGTCGTGTCCACGACCATCGTCGGAACCCTCGACGACACCTTCGCGAACCTCGATGCAGACGCGTTCTTCCATGGCAGGAAGGTGCTAGGCACACCCAGGCCGTTGTCGAGCACCGGCGCCCGCGTCACGAAGGTCGGTGGTGGCCGCGAAGTCCTCGTCGGTGCGGGTGAGGACGTCGGGTGTGTCGTGGTGGGCTTCACCGAGTGCGAGGGGATGTACGGCAAGGCGCTGGTAGGCGGCATCGCCTTGTCGTCGTCGGTCGGCGTGCCTGCCGGGTGCATCGTGGCGAGCTTCCCGCTCGTGTTCGCCGAACTGGACCGCGAACGGCACCGTCAGATGGAGCCACTGCGGTCTAGCTACGTAGGTCTGGATGCGGGGGAGACGGTCGAGATGCGCGGCTTCGAGGGCGGCGCCTACGTGTGCGCCGACGGCAACCCGCTGAAGGCCCTGGAGCCCGATGATGTCGTCGAAGTCCGGGTTCGTCCGCGCGTCGTGGATGTCGCGCGCGTCGAAGGTCGTGCGTGGTGACGGGCGGCGCTGGACGTCTGGCGGCGGCCCGGGCGGACGCCTCCTTGCTCGAGCGAGCGAGCGGGATGCTCGTCGGTGTGGCCGTCGGGGACGCCCTCGGCATGCCCGCCGAGTTCCTCACGCCTGAGACGATCCGGGCCTGGTACGGCGGCATCACCACCCTGCGCGCTGCTGACGAGCGCCACCCACACCACGCGTTGCCGCCCGGTTCGGTCACCGACGACACCGATCACACCCTGTTGCTGGCCGAACTCTTGATCGAGCACGGCACGGTCGAACCGCGGGCCTGGGCCGAGCGACTGCTGGCTTGGGGTACGAGCCCGCGGGTCGTCGCCCACCGGTTCGTCGGACCGTCGACGCTCAAGACCCTGGAAGCGCTGAAGGCCGGGGCACCGCTGGAGAGCGTCCCGCGCGCGGGCACGAGTTGCGGCGCCGCCATGCGCGTCGCACCGCTGGCGATCGCGTTCGATGACCGTGATCGCCTCGAGGCCGAGGTCGTGCAGTCGTGCTCCGTCAGCCACTTCACCCGCACCGCGATCTCGGGAGCGATGGCGATGGCGTTCGCGCTGTCGGCTGCCCTCGGGCAAGGTGCCGACGCCGACGCCGTTGCCGCCGCAGCCCAAGAGGGTGCCAGGCGCGGACTGGCGCATGGGGATTGGCACTGGACGCC
>CAZOTV010000148.1:0-5480 GCA_964582795.1 uncultured bacterium
CGCCGGGAAGCCCTCTTCCGCCGGCATCTCCTCGAGCCGGCCGGCGATCTCGCGCAGCGCCTCGGCCCAGCGCGAGGTCGAGTCGGCCATCAACGCCACGTGCATGCCCTGGTCGCGGTAGTACTCCGCCAGCGTGATCCCGGTGGTGATGCTCGCCTCGCGGGCGGCCACCGGCATGTTGGAGGTGTTCGCCACCAGGATGGTGCGTTCCATCAGCGGCCTTCCGCTGCGTGGGTCGATCAGCGCCGGGAACTCCTCGAGCACCTGCGCCATCTCGTTGCCGCGCTCGCCGCAGCCGACGTACACGATCACGTCAGCGTCGGACCACTTCGCCAATGAGTGCTGCAGCACGGTCTTGCCGGCGCCGAACGGGCCCGGCAGCGCGGCCGTGCCGCCACGGACGATGGGGAAGAACAGGTCGAGCACGCGCTGCCCCGTCACCAGCGGCCGGTTCGGGTCGAGGCGTCTGGCGAACGGCCGCGGTTGCCGCACCGGCCAACGCTGCATGAGCGGCACCGCGTGCTCGGCTCCGCTCTCGTCGCGCACGCGCGCGACCTCGGCGTCGCTCGCGAGCGCGCCCGCCGGCGCGACGCTCACGACCACGCCCGTGCCGTTCTCGCCCAGCAGCCTCGGTGGAACGAGCACCCGGTGCGTGATGGACGGCGTCTCAGGGACCTTTCCCAGCACCGATCCGCCGCGCACCCGGTCGCCGGCGGCCACCGACGGCGTGAAGTCCCACTGCCGCGGCGGCAGCCCCTCGCTGGCTCCGCGCCTGAGGTAGATGCCTTGTGCGTCGCGCACCACGTCGAGCGGGCGCTGGATGCCGTCGAACGTCTGACCGATGAGCCCAGGGCCCAACAGCGCCGACAACGGGTGGCCGGTGCCCTCCACCGGCTCACCGGGGCGGAGGCCCGCGGTCTCCTCGTAGATCTGCACCGTCGCCATACCGCGGCTCACCGAGATGACCTCGGCGGCGAGGCGCTCGTGGCCCACCCAGACGTGTTCCAGCACGCCCACTTGCTCGTCGGCGCCCGACCGGGTGCGGACGCGAGCGATCGGGCCCGTGATGCGGTCGATCGTGCCGACGACGCTCATGGTTCGCCCTCCAACAGCGCCACGATCTCGCCGCGCAGGCGCTCCCGCGCCTCCTTCAGTCGGTTCTCGACGGTCGCGTCCACGCGCGCCCTGCCCGACCGGGCCACCAGGCCGTGTCCGGAGCCGAGCGGCTCGGGCTCGAGCCTCAGCCTGGGTCGTCCCACTTCGGCCCAGCCCGCGACCTCGTCGGCGGTCACCATGGCGTGATGGCGTGCGTCGAGCGCGATGAGCACCTCGTCGCCGCCTAGTTGCCTGGCAGCGGTCCGAGCCAGAGCGGGTAGGTGCTCGAGCAGCGCTCCGTCGCGGGTCGACATCTCCTTCAACTCCGCCTCGGCGGCGCGCCAGACCCGCTCGAGACGCCGTTCGCGCGCCTCAAGCCGCCGGCGCCGCAGCTCGGCGTCCAGCGTCGCCTGGCGCTCCTTGCGCGCAGCGTCGACCGCGGCGCGGCCGGCGGCCTCCGCCGCCTTCGCCGCCTCGAGCGCGCGCTGCGCGTTCTCCTCGGCGATATGCTTGGCTTGTTCGTCGGCCGCCGCGAGCGTGGCAAGGGCGCGTTGCTCGGCTCGCCGCCGCACGTGCGCGACGAGCGCGTCGAGGTTCCCGAACAGCTCGTTCACGACGTCACCCGTTTCACTGCGCTCACGACGTCACCTGTCTCAGTCCGTTCACGATGTCACCTGTCCACCCGCGCGCACGACGTCACCTGTCCAACCTCACGCCGAGCACCCGCTCGACATGCTGCGCCAACGACGTGTCCTCTTCCTCCGCGTCGGGATCCGGGATCTCCACCACGAGCGGCCCGCTCTCGTCGAGCGCGATGTGCTCCAACTGCTCGCGCATCGCCTCGCTCCAGGTGCGCGTGAGCAGCACCAGCGCCACGCCAGGGGCGCTCAGCGCCCGGTCCAGGGCGTGGCGCGCTTCGGGGAGGGTGTCGGCGGTAAGGCCCTCGATGCCGAGCAGTCCTAGGCCCAGGACCGTGTCGGGTGGGCCGATCGCCACGATGCGCCCGGCCACGGCCTGGGCGCTCGCCTCCGTGCCCGCTCTTCTCGTTTTGCTCTCGACGCGGTCGCTCATGCGTCTCCCGTCTTGCCGATGCTCGATCTCGTGGCGCCTTCGCGCGGTCAACCGCCGCCGAGGATGATGAACGAGATGATCAAGCCGTAGATCACGATGCCCTCTGCCAGGCCCACGAAGATCAGCGTGCGGCCGAGCAACTCGGGCTTCTCGGCGATGGCGCCGATGGCGGCGGCCCCCGCGATGCCCACGGCGATCCCCGCACCGATGGCCGCCAAGCCGGTAGCGATGGCCGCAGCGAGCGGCGCACCGGAGGTGGCACCCGTGGCCGCGCCGGCCTCGCCTGCGGCCGCGGTCTCCTGAGCGAACGCGATACCGGCCGCGGCCGCCGTCAGCGCCACCAGCACGCCCGCCGCCATCAGCAGCAGGCGAAGGCGCTTCGCGGCGGGGGCGCGCGCACCAGCGCGATCAAGAACGTTGCGACGACGAGCCATCGGGACCTCCTTCGAACGCGAGCGGTTGGAAGGGTCGGCCCCTCCCCTGGAAGAAGCGGCCGAAGAACTCGTAGTACTGCAGCCGCAACGCTTGGATGCCGACGATCAAGCCCTCGAAGCCGACGATGACCAGGGTGCCGAACACCAGCACGATCCACCCGGTGGGGCCGCCCACGTAGCGCAGCACCATCGACGAGAGGCCCTCGTGCGCGACGGCGAAGGCGCCGAGTCGCACGAACGAGAGCGTGTTGGACACGTACGCGATGATCGACTCGAACAGCTCGAAGAAGCCGGTCAGGGCGTGCGCGCCGAAGGGCGCTTTGACGCCGTGCATCCGCTCGGCCAGCGGCTCGCGGAACCACATCCCGAGCGCGAGCGGGGCGACGAGGATCGCCCACACGCCGGCAGGCAGGCCGAGTAAGAACACCGCGGCGCCGCCGCCGAGCAGCGCCCAGTAGAGCGCGATGCCCAGCACGCCGTTCTTGTCGAGCCAGAACCGCGGCATGTCGCGGTTGCGCCATGCCGATACGAGGTTCAGCGCGAACCCGACGTTCAGGATCACCACCCCGGCCACGACGGCCGAGATGAGCAGTGGGAAGATGGCGTGCATCGGCCGCAGCCACGGCGCGTGCATCACCTCGGCGCCGAAGGCCACGCCGTACGCCACGCCGAAGAGGGTCGCGGACGCTCCGGCGGCGGCGATCACGATGCCGAACGGCATGCGCCTTGCGAGCGCGAGGCCGGCCAACAGCAAGATCGCTCCGTGACCGATGTCGCCGAACATCATCCCGTACATGAACAGGAACACGATGGCAGCGACCAGCGTCGGGTTCAGTTCGTCGTACCCGGCGAGGCCGAAGGTGGTGGCGAGCGCCTCGAACGGCTTGAGCCACTTCGGGTTGCGCATCCTGGTCGGCACGTTGCGGGCGCCTCGTGTGAGCGGGAGCGACTCGATGACGATGGGGTCCTTCGCCACCGCGCGCAGGCGCTCGGCCACGTCCTCGGCTCCCCGTTCCGGCAGCCAGCCGGCGATGACGTAGATGCCGTCGTGGTAGGGGAATCGCCGCAGCGCCTCGCACGCCTCCAAGTCGCGTCGCGCTCGCGAGATGGTGGCGAGCAGCTCCTCGCGAAGCTCGCTGGCCAGCGCGTCGCCGCGCGTGGCGATCTGCTCCTGGTCCGCGCGGGCCGACTCGAGCTCTTCGTTCACGGTGGCGAGCGCTTCGGGTGGCACGCCCGTGACGTGGTCGGGCAGGCCTACGGGTTCGAAGAAGGCGCTTCTCAGCGCTCGGTTCAACACGTGCGCGTCTTCGGCGGCGGTGGCGGCCGCCACCAGCGTGCGCGCGTCGCGCCGCTCCAGCGGCAGCAGCACGAACGGCACCTGGAAGAGCGCCGCGGCCACGCGCGAGACGTTCTCGGTGGGCAGCGTGCCGATGGTGACGTGCTCGTGGCGCAACGTGCGCAGGTCCTCGACCGGCGCTTCCAGCGGCGTCAGCAGTTCGAGCTGGCGCGCGGCATCCGTCAGCTCGTGCACCGCTGCGCGCGCGGCGTTCGCTTCGTCTTGCCACCCGCCGACGCGCGCTTCGAAGCGCAGCAGTTCGGACTCGATGTCGAGACGGTCTCGCGTGGGTCGAGGGACGGTCTCGGTGTGTCCGAGAGAACCGCCCTCGATCCCGAGCGCGCCCTTGACCTCGTCCAGCCGTGCGAGGAAGCCGCGGTACACGTCCGCTAGCTCCGCCCAGCGCGGGGAGGGCGCCCACTGCTCGGTCTCCTGCGCTTCGAGGTGAAGCGCCCCCTCGCGCATCAGGGCAGCGGTGACGGCCTCGACGTCGCCCTCTCCGACGAAGATGCTGACGTCGACGAGGCGATCGGGTGTGAACATCTCATGCCTCCGCTCGCGGCACACGCCGACGCAGGTCGGCCGGTTCCAGGGCTTGCAGCTTCGCTTCCAGCAGCGTGACCAAGTCGGTGGTCTCGGCTTCGAGCTCGATCAGGTAGGCCAGCACCAGCCCCAGCCCGAACGGCGAACGCGAGAAGCGCGCGCGGGCGGCTTCGCGCCGCAAGCGGTCGGTGGCCCGTTCCAACGCCAGCAGCAGGTCGGCGTCCGTGCCGTCACGCGCGAGGGTCACGCCCAACGCCGCCGCCTCGTCGCGGATCGACGCCCCGATCGCGACGCGCTGCACCATCGCCAAGCCACCTCCGAAGTCCTTGTGGAGACAGAAGTTGACGATCTCTTCAGGACTGATCCCGCTCATGACGCGGTAGCGACCGGCCGTGAGGAGGTTGGTGCGCGCGAGCCAGCGGCCGAGGAGCTCGACGGCGTCCGCTCGGTCGCCCCCGTGGAGCGCTTCGATACGCTCGACCAGGCCCCGCTGGTACGTGAGATCGAGCGCGACTTCCAGGTAGAACGAGCGTCGTTCGCGCCGGTACCGTTCCCAAGCGTTGTCGAGCGCTCGCCCGTAGGGAGACCGCTCGCCGAGCGCCTGAGGCAACTCGTCGATGGTTCGCGCGCGCAGCATCGCGCCTACGGCCGGATCGTCGGTAGGTTCGAGGGTCATGGCGCTCGAGGCGCGGGTAGCCGCGTGCCCGTGATGCAACGCCCGCACCACCACCTTGATGTCCTGGACCAGGACGCGGTCGCCGTACCAACCAAGCAGGTCGCGCGCGTGTGGAGGTACGCCGCCCGAGAGCGAACGGGCCTCGGTGTGCTGGCGCCTGCGCAAGGCGCGTCCTAGCGCGGCTACGCGCGCCTCGGGCGAGGCGTCGACCGCAGCGGCCAACGGAGCGAAGCCGCCTCCGTTCGCGCCCCCCGCGCCCCACACCAGGCCGCCCGCTAGCAAGGCATCGAGCACGGCTTCGGGGCTGCGTTCCTCGAGCAGTCGC
>CAZOTV010000149.1:0-5472 GCA_964582795.1 uncultured bacterium
GTAGGGCGAAGCGTCCACGCCGGGATGGTTCGAGGAGAGGTGCCGGAGTGGTTGAACGGGGCGGTCTCGAAAACCGCTGTGTGGCTCACGCTGCACCGTGGGTTCGAATCCCACCCTCTCCGCCAATGCGAACCGCCGCCATCGGCGGCGCGGGCCGTCCGTTCGGGCGGCCCGTTCTCGTGTCCAACGCACGTCGCACCGGCGCGCCATGGCAGGCGCTCGCGCCGCGTCTCGCCGGTCTACGGGGCCGCTTCGAACACTGCCTGTAAGGAGGCGAACATGGCCGTCACCGTCGTGGATCATCCACTGGTGCAGCACAAGCTCTCGATCCTGCGTGACCGAGACACCAGCGTGCGCGACTTCCGCGCCCTCTGCATGGAGCTCAGCATGTTGATGGCCTTCGACGCGATGCGCGACCTCGAGCTCGAGGACGCCGTGGTCGAGACGCCGGTGGCGGAGGCCAAGGTCAAGCGTCTGGCGGGGAAGAAGCTCGCGCTGGTAGGGATCCTTCGCGCAGGGCTCGTGATGGTCGACGGGATCCTGAGCCTGGTGCCGAACGCGCGCGTCGGCCACATCGGGCTCTACCGCGATCCCAAGACGCTGACGCCGGTGCGGTACTACACGAAGCTTCCGAACGACATCGCCGAGCGCGACGTCTTCCTGCTCGACCCCATGCTGGCGACCGGCGGCAGCGCCGTGGCGGCCATCGACCTGATCAAGGAGCAAGGTGCGAAACGGGTCCGATTGCTATGCATCCTGGCCGCGCCCGAAGGCATCGCCGCGGTGGAGAAGGCGCACCCCGACGTCGACATCATCCTCGCTGCGCGGGACGAGCGCCTCAACGACCACGGGTACATCGTGCCCGGCTTGGGAGACGCGGGCGATCGCATCTACGGAACGCGCTGAACACGGTCCGGGGTCGGACCAGCGCGACAGGGCGCGAGCGGTCGAGGCCGGGTGTGGGCTCCGATGAGCAGAACGTCGAGGTTCTTCTCATGGCGTGCTTACCTCGCGCCATACAATGGTGCACGTGCGTAGCGCACTGATCACCTTCCTTCCGTTGGCTGCCGCGGCGTTCATGGCGGCGCTCATCGCCGTCGCCTGGTTCGTGCCGATGGTGCGTTCGTTCGCGCTTCGGATCCGTGCCGTCCAGCAGGGCGGATCGGCGCACGGTGACGGGAAACGCGTCCACGACGGCGCCTTGCCCAACATCGGTGGGATCGCCATCCTCGGCGGCTTCCTCATCGCCGTGTTGATCGGGAGCCTGGTCGCGCCCGCGCTCATCGACGAGTACCGCGTAGAGCTCCTCGCCATCGTGCTCGGCGGCGCGCTGATGACGCTGGTAGGGTTCCTCGACGACATGTGGGAGGTCCCGCCTGCCCTCCGGCTCGCGACGCAAGTCGTGGCCGCTGGGATCCTGGTGGTGAACGGCGTGCGCATCGGGTTCGTCACCGACTACTTCGGAGACGCCACGTTCCTGTTCATCCCCGAGACGCTGTCCGTGATCCTCACCGTGTTGTGGGTCGTTGGCTTCACCAACGCGTTCAACTTCATCGACGGGCTCGACGGTCTCTCGTCCGGTATCGCTGCCATCTCGAGCATGAGCCTGCTCGCCGTGGCGCTCCAGTTCCCAGACCGAGGCGCAGCCGTGCTCATCCTGGCCGCGTTGGCCGGGTCGGCGCTCGGCTTCCTGCGCCACAACTTCGGCCCGGCGACCATCATCATGGGCGACTCGGGCGCGTACCTGCTCGGCTACGTCTTGGCCGCGGTCAGCGTGCTCGGCGCGCTGAAGGTGACCGCAGCGGTGTCGGTGCTCGCACCGGTGTTGGTGCTGGCGCTGCCGGTGTTGAACATCACCCAGGTCACCTTGCGGCGTCTGCGCCGCGGGACCAGTCCGGCCCTTGCCGCGAACGACCACATCCATGACATGCTGCGCGCCCGCTACGGCTCCAAGCGGCTGACGGTGGTGCTTCTCTGGTTGGCCACCTTGGCGCTGGGCGTCGCTGGCATGCTCCTCTCCAGCACACCTCCGGTCCTGACGTTCCTGACGCTGGTCATGACGGTGGTGATGATCGCGGGCGTATCGCTGATGCGCTTGGCGGAGGTGCGCAGGGCTCGCAGCGCCACGGCATGACCCGACCCGCGAACCGTGGGCGGAAGCCTCGCGTGTGCGTTGCGTTCGGCACGCGGCCGGAAGCCACGAAGATGGCGCCCGTCGTCGCGGCGATCGGCGAACGGCACGACCTCGAACCGGTGACGCTGGTCACCGGGCAGCACCGCGAACAACTCGACGACGCGCTTCGCACCTTCGGCATCGTCCCCGACGCCGATCTGGACGTGATGACGGAACGTCAACCGCTGCCGGAGCTCTTCGCGCGCATCACGCGCGAGACGGCGTCGGCGCTGCCCCGCCTGGAAGTCGACTACTTGCTCGTGCACGGAGACACGACCTCGACGTTCGCGGTGGCTCTGGCCGCGTTCCTCCAGGGCGTACCCGTGGCCCACGTGGAAGCGGGGCTGCGGAGCTTCGACCTGCGCCAACCGTTCCCCGAGGAGGCGAACCGACGACTGACCGACGTGCTCACCGACCTCGACCTCCCCCCGACGCCGCTGGCGCGCGAGCACCTGCTGGCGGAGGGCAAGCCTGCGGACCGCATGGTCGTCACCGGCAACACGGCGGTCGACGCGGTTCGGATGGCGCGCGATCGCGCCCGGCTTCCGGCCGGCGTGCCGAGTGAGTCCCTGGTGGCGGTGACCATGCACCGACGCGAGAACCTGCCGTTGATGTCCGACCTGGCGAACGCGTTGGCCCGCGTCGCGGCGCGGTTCCCGCATCACACCTTCGTCTACCCGGTGCACCTCAACCCGGCCGTTCGGGACGCCGTCATGCCGGTGTTGTCGAGCGTGCCGAACGTCGTGTTGGACGACCCATGGGACTACCTCTCGATGATCGCCCTGTTGGCCCATGCGGACCTGGTCGTGACGGACTCGGGTGGCATCCAGGAAGAGGGTGCGGCGCTCGGCGTTCCCGTTGCCGTCCTACGGAACGTGACGGAGCGTCCGGAAGGCGCCGAGGCGGGCGGCCTGCGGCTACTCGGAAACGACCCTGGCGACGTCGAAGCGGCGTTGATCACGCTGCTTGACGACCCCGACGCGTTGGCGGCCATGCGCAGCGCGCCGAACCCGTACGGTGACGGTCACGCCGGCGTGCGCGTGGCGCAGGCCGTGGCGTGGCGCCTGGGGCTCGCGGACCGGCCGACGGACTGGCAACCGGAGCGAGGGAGCACCGGGCGCGTTGCGCCGGCGTCCGGGTCGCGCCAGGCGTAGGCGGCCGACGAGCGCCGGTCGCAAGCGGCCGGCGTGCGCCGGTCGAGAACATCCGGCGTGCACCGGGCGACAACAGCCGGCGTGCGCCGGTCGAGAACATCCGGCGAGCGCCGGTCGTGGCGGGTGGTGCTAGCATGCCGGTCGTGACACGCGCCGAGGACCCAGCAGACCCGCGCGCCGGAACTCGCGCACGGACCCACGACGGCGCCGGTGCCGAGGCTCCACCCGGGACTCTCGACGAACACCGCATCCGGTTCGGACGTCCGCTCGAGGATGGCAGTCATGAACTGGCCTGGCGTGGGCCGGCGCTCATGGGCGTCGTCAACGTCACGCCGGACTCGTTCAGTGATGGTGGTGTCCATCTCGACCGGGAAGCGGCGGTCGAAGCGGGCGTCGCCATGCGCGATGCAGGAGCGTTGATCGTCGACGTCGGCGGAGAGTCGACCCGTCCCGGCGCGGACGACGTGCCCGTCGGCGAAGAGATCCGGCGCGTCGTCGGCGTGGTCGCCGGGCTCGCCGAGCGTGGCGTGCTCGTGAGCATCGACACGCGCAAGGCCGACGTCGCCCGAGCCGCCTTGGAGGCAGGCGCTCGCGTCGTCAACGACGTCGGCGGCCTCGCCGACCCGGCGATGCGGCGCACGTGCGCGGAGTTCGGTGCGCCCGCCATCGCCATGCACATGCAGGGTGAACCGCGGACGATGCAAGCGGCGCCTAGCTACCATGACGTGGTCGAAGAGGTCGCGGGCGCCTTGAGCGCCAGCAGGCGCGAGGCGCTGGCCGACGGCGTTCCTGACGTGCTACTCGACCCAGGTCTCGGGTTCGGCAAGTCCGTCGCCCACAACCTCGCGCTGATCACGGGGCTGGGGCGCCTCACCCGCGAAGCCGAGGTCGTGGTCGGGGCGTCGCGCAAACGCATGATCGACACGCTTGCGAATGCGCCGGATCCGCGCGGGCGTCTGCCTGGCACCTTGGCCATCCACCTGGAGGCGGCGCGCCGCGGTGCCGCGCTGTTGCGCGTGCACGACGTGGCTGAGCATGACCAGGCAGTGCGCGTGTGGGGCGCGCTTCGAGCGGCGGAGGGTGCCGGTGGGCCAGACGCGACGGCGAGCGCCCTGCCGACTTCGACGCCGATCACCATGCTCGACACCATCCGGGTCGACGGGATGGAGTTCCACGCTTACCACGGTGTCTACGACGAAGAGGGCAAGCTCGGTGCGCGCTTCGTCGTCGACGTCGAACTCGGGCTTCACGTGAGCGGGCGAGACGTGCTCCGGTCCACCGTGGACTACGGTCGCGTCTACGACATCGTTCGTCGCGCCGTGACCGAGGAGCGACGCTACCGGCTGATCGAGGCGCTCGCTTCGCGCATCGCGGCCGCGCTGCTCGCGGCCGACACGCTCGTCCAGCGGGTCACGGTGCGCGTCCACAAGCCGCACGCGCCGTTGCCCGGCGTGGTGCGCGACGTATCGGTGGAGGTTCACCGCGTTCGGCACTGAACCAGCAGCCGACGCCCGGGTAGGGAACGACGCGTCGGCGCGCGGGTGGGCGTCAACACCGCCGCGGGCGCTGGTCGCCCTTGGCAGCAACCTCGACGACCCGCACGGACGGATGCGCAGGGCGTTGGCGGAACTCGCGGCGTTGGGGCGGGTGGAAGCCAAGTCGTCGCTGTACCGAACGGCGCCCGTTGGCGGACCCTCCGGTCAGGCGCCGTACCTGAACGCCGTGGTGGCGCTGATACCGCACACTCGCCTGAACGACCCCCGCGACCTCATGGCGGCGTTGCTCGGCGTCGAGAGCCGCATGGGCCGGACTCGCACCGTCCGCTGGGGTCCTCGGACCATCGACCTCGACCTCCTCGACGTCGGTGGCGTGGTCGTGCGCGAACCGAGCCTGACGCTCCCGCACCCTCGCATGTACGAGCGCTGGTTCGTGCTGGCGCCACTGTGTGAACTGGACCCCGCGTACCGCCATCCGCTCGACGGTCGCAACGCGTGTGACGCGTTGGCGCGGCTCGAGCGCGCCATCGCCGCGCGGCGCCCGGTGGGGGCCGAGGTCGTTGCCCCGGGTGTCGTCGCGAACGCAGGGGAGCGCACCGCGTTGCCATGGTGAGGTGGCAGCCGCCGCGCGGCCGGGCGCGCCGACGTC
>CAZOTV010000150.1:0-2021 GCA_964582795.1 uncultured bacterium
GGCATCGGCACCGCCGAAGGGCTGCGCTTCGACCACGCTGTGCTGGACAACGGCCTCGCGATCGTCGGGGAGCACAACCCCGACGCCGCCAGCGTGGCGCTGGGCTACTTCGTGCACACCGGCTCGCGCGACGAGACGCCGGAGGTGTCGGGCGTGTCGCACTTCCTCGAGCACATGCTCTTCAAGGGCAACGAACGCATGTCCCCCGAGGACATCAACCGCACCTTCGACGAGTTGGGAGCGGACTACAACGCCTACACCAGCGAGGAACGCACCGTCTACTTCGGCGCCGTGCTGCCGGAGCGCGCGCCTGCGCTGCTCGACCTGTTGTCGGAACTGATGCGCCCCAGCCTTCGACGCGAGGACTTCGACATGGAGAAGAACGTCATCCTCGAGGAGATCGCCATGTACCAGGACAGGCCGAACTTCCGCGTGTTCGAACTGTCGCAGGAGCGCTTCTGGAACGGTCACCCGCTTGGCAACAGCGTGCTGGGAACCAGCGAGAGCATCACGGACCTCACGCGTGACGACATGAAAGCCTACTTCGACCGACGCTACTCGCCCGACTCGCTCACCCTGGTGCTGGCCGGGAACTACGACTGGGACCAGGTGCGCGCCCAGGCCGAGCGCCTGGCCGGGTCGTGGAAGCGGTTCGACGCCACGCGCGCGTACCCGCGCCCCGAGCAGCATGGCGGCGCCGACAGCGTGATCGACCCTGCGGTCAACCGGATGCACGTTGCGGTGTACGCGCCGGGCGTCTCGGTGGACAGCGAGCGCCGGTACGCCGCCGCGCTACTAGCTTCCGTCATCGGCCACGGCAGCGGCAGCCGTCTGTTCTGGGAACTGGTCGACAAGGGGCTGGCGGACTCCGCGTCGTTGGGTCACGAGGCGGGCGAAGGAGCGGGTTCGTTCAACGGGTACATCAGCACCGATCCCGAACGCGCGCAAGCGGTCGTGACGACCTACATGGACGTGTTGAAGAAGGCGCAGGACGAAGGCGTGACGGAAGCCGAGTGGCGCAGGGCGCAGCGCAAGTTGGCCACCGGGCTCACCCTTCGGGCCGAGACCCCGGTGGGCCGGTTGATGTCGCTCGGCGCGACGTTCCAGACGCTCGGAACGTACCTGAGCGTGCCCGAGGTGGTGCGCAAGGTGATGGCCACGCCGTTGTCGGCCGGCCTGGAGCTGCTGGCGGAGCGCCCGTTCGACCGCACGTACCTGTTCTCGCTCGGTCCCGTGGCGTTGGAACGCGAGGGTTAAGGCCGTGACCGGCGCGTGGGGGACGCGCTCTCATGTGGCCTCGGTAGGGTCGCGGCATGTGTAGGAGCGAGGTCGGGATGTGGGGGAAGCGCGTGCGTTCGGTAGGGTCGCGGCATGGGTAGGAGCGAGGTCGAGGAGCGGGGGATGCGGATGCGTGCAAGGCTCGTGGCCGTAGCGCTGACCGGGTTGGCGCTGCTGCCCGCGGTGTCGGGGTTCGCCTCGTTCGCGTCGTTCGCCTCGTTCGCGTCGGCCGGCGCGCCGTTCGCGGCGCTCACGGTCACGCCGGCCGGGCGCCAGACGTTCGACATCAGCACGGGCGTCACCACGCTGCCCGATGGCGGCACCATCACCGACCAGGAGACGGGCGTCACGGTGCGCGCTGCGGCGATCACCTACCTAGATGGCGTCTACATCGAGGCGAACGTCGTGTCGGTGGACGGGACGTTCGGGACGGTCGCGGCGGACAGTGTGCGCATCGACCTGGTCGAAGGCATGCTGAGCGCCGAGGGATCGTTGTCGCTGGAGCGCGACGGCCTGAGGGTCACGGCCGGCACCCTGCACTACGACGCGACGCTGCAGGTGGCGGTGTTCGCCGGCGGCGTGACCGGCACCCGACCCGGCTTCGAGACCGACCGGCTGTTCCTCGACATCCGCACGGGTGACGTGATGCTCGACGGCAACTACCGCTACCAGGGCGAGCTGTTCACGATGACCGCGCCGGAAGAGGGTGGGCGCCTCGAGCTGCGCTTCCGGTTGGTCGACGG